>JBEIEK010000067.1:0-21648 GCA_040382995.1 Planctomycetaceae bacterium
AACACGGGTTTACCGGTTTCAAGGCCGAGCGAGAAGCCTTCGGCGGGGCCACCGCGAGCGACGATGACGCCGTTGGGGGCTGTGGCGGTCATCCATGCTTCGACCGTGATCGGTTTTCCTGTGGGATCAAGTGCCGGAGCTTTGGGGAACTGGGCGAACTGTCCTTCGTCGGCAGCGGATTTCTTTTTCCCGCCACTCTGCGGGGATTTGGCGAAGCCCTCCGGGATTTCCGGCGGTTCGGGGGCTGCGGAGTACAGTTGTCGCTCCATGGTTGTGGTCCAGCGGAAGTATTCCGGTTTGCGTCCGTAGCCAAACACATAACCGTTGCCGTTCACCATAATGTCGCCGGAGGGGGCGAAGCGACCGGCCTGATAATAGCCACCATGTCCTCCGGCAAAGTTGCGACCATAGACCCAGTAGGATCGATGGAACCAGCTGTCATCAAGGAATCCCATGGGTGCGAAGAGGTGCACACCTTCACCGCGTTGTGCGGACCCCTGTTCCACGAAGTCACCGGAGATGGGGCCGATTTCGAGTCGCTGTCCCTGCGGGTCAAACTTCTGGGATTTCATGTACACAAGCTGGTCATCGGCGACGAGGATGTCGGGCAGACCGACGGGCATCTGCAGAATTTTGAGTTTCTCCTGCAGGTTGTTTCCGGTTTCGGGGTTGGTTTCGTCCATGACGGTTTCCGAAAGTCGACGTCCGGTTTCCAGATCCAGTCTGAGGAGTCTGAGGCCGCCATCGAGAAAATTGGAGCGTCCGGCGACGGACCAGACTTCGTTGTTGCGGACGAGCACGCTGCCGTGGACGGGCCAGAGGGATTCGAGTTGTTCGAAGGCCATGGCGCGGCGATCGATGGGGGCAGCGCGGTATTTCCAGACAAGCTGTCCATCGCTGGCATTCAGGCAATAGACCCAGCCATCGGTGCCTCCAAAGACGGCGCGTCCGCGAGCAATGGTGGGGGGGGAGTCGATGCGGGCACCTGCTGTGAAGGACCACGCTTTGCTGCCATCCGTCTGCCGCAGAGCGAACAGGGTATGAGCATCGCTGCGGGCAACGAAGACGAGCCCATCAGAGATTACCGGCGATGTCAGGCGCCCGCCCAATTCGATTGACCAGTGGGTGTTGAGCGCTGCTGGGACGTCCTGGCGTGAGGTTCCGCTGCGACGGCTGTCATGGCGGAATGTGGGCCAGTCGTCTGCGCCGTTGAATTCCTGTTCGGCGGCCAGTGGAGTGCCGAACGCCGGGCCGCTTTCGTGTCGACCTGCCTCCGGGACTTCCTTTGGAACGGGGCGTGACGGGGCTGCTGGGGCCAGAGCATTGAAGCCGAAGAGTTTGGCTTCGGGGTAGCAGGCGCAGTTGTGTGGGGGTGTGTAGGTGAGTCCGTTGCAGGGCATGACACCGTAGAGGCAACCGCCGCGAACCCAGTGATGAATATCCCAGTGTTCTTTTTGAAAGTCGACAAATTCCACACCGGTTCGGGAAGGAATCAGGAAGTTGTCTGTGGCCTTGGCGATGTAGCAGCGGTGATGGAACCAATAGGTGTCGACATCCGGAGCGAATTGCTTTTTCACGGCACCCGTGCGGGGATCGCGTCCGGTGAAGACGCCCGTGTCCTTGCCGGAAGTGGTGGGGGCGCACCAGACGAGTCCGTCGACCACCATGAGATCCTGGGGCGACTGGTAGCCCGAATTGGGATGTTCAGCTTCCCAGAGTTGTTTTCCTGTGGCGGCTTCGACGCTGATCATCCGTCCGTCACCACCCGCATAGAGGACGACATCCTGCCAGATCACCAGTCGGGGGCCGAAGTTGAATGTGAACTGGCGGCGACGTGTGACCGGAGTGGAGGCCCAGAGGAGGTCCCCGGTGGACGGCTGGAGTGCGTTCAGGGATTCGCCATCGTGGAAGAGGAGTCTATCGGGAGTGGCGGCGAGAGTGAGGGGTGAGATGCGAGTTTGTCTGGCCCAGAGTTGTCGGCCGGTGGCGGCTTCGAAGGCCATCACGACGCGTGGTTCTTCGTTCCAGAAGAATTCCTGAGCCACCTTTCCCTGATCACCGACCCGACCATTGGCCGGTGCGTACTGTTCACGTTCGCCGGCTCCCTTGCGGACCACGACGAAGAGCGTTCCGTTCACGTGCAGAACCTCTTCGGCGCCATCGGTGCCGGCATAGGTTCGCAGGGTCTGGCCGGTGGCGGCGTTGAGTGCTTCGAGGGGCCCGTTTTCGCTGAGTGGTGCGTAGACTTCGGTGTCAGTGGAGACCAGTCGTCGCGAGAGTTGGGTGGGGCCGCTTTTGAGGGGCCAGAGGTGGTTCTGCCAGTTGGCGATGTCGCGTTTCCAGAGAATCACTCCGTTAAAGGCGTCGCGGGCGATGAGCTTCCAGCGGGAGGGCAGCTGAATGGAGATGCGGCTGCCTTCGTCCATGATATAGAACAGTCTGCCATTGGTGGACACCAGGGCGCTCATGCTGGCCATGCGATCATGATGTCGCGACCAGCGGGGGCTGCCGACCCACTGCAGGTGCCGGGGTGATCCGACGACGTCGTCGTGAGCGACTGCGTTGCCGGTGGCGTCGTGCAGATAGTGCGACCATTCGTCGATGTTGTCCGGGCGTGGCTTAATGATTTTTCGGAAGCTGCCATCGGGTTGTCGGATGAGCAGTGAGCCGCCGGGCACGATTACTCGCAGGAGTTCTTCCTCGGGCAGTGTCTGTCCAGGTTCAACGACGACGAGGTTGACCATGTTGTCGATATATGGCAGGCTCTGGTCGGAGAACGGCAGCAGTGAAACCTCACCGTAGACACCGGCATCGAGAAGCCTTTGCCGGCCTGAGGCCACTGCGGCTGCGTTAGCTTCGAGCCCCTGAACCTGGAATCCCGGAGTGGACCGCAGTGCCGCCGTGAGTTCGCCGGTGCCAGCGCCAAGGTGCACGACGAAGCCGCCCTGCACACCGGCTTCGCGGAGGATTCCGGCCGCCTGTTCGCGGACCTCAGCGGTGGCCTGCGGAGCCGGGTTCTGCGGAGCTGCGGTCAGCGGGCCGGCAGACAGAGCCAGTGTTCCGGCAGACAGCAGACTGCAAATCATGCGGCGAATCGACATCGGTGTTCTCCATCCCGTGTTGCACAGGGTGACAGATATTCAGAGCGGATATTCAGAGCGGACGTCGGACTGGGAACCTGCACGTGTCTATGGCAGCTCGCGGATCCGCAGGTTGCGAAATTCAATCGGTGAGCCTTCCGATTCGAGGCAGAGGAATCCGCTGGCCGGGGTGCAGCCTGTGCCGCCGGAGACTTCTTCACCGTTGACCCACAGCCGCACTTCTCCGTTCACGGCACGGATATAATAGTGATTCCACTCTGGTGATCCCTTGCTGAGATTCTTGCGGGGGAAGCTGCGGCTGCCGTTGGGGGCAACCGGGGGGAAAGGAGTCATGCGGGCGGCACCTGTGGGGAAGACGTCGCCGTTGGTTGTGAACCAGTCGGGTTCCTTACCTGTTTGCTTCTTGTAGTTTTCTGAATACCCGTGGTCGAGAATCTGGACTTCGATCCCTTCGGGCAGGCCACCACGTTTGAGCGAAGCGAGGTTTTTTTCAGAGGCCCAGAGGAAGACACCGGAATTGCCTGCGGGTTTCAGGTGCCGCCATTCGACGACCAGTTCGAGGTTGCGGTATTCCTTTTTCGTCCGCATGACGCCCACCGGGCTGCCGGTGCAATGAATTTCGCCGTTTGGAAAACTCCACGTATTCGGATCGCAGTTGACATTCGTGAAATCGGCTTCGCCGAGAGTGATCCAGCCGAGTCCGGTGCCATCGATGCGAGCGGCGGTCGCAGCGGGTGTGGCGTCGGCTGCGGGTGCCGCCGCAGTAGCGGGTGCTGTGGCATCCTGAGCATTCACGGGGGTAGCGGCTGTGGACAGCAGCGGGAGCAGGCAGACCAGCGTGGTGGTTGCGGAAGAGAGCTGGAAAAGGTGCAGACGCATGGGGATCTCCGGTGGGACAGGGACGCTTTTGGGACTGTCAAATCGATCCGTGGCGAGGTGTGCTGGGCCGGAAGTTTATCAATACGTGCATCGGCTGTCAGCAGCACCTGTGGTGATCGGGCGTGTCGCAGATTCTCTGATCTCGCAAGTCTGGTGGATCCAGTTCAACCGTCACTTGCGAATTCACGGTCTCCCATGGACACTCTTTGCATCACGCCTGCCCTGATCACCCGTTTACCTGCTCACGCATTCCGCCGCATGATAATCGAAGGCCTCGTTACAAGCATGGATCAGTCCCAGCAGCTCAATGTGGCTCCGATGGGGCCCATTGTCGTTGGGAACTTTGACGCGCTGATTCTGCGTCCATTCCAGCCGTCGGCCACGTTTCGCAATCTTTCCAGTGTTCGAGCGGGTGTGTTTCATGTGACGGATCGGGTAGACATCATTGCCAGGGCCGTCACGGGGCAACTCAGCGAACTGCCTTCCACGGAACCTGCTCGGCGGATTCCCGGTCGCGTGCTCAGCGACTGCTGTCGGTGGTTTGAGTTCACAATTGACAGCGTCGATGATTCGAGTGCCCGCAGTCGGATGCCGGCGACGATTGTCCATCGGGAAGAAAAGCGGCCATTCGAGGGCTTCAACAGGGCTCGCCACGCGGTGCTGGAAGCCGCGATTCTGGCTACCCGCCTGCACCTGATTCCTCGTCAGGAAGTGAGCCAGGCACTGCAGTTTCTGGGGCCGGCGGTGGAGAAAACGGGTGGCCGGCTGGAACTGGAGTCATGGCAGCTGATTCTGGATTTCATTCACCAGCGTCAGGAGCAGCCGGGATGACGCAGGTGCTTGTTCGCACAGGTTCGCGACTGCATTTCGGCCTGATCCTTGGTTCACCCGCTGATGGCTGGGAGTTCGGTGGCGTGGGGCTGATGATCAGTCAGCCGGGCTGGAAATTCGGCGTGTCATTGCAGCAGCCGCCGGAGCGTGCCGTGCATCCGCAGGATTGTCCGGACCTGATTATCGGTGGTTCGGCGGACGCGGGCGAACGCATTGCGAAGTTGCTGCAGCGACTCAGAAGTCGGCAGACCATACCGTCTCTGCACATCACTCTTGACGCCGATATTCCTCCGCACGCAGGCCTTGGAAGCGGCACTCAGCTGTCACTGGCTCTGACGGCTGCTGTTGGCTGGCTGGTGAGTGGCCGATTGCCACCGTCGGCTGAGCAGCTGGCAGCGATCAGTGGTCGCAGTGAACGGTCTGCGATTGGAACTGCCGGATTCGACCATGGTGGCTTTCTGGTGGACCGTGGCCGTTCCGCCAGTGGGACTCGCGTGCACCGCTTCTCGCTCCCGGATCACTGGCGTTTCCTGCTGGTGCGTCCGCTGCATACTCAGGGGCTTTCGGGTGCGGCCGAGCAAACGTGGTTTCAGGGCCGCCGCGAGATGCCTCGGGAACTTTCCGGGCGGCTGGTGTCACTGATTGAGAGCCGTCTGATTCCTGCGATTCGAGAGGCTGATGCTCCGGGGTTTGCTGAGGCACTGGAAACATACGGCGATGCCGTTGGCGGCTTCTATTCGGCGGCCCAGGGCGGCACGTTCTCGCATCCGGCCATTCGCCAGATGGTGGCGGGTCTGCGGCAACAGGGGATTCGGGGTGCTGCACAGTCTTCATGGGGACCTGGGATCAGCATCCCTGTCGGCTCTGAGTCGGCAGCTGAGCAGCTGTTGAAAACGCTGCCAGCTGAAATCGATGGCTGTCGGCTTGAGGCCACAGTGACTGAACCGCTGAACACTGGCGCTGCAATCACGCGGGCTGTGCCACCGGACGTCGGCACGATGCTGGTGTGACAGCTGCAGACCTCTGAGTTACGGGCCGCGGTTGGCTGCGGTGATCCAGATTTGCAGTACTGTGGCGATGGAGACCCACAGAAAATAGGGCAGCTGCGCGATCGCGACCCACGGATGATGCTTCCAGACCGCGACAGCGGCCCAGATGATCGTGCCCCAGACAAGCAGGATGTCGACGGAGGCGAGCGGCAGGTTGCGCAGGCCGAACTGGATGGGGGTAAAGATCAGGTTCGCCACAAGATTGATGGCGAAGGGCAGTGCGACAATCCAGGGAATCCTGGTGCGGTATGCCTGCAGGAAGACGAAGCCGAAACTGAGCAGGATGACCGGATAGAGTATCTGCCAGATCAGACCGATTGTTCCCGGTGCGGGAGTCCAGGAGGGTTTGGCGAGAGAATTATACCAGTCGATCCAGGGAGTCATGTGAGCTCCGTTGCGGGTGATCAGAGTCGACGCGAATGTCAGCGATTGAGCGGGGATGCAGCAGGGATTTTGGGGGTCAGCGTGCCATGCTGAGTCCGGCGGGGCGTTGTTTGAGTCGTTCGGCGAGTCGGGGCATGAGGCCGTAGGAGAGTGCAAGGAGTTTGATGGGGTGAATGGTGGGGATACTGGCCTGCTGTTCCATCTGCATGCGGCAGCTGCTGCAGTCGGTGGTTCCGGCGACGGCATCAATGGTGGCGATGGTCTGCATGAGTTCGTGGCCGATTTCAAGCGATCGCTGGAAGTTGCGAGCGGCGAGTCCGAAGGTACCGGCCATACCGGTGCAGCCTTTTTCGAGCGGGATGATCTGCAGTTGAGGGATGAGGAGGAGGAGTTCGCGGAGTCCCGCTTCGGGGCCGAGAGCGCGGATGTGGCAGGGCGTGTGCCAGGCAAGTTTCATGGGGAGCGGGGTGAAATCGCGGCGTAGTTTTCCGGTGCGGTGCAGATCGAGCAGAAAGGAGCCGGCGTCGAGGGTTTTGCGGGCGACGACGTCGGCCTCTTCACGATTGGTCAGCAGGGGATATTCGCGGGCGATGCAGAGTGCGGCGGAGGGTTCCGTGCAGAGGATGGGATAGCCTTCGCTGGCGGGTTCAGCGAGTTCGCGGAGGTTGTGTTCGGCGACGTTGCGAGCGGCATCGAAATCGGCGGCCGAGACCATGCTCATGCCGGAAACGGTTTGGTGTGGCGGCACATAGACGCGATAGCCGTTGTGTTCGAGGACTCTGCAGAAGGCTTCAGCGAGTTCGGGGTCGTGGAAATTCGCGAAGTAATCAACGAAATAGACGACTGTGGGGAGTGGTGTTCCGGGTGTGGCGGAGTTATCTGGGCGGCGTACGCGGGAGGAATTGAGAAAGGAGGTGCGGGCGAAGGGGGGAAGTCTGCGGGCGGCGGCGAGACCGGTGAGTCGTTCGAGAAGCCTGCGGACGGGGCGGGATCGCAGCAGGGGATTGGCGAGCGGTGCGATTCTTGAAAGCAGCGGCGCCCACGTGTGGACTCGTGACAGCAGCCATTGCGTGCGCGTCAGTCCCTGAGCGCGCACGAACTGGGCCCGCGCTTCGAGTACAATCCTGGGGATGTCGACTTCTGAGGGGCATTCCAGCTGGCATTGTTTGCAGTTGAAGCAGCTTTCGATGACGGGGCGAATCGATTCGTGCTGCAGCAGATCTGCGGAGCCATCTGCGCAGATGGCCTGCCTGAGCAATGCGGCCTTGGCTCGGGGGGCGAGATCTTCGGCAGTGCCTTCGGTAACGAATGGGCACATTCGTCCGGCTGAGTCCTTCACGCGGCAGGATCCGCAGCCATTGCAGCGAACGGCGGCGGCAGCGGCGTCCTGGGCAGACCAGTTGAGCTGCATAACAGGCAGCAGGGGGGCGTCGTCGGACTCCGGCTGGCGTGGGGCGGGGCGATGATGCCTTAACCACCGCAGGGGCGATTCGACAGTCTCCGCGACGATCTTATCCGGGTTGAGCAGTCGCAGGGGGTCGAACAGCCGCTTGACGTCCTCGAAGATCGAATACAGCGGGCCATACTGGCTGCGAATGAATGGTGTGCGTGAGAGCCCATCACCGTGTTCACCACTGATTGTGCCACCGGCTGCCGTGACCTGCGAATAAAGGTCACTGGCAAGGTCCATGAGCTTTGTGGGTTCGTTTCTGGAGGGAACCGGGAGGATGGGACGAAAATGCAGCTGGCCGGAAGCGGCGTGAGCATACAGGGTGGCGGTCACTTCGTGCTGCTGAAAGATTCTTTGGGCAGTCTGGAGGAAGGGGGCCAGTTGTTCCGGGGGAAGTGCGACGTCTTCGATGAACGGGAGTGGCCGGGAATCGCCGCGAAGACTTGCCAGCAGCGAAACAACGCGGGCCGGGAGCGACCAGAGCAGTTCGGCTTCCTCGAAGGTCCCGGCAGTTCGCGTCACCCGGAAGTCCAGCCCTTCGCTGCGAAGCAGCTTTTGCGGGTCCTGCAGCCGCTGCAGCACTCCGCCAGCCGCCTCGCCGGTGAATTCCACAATCAGCCCCGCCTCCGCTTCCGGCAGAATCGCATCCCGCAGACGCTCGTCTGCACCTCGCCCCAGACTGAGCAGACGCCGATCCAGCAGGTCGCAGGCACTGGGGTCCATGGGGAGGATCAGCTGCGTTGCCCGTACGGCATCTTCGAGTGACGCGAACATCAGCATCGCGGCTGAGCGATGATCCGGAATCGGCAGCGTGTACAGCGTGGCTTCGGTGAACAGTGCCAGCGTGCCCTCGGATCCCGCCAGCAGTCGCGGCAGATCCAGGGTCTCCCCTTCAAGGACTCCGCGAAGCATGTAACCACTGCAGTTGCGAATGAGCGGCGGCTGATGCCTGCGGATGAGCTCTTCGCTGGAACGCAGCAGACTGACCAGTTGTGAAAGCAGATCCGCGCGGCGGGTGGCAGGAGTCAGCTGAGCCAGCGAGAGCTCGGAAGTCAGCCCCGGCAGGGAAGCCGTGCCAGCCTGCGAGTGAACAACCTGCGGAGTGCCCGGATCGGGGCCGCTCAGACGTTCCCGCGATAATTCCAGCCGCTGCCCCCCCGAGAGCACACATTCAATGCTGGCAATGTGGTCTCGAGCTGAACCGATCCGGACTGCATGCGAACCGGCAGCGTCCACCGCCAGCATCCCGCCGATGGTTGTGATGCGGCTGTTGGAAGGATCCGGAGCGTAGTAGCGACCGATGGTCCTGAGTTGCCGATTCAGCTGTTCCCGCAGCACTCCCGGCTGGACACGCACCTGGTCTTCGCTGATCGAAACCACGCGGTTCATGTAGCGCGAAAAATCAACAATGACCCCACTGCCCAGAGCTCCTCCGGCAAGCCCGGTACCAGATCCACGCGGTGTGAGCGGAATCCGCTGCTCGACAGACCAGGCCGCCAGCTTCTCGACATCGGCCGCCGTTCGCGGACACACCACCGCAGCAGGCTCGATCTCAAACAAACTGGCGTCCGTCGAATACAACGCCACGGAAGCGCGATCGATCCGGACATCGCCGTCAATCACGTCCGCCAGGTCTTCTGCGATCTGTCGACGTCGTTCTTCCACTCTTTCCGCTTCCTTCCTCCCCCCAAATTACACCTGCACATCACCGATCATCCGCGTCCCTGTCGCTGTTCCAGCTGGCGATAACGCTCTGCTGTTTCAAGGTCGAACTTCGGATGCTGCTGGTCGATCGGCGTTCGTCGATGCCGCGCACCGCATCGATAACAAACCAGCATGTCCCTCATCAGCAGAAACAGCGCCATATCCAGCAGAGCGGCGGCAAACAGAAAGCTGAGCGCAAGCAACGGACGGTAGTATCCCCAGGCGATGCTGCTGGAAATGGCCGCCGTAGCCACGATTGCAAGTCCCAGCGCCGGTGGAAAGTCCTTTTGACGCCACAAATCGTCACAACCGCAGATACGACAGCGACGCAGTCGGCCGTTCTGATAGTCTTCTGCACCCGTGTCCCTTGACCAGCCACAGCCGCTGCACGACACAGCCGCCGATTCCGGCTGCGGCGCTGTCAGACGCCGCGTCTGACATGCAGGACACTGAAAGACAATGTGACCAGACATACACACGTTTTCCCCTGCGGCCCAGGCAATTGCAAAACCGCCAGTCTAACCGGGTTGCATTTGCTTCCGCATGTAACTTCCCCGACCGAAAGCGATTTTTTCAGAGTCTTTGTCCGGACCGATGTCTGAAAACCGCGCAGAATTCCTTTGACCCCCGGAAAAGCCAACCTATGTTATCCCGTCTTCGCAAAATACCCATGCTAATCACGGCTGGGCCGAAGATCCACATGCAGACTACAAGCAGCGCGGTGAGGAAAGCCAGGAGGCTTTGAGGGGACCTTGCCGCGCTGTTTTTTTTTTGCGCCGCGGTTCGAAGGCGACAACCACCTCGATTTGTGACGATTCGTCTGAATTTAACGGTTGTAAGGATTTTTACTTCACGAAATCGGCCTGGACAGGACGATCTGAGCGAAACGGCGAGTTCTGCCTGCAGGCAGTCGTCTCGAAATTCGCCGCCCGCTCCCCCCCCTTCGTTCAAGGCATCGCCAGGGATGGCTCCTCCAGAATCTGCTCGTGCCGCCACCCCAACACTGCTGCAGCTCAGCACCACGCTGCTCACGTTTGCCCTCGCGTGTGGATTGGGACTGCTGTTCATTCTGAACCTGCCCACGCGCAAGCGGGAAGCAGCGCCGGATGAGAAGGCAACCTTCAAGGGCGATCCGCTGTTCGTGGTGCAGTTTCCGGGATTTGAGGCGGAACCTGTGGGGCACAGCGTTCGTGATGTCTCCCAGGTGCCCCGTCAGCCCATCCCCGATCAGCTGCCGCCAATGAATCAGCCGGTGCGGGCCCGCCCGGCAGAGCAGCCACCAGAGTTCACCGCCGCAGAACAGATGTTTGAGGCGTTTCCTGCAGATGATTACCAGCCGACAGAACTGCAGCCGGAGTTCGAACCCGAACCCGCGCAAACCATGCGACGAAATACTCCCCGCCCCGCCACAGGCCGCGCCAGCGCCATGCAGCCTCGTGGTGTGATCGGCACTCCCAGAATGTCCGCCAGCCGACCGCAGCAAACTCAAATCCCCGAACGCCAGCAGCCGCGAGTCCCCCGGTGGCCAGCACAGAACGGGCCCTATCATTCGCACCCACATCCCGAGCCAAACTTTGCGGCTCCTGAAACCAACCGCCCCGGTCCTGAGAGCACACCCTATGCGGCACGCGACGCCGAACTTGCTGCTGAACTGCGGAGCGTCAAAGAGCAGCTCTCGCTGATCACCAGGCAACTTGCCGATCGCGATCAGCAGGCCGAAAAGACAAATGCCTCACGACAGGTCGTGACACCGAAACGCAGTCCGGCAGAGAAGCCCGCTCCGGCCACTCCAGCTCTGCCAACACCGGCCGCGCCGGAACCCGCATTTGATCCACTTGCGGAGCCCGAACCTCAGGCCAAACCTCAGGCGAGGCCCGTTGAATTCGCGCCGATGCAGGAACCGGAACCCACGGCAGCCCCCCAGCCGAACCCGCAACCCGAGTCGCCGGCGGCAACGAATCCACAGCCCGGGCCGGAACCGGACGCCGAGCCGCAACCGGAGCCGCAAACGGTGCCCAAACCTGATGTGGATACGGAGCCGGCTTCCGAGCCTCAACCCGAGCCACAACCCGAACCCGAACCCGAGCCTGAACCGGCGCCCGGAGGAGGACAACCTCAGGAGCCAGTGCCAGCACCAGCTCCTGAACCCATGCCGGCGACGCCAGAACCAGCAGGTCCGGGGCCACAACCCGAACCAGCACCTGAAATGCCACAAATGCCACAGCCAGCCGTGGAGCCTGTGCCTCCCGCCCCGGCTCCCGCTCCCGTGACTCCAGCTGTGCCCACTGTTCCGGCTGAGCCTGCAGGGACTCCGGAAACCTCGGCGGAGTTTTCACCGCCACAGCCAACTGAGCCGGTTGTTCGCGTCGTGCAACAGACCGTACCAGCAATGTCGGATGAACGGCTGGCTGGACTGCTGCCGTTGCCACCAGCGGACGGCAGTTCCCTGCGCCCGCGGGTGGTGCCTCACAGCCCGCCATCAGCTGTCATCAAACCAAGGCCGGATTCGCACTTTCGCTCGGCGACCCAGGCACAGGGAGTGATCAGCAGAACACCGCAGAAGGCAAAAACACCGACCACTGCAGCCCCGCCGTTGCATGGAGGAACAGTCGCGCGTGGCCCAGGGAAGGGGAGCCCGCCGAGACCTTCCGGTTTCTCCCGCAGCGTATCAGGTATCAGGGATTCCCTTGGCGAAGGACGGAAAGAATTGTTCAGGCCTGTGGTTGCAGCGCCAGCATGGTTGAAAACTCTGTTTGGCCGAACCACAACAACCGGTCAGCCGGCAGTTCCGGGACCTGCCGTTCCGGGATCTGCAGTGCGTTCCGCTGCTGGCGCTCACAGTAAAGTGGCCGCTGTACCACCGGCCGCGACGATCTTTGCCGAACAGCCGCGTGGCGGTGTTCAGCGTGCAGCGGCAACGACCGGGAATGCTGCGCCAAAAGCCAACATTCAGCGTGCGTCACACGCAGCACCTGCGGCCGAGTCCGCTCACTCAACGGGGAAGCTGCAAACTCACCATCGCTCCCTGCGGGATGGACATAACAAGCCGGGGAGCTTGTTTGATCCCCACGCCTGGTCAGCTCCGGAATGGCTGACTGACTGAGTCACTCTGAGAGCACCCCTGGCGTGCCAGTTACCGAACACATCAGTCCCCCTGTTCGACTTCGTGGAGGCGGATAAAGCCGGTGGCCTGAAGGCGTTTGCGGGGGCTGAGCGGTGGGCGTTTCAGTCTCAGTGCAAGTGCAAAACATTTTGCGGCTGCCAAACGTTGTCCCTGGACCACGAAGAAAAGTCCTCGATTGAAGTGCAGCCAGGCGTTTTCCGGTTCCATGGAGAGTGATTCTCGGAAGGCTTCATCTGCTTCGGCGAAGCGTTCCAGGCCCGTGAGTGTGCGTCCGAGAGCATTGAGTCCGCGAGCGAGGTCACGACCTCGGCTGGTCCGTGCATCAGCGATTGCCGGATTGAGGATTTCGAGGGCCTGATCAAATTCTCCGAGTTCACCGAGGACGGCGGCGCGGGAAATGAGGAGTCCTGTTCGTGGCTGGTCTGGCTGTTCAGGGAGCAGCAGCAGTTGATCATAGTCGTGAAGGGCTTCAACGAATTGATCGAGGTACCAGCGGGCCGCGGCGCGGAGGCGGAGTGCGTGCGGAGTCTCGGGCTGGAGTTCAAGCACTTCCTCAGCCTTTTCGAGGGCCTCCGGGTAGCGTTCGTCTTCGAACGCGAGGGAGGCCTGCAGCATGAGTCGAGAAGCGGTGAGTGAATCGGTGGATTCGGGGGCCAGCTGAGTGGCTCGATCGATGTCGTTTCTCGCGTTTTCCGGATCATTCAGCAGTTCGTGCAGGAGACTGCGGGCGATCAGGGCGGCTGTATTTTCGGGTTCGCTGAGCAGGACGTTGTTGTAATCGCTGAGGGCCGTGGTGAGTTGTTGCTGACGCAGTCGCACTTCTGCTCGAAAGAGGATTGCGGGGATGAAATCGGGGGCATGGTCAAGGAGTCTGGTGAGGTCATTTTCAGCTCGCTGCAGCTCATGGTCCTCCCAGAACAGCCTGGCGCGTGTGAGCAGGCTGTTGGGGTCGGCCGGTTCGATTCGCAGGGCTGCATCAAGGATGCTCATGGCCAGTTGCGGCTGTCGATCGTCGATGAACACCACGGCCCGTCCCTGCAGTGCGTCGACGTTTTGTGGATCCAGCTGAATCGCGCGGTCGAAGTCTGCTGCGGCCTGCGCGGGCTGTCCCATCCGCAACTGAATGCGGCCGCGCAAAACCAGCAGCGGAGCAGCCTCCGGCAGATCTGTCAGCAGCAGGTTGAGTTCGGCGAGCGCTTCTTCGAGCCGCTCGAGCTTCCAGAGAGCTTCGACGCGGCGGCAACGGAGGATGGGGCGATCGTCAACCGCACAGGCCTGATCAAAGTGCCAGAGTGCATCTTCGAAGTCGCCCTGCTGCTGGAGCACCATCCCCCGCAACAAATGCTGCTCACTCGCAAGACCTGCATCATCAGGCAGGTTGTCAATTTCCGTCAGCGCCTCAGCAAGCGATCCCTCTTTAATCAGTGAGTGAATTCGCAGCAGCCGCGCGGGGAGAAAATTGGGGGCCTGTTCCAGCACTTTAGTCGTCTCGGCGACGGCTTCCGACGACCGGCCGATTTCTTCCAGTGCCTCCGCTCGCAGCTGCAGAAACAGTGGATTTCGGGGGTACTGATTGGCCGCTTTTTCGAAGAGCTGCAAAGCCGCATCGTGCTGTCCCAGCTGCAGCAGCCACTGTCCGCGGAGCCAGATTGTCTGCAGTTCGACGCCGGAAAGCTGTTCAAACTGATCGAGGTCCTGCAGGGCGCGGACGGTATTGCCTGTCTGAGCGAACAGCTGGGCACGTTCAATCCAGATCTGAGCCTCGCAGGGGTGCCGCAGAATTGCCGCGTTCAGATAGCCCGCCGCCTTGCCCGGCTGATCGAGGTCCCGAAAGAGTCTGGCCACCGACAAACAAAACTCAATCGACAAACCACTCCGCGGTGCCGCACGCAGTGTCACCTCCGCATCCTCGGCGCGTCCCAGATGATACTGCAGACACGCAAGGAACCCGTGGGCGTTGCCGAATTGAGGAAATTGCTGCACCAGCTCCTGACAAACCGCCGCGGCCCGCTCCGGCAGTTCCATCTGCCCCAGAGACCGTGCGTGGAGAAACCGAATTTCAGGGACCTCGGGATACCACTTCGCGAATTGCTGCAGAAGGGCCGCGAGTTGTTGCTGCGGTAGCGCATTGCCAGGCTCTTCTACATGACGCTGTACCAGCCGCGCGCACTCGTCCGAAAGCAGCGGCAGCAGCGGTGCTCCAAGATCCACCCAGTCGTGCAGGTGTTCGGCTGTGGTCAGTAGCTGGCGCTGTTCAGACTGTACCCCGTAAATGGCTTCTGCCAGCTCTGATGGCCTGGCTGTTGTCGACAAATTCTGTGCGCCCTGAGCTTTCCGCCAGCCCTGAAACGGCTGCGGCAGCCGCACCTGCAGCGGAGTGCCGTGTCTGTTGCAGGAGTACACCATCAACGGCAGGGCACAGTCGACGGTCACAGGTGGCAGTTCCAGCAGCGAGCGACGGAGTGCGGCCTGCAGTTCCGGGATGGACCGTGCGTTTGAATAGCAGTGCACCTCAAGTTCCTGCCGGCCACCCGGCAGCAGTACAATTCCAACGCTGTATGCTTCTGCCGCATCTGCAGGGGCTGCCTCAAGAAACTCCTGCTGCAAAAGCAAAACCTCCCGCACCAGCGTGTCCAAAAGGGACCGGCCAACTCCGGCACGCTGCCGCTCTGATTCGCCAAACAACACACGGCACTGCTGATGCAGATGCAGCCATTGCCGGCCGATATCAAGGGGGCGAGACCCGGGGCGCTGAAATCTCGGCAAAGGCGACACCAGACTGACCTCAGCCTCCTGATCGTCATCGAAGACTGGCTGCATGCCGGCTGACCGGAGCAGTGCCCGCAGGTGGGCCTGCGAGGTGCCGTAATATCGCCGCTGCCATGCGGCATAAAGTCGATGTCCACCCCAGATCGCAAGGATCGCAATGATTACTCCGAAAAGGAGCAATGTTGGGCCGATGACGTTCCCCAGTGGATTAACGAGCCGCGCGAACAGCCACAGGTAACCGGCACAGAGGAATCCGGCGACTTCGGGCCAGTAGCCATCGAGGTCGGCAAATACACCCTGCACCACAGGACGGTCCGCATCGGAAAACGGGGCACGATCACCGCACTGCGTACACACGGAAATCGGGATCCCGCATGTGAATAATCGATGCTGCACAGACAGCACGATCAGCTCTGAGGTTGCTGTCCCGCAAACCGCACACGGCGTCTGCTCGGGCATTTCATGCAGCGTCCGGCAACAGTCATCCAGCAGCTGCTCTGCGGCCAGTTCGGCCGTCAGCGGCGAGAGGATCAGGGAATCGTCAGTGTCGTCGTGCTCCTGCCCCTCAGCAAGGTCAGGTGCAGCGGCATCCGGCTGAGCTGCGGAGGTGCTTTCCGCCTGCAGTTTCCGCCGGCCACGGGCATCGTCGGCCAATGTGGGAGCCGGCAGCACGTGGATATGAATGACAAGTTCTCCGGCAACTCCGCCGCAAATTCCCGCGTGTCCTTCGCATGGAAGCCGGACCTGCGAGCCACTGCAGAGCCCGGGCTGCAGGTTCACCGTGAGCAGACTTTCGGCCATGATCCGTCCCTGACCATGGCAGGCGGAACATGCAGAGACGGAGCCAGCGGCGGAGGAAGCCTCGAGGCCCGAACCAGCGCAGGGATCGCAGCTGATGAAACGATTCAGCAGGATCTGTCGCGTACAGCCACTGCCTGCTTCTGCGAGGCTGAGCGACAGATTCGTGTGGATCGAATCGCCGTCTGCCGCCGGGGTCAGGCGTCTCTTTTTGCCGCGCACAGGAAACATCCAGCGGAACTCCGGGCCACCCGACCGTACCCCGGGAGGCAATGGTGTTTTGGGGAACGATTCAGGCGCTTGCAGGAATGATACAAAATTCCCCCCGGATTTTCTTGTGAAAGGGGGGAAATCTGGGATTGTGAAGTGAAGGACTGACGACGGAGCAGGGGGCGACTAGTCTTCACCCGCCGCATCACCCGACTCGCCGGCCGCCGACGCCGCCGCACCAGCCAGGCGCTGCAGGTCGTAAATCACCAGCGGCTCTGCGGCGAAATCAGCGGCCGGGTACTTTTTGCGAGCGATCGTTACGGCTTCTCCGCGGGCCGTGTCATCGACGCGATACTTCTCGTGTTCGGCCTTGTGATGGGCGGCCAGTTCCTCGTTGCCAAGCTGTGCGTGCAACTGGCTCAGATTGTAGTGCGCGTCGACATTTTCGGAGTCAATGTCGAGCGTTTTCCGGAACACCTCGGCGGCTTCAATGAGTCGTTTTTTGCGTTTTTCGACGGCAGCAGGGTCGGTGCCGCGGATCTGCAGGGCCCGATCGAAGATGGTCTGTCCAAGCAGGTTGATGACCATGTAGTCCCGGCTGAAGTCGAAGCCGCGTTTCACCGTATCTTCGGTGCGGAATTCCAGCACCTGGCGAAAGTTTTCTTCAGCTTCCGCCAGTCTTCCCTGCTGGCGATTGATGACTCCACTGAGCCAGCGAACGGTCCAGGGCCAGGCGGGAGGATCGGTGTGGGCCGCGGCGCGCTGGAGCGCTGCAGCCGCTTCGTCCAGTTGTCCCGGACCAGCCTCTTCCACCAGTGTTCGTGCGAGATTAAGCGGACCATCGAAGCGTCCCAGCTCCTCAACCCTGCGGAAGGCTTCCATCGCCTGACGCAACTCCGCCTTGCCCTTGAGCAGCATGCCGATGCCGTAGTCGTTCCAGCGCTGCCATTCCGGAATGTCACGGGGGGGATTGGTGACCTCTGTGTTCACAGCAGCGGCACCGGCAACGGGAAAGGTGAACTGATCTTCGGCAAGCACCAGTATGGGAAGTTCGTTGTGGTAGGGGGCGTCAGGATTGTGACCGCGAACCGGACGTCCAAGGTCTTTGGTTTTGCGATCCACAAAGTCCATATAGGTTGCATCGAACTTGCGATAGAGCAGCCGCACTTTGGCCGTGATTGGGGCCGAGGCCTTTTCGGGAACCTGAAACCGGTAGTGCACCGTCTGGCCGGCACCTGGAGGAATCTGATGCTGATAGAGGGGTACGAAGATATCCTGAGCATTGCGGCGGTCGATGCGGTTGCCGTGCCGATCCAGCATGAAGTTGTTGACGAAATGCGACCATTCGTCCACGCTTCCGTCGGGATTTACAAGACCACTGGCGCCCAGCTGGGCGTTGCCGCTTGTGAGTGTCACTTCCAGCCAGACTTCATTGGAGTCGGTGGTGCCCTGCGTGAAGTGGTGGCCCAGCTTCAGCGTACGAATGACGGTTTCCAGCAGATATGCTTTGCCGGGCTGCAGTTCGGGAACCTGAGGTCGCAGAGGGGCTGTAAGCTGCCCTTCCAGCGTGCCCCCTTCGCGGATGCCGAACAGGTCCACTCGCAGTGTCCCCTGCAGCATCTTTTTATGACGCTCAATCTGATCCTCATTGCCCGTCATCCAGTTGATGCCGGAGTTGGCAGCGGGAAAAAAGTGATCGTGAGTCTTGAGTTTTCCGGAATCATCAAGCGGCTTTGCGCCGAAGTCTGTGGATTCCTGCGTCGGCATATGACAGCCGTTGCAGTCCGTCTGTGCCTTGTCGGGATAGTAGAAGCTGCGGGCACCGTGCCCGGAGACGCCACTCAGCAGCCAGCTGTCATAGTGATTCTGTCCCCGGAGCCATTCCTTGTAGTGGTTCAGTGCAAATGGCAGGTGCACTTTGTGACAGGCACCACAGAATTCAGCGGATTTGTGGAGCGGCTTCAGGAACGTGTTTTTGTGAAACGCAGGCTTGGCTTTGACAAGCTGATTATTCACCCATTGCAGCACAGGATTCTCGCTGGTTGCGAACGGATAGTGAATCGGTTCTTCAATGGTGTAATCCGCATTGCCACGATTGCTGTTGACGTGCGTAATCGAATGGCAGACCGTGCAGGTGATTCCCGCCTGTGATGTGGGGTGGTTGAGCATGTCAAAGGCAGGGTCATCAAAGGCACCACTGAAGAACGGCACGGGATCGTGGCAGCCCGCACAGAACCGGGACCCCTGCACAGTCCCGTCACGTTTCAGACTCACTTCACGCGTCTCTGCCACACTGGCCAGATACGCCGGGTTGTTGAAGGAACTGAAGCGATGGGCACTGTGGGACCAGTCGTCGTGAGCATCCTGGTGGCACTTCATGCAGTAATCGTTCATGTCCAGCGTTTTCGCGCTGATAAAGTTCCCGGTGGAAGTGCGGGCGAGCGACGGGAAGAAATACTGTTCACCGGATTTCGGACCGACTACGTTCCATGCCCGCGGATCGGTGGACTGCCAGGCCACCATACCCAGAGCTGTGGCAGCAGCAAGGCCTCCCCAGACAAGTCCCGTCTTCCAGCGAATGCCAGGCCCCACAAGTCGATGCATCCAGTAGAGCCAGCCACCAGCAAGCGGCCCGGCCACATGAGCCCAGTACACGGCGGATCGCAGCAGCGGCTGCCGCAGGTCCACGAAGTTGCGAAGCAGCAGGAAGCCGGACCCAAGCACCAGCAGACAGACGCCCATCAGAGCGTAACCAATCATCACGGTGCGGCGAATCTTCCGGTCCTTCGTGTTTCGCCAGTGGAGAAAGCCGAAGATCAGGAAGGGCACAATGATGATCAGCCCGAGCACCACGTGCAGCAGGAACATCCAGTTGTAGAAATAGTCCTGATACGTTTTCGAGTTCCACCAGCTCAGGAACGTGACACCACCAAGGTACAGGCTGTTGGCCCCGATAATCGCCAGCAGTCCGAGCACGATGTGGAAGACGATTCGCAGCCTCGGACCGATGGCCCGCTGCACCTGCCGTTTAGGTTTGTCGGACATCACCACTTACCCCCTGCAGACAACAAACCTTCGCGGCGCACGCGGGATTCGTCGTCAGAACCAATGCGAAAATCAGACCAGCACACGCCACGCACGAAATACGTCACACCAACCGGAACAGTCCGGCGGCATGTCAGGCGGCTGGGGGTCTGCACTGGGCCACGCAGAGAATCTGTCAGGGGCAGCAAACAGCGCGGGCGACTCAGGTTCCGGAGGCGTCCGGCACAGGCAGCACTGATCATCACGCTCCACAGTGCCTGCTGGAATGGCGGCGGGCAACGGGTGCGGTGGCGATTTGGAACGACCGCAGTTCGGACCGGTACAGGGTTGCCTGGGGGTAGTGAGGGAGCGTGCTGTCAGGTGCTGGTCGGTGGTCCGCAGGGTCAGCCTCGTTGGGCCCGACCATTCTGAGCCGGGATGCAGCACCGGAGGCCCCTGCCGAGTGTGCAAATAATTGCCACAGGAAGCTGCAGCCGACGACCCGTGGAACAGCATTGTCCAGCAGAGGCAGACGACGCTCAGCAACGGCAATTGAATGCGGAAAAGTCGGAACATGGACTGCGCCGGGGGGACGAGGAGATCGGACACTCCTGAGTTTACGACGTTCGGGCCAAAAAGCACGAGCCAATTCCGGGCAGAATGTCGGACATTTTCACGCCATGGCAGCCGAAACGGGGCGAAATTCGTTCAGTCCGGGATCAGCAGATCAGAATCCCGCAGAAATCGCACGTCGCTGAGACTGGAGTCGGAAAGTGGCTTTCCGGCCACCTGCGAGCCTGAGTCCGGAGCCGTGGGCATCCACTGGGTGACGTGGTCCGGATCCGCCTTCGACGGGAGATCCGCGCCCATATGGACTTTGTAGGCAACGCTGGCAAAGGACAGCAAATCCCCCGGAAGGAGCGCTCCGCGAATCACACGCTGACCGTTCACTCGCGTTCCGTTCGTGCTGCCAAGGTCGCGGACATAAACCAGCCCATCTGTTTTCACCAGCATGCAGTGCTGTTTGGAGATGCTGCTGTGGTCTACCACGAGGTCGCACAGTCGAGCACTGCGGCCGACGACCGTAATCGCCGACGTCAATGTTATGGCCGGACCTCCGTTGCGGGGGATGAGTTGTGCCAGCATCCTGAAGACTCCAGCGAAGACTGAGAGGGCGGCGACTCGTCCAAGACACGCCCGGAACCATACAGTATTCGTCAGCAGATGCCCGAATCCGGAAGATTTCGCGAAATTGGTGCGTTTTTTGAGCTGTCGTGGTGCTGCGGCACTGCAATCCGCAGACGAGAAACGCGATGTGACAGAGAATCCCGATGGAAAGTCGGTGAATTTGCCTATAACCGAAACGGATCGATCAAGGTGAACGATGTCTCCATTTTCTCCTGCGGGATGACTCTCATGGTTGGTAAAAGTGCAGAGACTGTGCCGGGCTGGGCGGTAAAAGTTCTGACCGCTGCCGCAGTCTACAACCTCGCCTGGGGAACGTTTGTAATTTTCTGGCCGACACTGCCATTCACATGGCTGGGAATCGCCCCGCCAAACTACCCTGGGCTGTGGCAGTGCATCGGAATGATTGTGGGTGTCTACGGGATCGGATACGGCCTTGCCGCAGCCAACCCGGTGCGGCACTGGCCAATCGTCCTCGTGGGACTCCTCGGCAAAATCTTCGGCCCCATCGGATTCCTGAATGCAGCGATCAATGGTGAATTCCCATGGAGCGCCGGTTGGACGATATTGACCAATGACCTCGTCTGGTGGGTCCCCTTCGCTGCAATCCTGCACCTGGCGTGGAAGAAGGATCCAGCTTCGTTCCCGGGGATGTTCCAGCCACGGCCTCCCGTTGAAAATCCGCAGCGGAGGGAGCACAGGGACTTCGCGCCACGTGTTTCGCTGTCGATCCCAAATGACGGTTCATGAGCGGAACCGGGCCAGTGGCGGGATTGTGCGTGGGAACACGTCTGTGCCCCGCAACTCATGGGCCGGATGGGATTGAACCGACACAGCCGTTGACAGGAGTGTTGGTCTCACGCAAAGACGCAAAGGCGCAAAGGCAGAAGAAACGGTGCAGATGTGTGGCGTTTCATCGTTACGCCCTTGCGTCAGGTAGAAGCCGCGGTAAACGGATGGGTGTAAAGCGGGGGATTTGAGACGTTAGTGCCGTCTGCCGCTTAAGTTGTGGGCATTCAGGTGACGGCAGGAGATGAGGCCGGATGCTGGGCCAATGGTGTTGAAGTTCTCTGTTATTCCTGTGGCGAGCGGTCGATGTCAATCGGCCGGTAACGCCCTGGTGCGTTCCTGATGCGGTTC
>JBEIEK010000068.1:0-21581 GCA_040382995.1 Planctomycetaceae bacterium
ATCGATTCCATCCAGAACAAACGTGTCTTTGACAGCTCCGTTGATCAGTATCTGGAATGTCTCTTCAATCATGCGGAATTCCAGTTCCGCATCACCGGAGGACGGAATGTCAAACCGTGGGGCCACTTCGTCGATGATGATCGACACGTCGTTACCGTCACCGGCGTAGTACGAGATACGGCCGATTTTTCCGCCACCGGCAAAGACAGCCGGCACTTCGGCACCGTCCGGCAGTCCTGCAAATCGTCCTGTGACTGGATCGGAACCGTCATTCTCCACGATGATGTACTCATGCCCATCATTGGAGACAAAACCTGTAAAGCGAACGTCCAGCGTCGCGCCGCCCAGATCCACTGTTCCAGTGACCACGGTGCGGTCATAGCCCGTTCCCGGGTTGTGCCCCTCAATCTCGACTACATAGGTACTACCGGAACTCAATGTCAGCGGTCCGGAACTGAGAATTCCCGGGCTGCTGCCCGGCGACAGCACAGCACCGCTGGAAACGACAACTTCACC
Organism: Planctomycetaceae bacterium; assembly: GCA_040382995.1. GTDB lineage: Bacteria > Planctomycetota > Planctomycetia > Planctomycetales > Planctomycetaceae > SXXK01. Next base: position 517 of record JBEIEK010000068.1, read on the forward strand.
ACCGATCGCGCCATTGCCGGAAAGCACGCCACCGCGAACTTCCACTCGGCTTTCAGGAACGGTCGAACCGTTGATAATCAGCCGACCGGCCTCCAGCACCGTGCGACCGGTGTAAGTGTTGTCCGCATCCAGCTGCAGCGCACCGTCACCACGTTTAATCAGGCCGCCCGAACCGGTGAGAGCACCGGCCATTGTGGTGTTTGGCGCGACGACATTGCGATTACTTTCTGCCTCACCATCCCTTGGTTCCACGGGGTCGACCTGTACGATGATATCACCGGCGGTGAGCACAATTTCGGTGTCGGCAGCGAACTGGTCTCCGCTGCCAGCCTGCTGTTCCATTCTCAAAATGCTGCCTTCAGCAAGTTCAATCTTTGTGCCGCTGATGGAGGCCACGGATCGGCTCAGCTGGGCAAGGATGTTGCTGGCGTCCGGGCCATCAGCAAGGATGTCGCCGGCGAGGTTTCTGAGGATTGCACGGCGAGTGATCATGGACTGTCCACCACGCATGGAAAGCTTTTCGCTGGCTGTGAAGGACTCGTGCAGATGCAGGTAGTTCCGGGCGAACAGGTTCAGCAGTTTGGTGCGGGATGTGGACCATCCGCCAGGAGCCGAGACGACCGCAAGATTGCCGCCGCGTGCGATACCAGCATCGTCTGTGTATCCCAGCGAGGAGATGGAGACTCGGGCGTCGGCTTTCAGCACAGACTGCACCAGTTCGGCTTCTCCAAGCACCAGATTGCCACCGGTGGTGACGATCAGTTCGCCGTTGGGCCCCGTAGCGGCCCAGTTGAGCCGAGTCTGACTCTGAGCAAGTTCGCGGCCGGCTACGATCGACAGTCGATCCCGGACTGTTGGGATGCTGCCTTCAAGCAGGCTGAGGTTTTGTCCGGCCGAGAATTCGAGGGTTGCGATCGTGGCGCCCGGTCGGGACGCGATGTCGGCTGCCATTGAGAGGCTTCCGTCAACTACCGTGAATGTGTTGGCACCGGAGGTGGCGATGGATCCGTCGAGCGCCATGTCATCGGCCGCGGTGAGTGAGATTCCGGCTGCGGTGAGAGAGAAGCTGGCCAGCGGAATATCGAATGAATTGCGGGCGTTGGCCGTGACCGTCCCCCCTGCCGTGTTGGTGCCGGACCACGTGATGTAGTCTCCCGTCAGGTTGATCGCTCCGCCGGAAGTCAGCATCAGGGACTGACCGGTGGCTGGCGCGAGCGTGAGCGAGCTTCCGCCGCTCAGGCCGATCACTGCTCCACCTGCCGTTGCCAACGCTCGTTCGACATTCAATGAACCTGCCGTTGTCAGCGAGACGCCGTTTGGTGCCTGGAGAGTGCCGGCCAGCAATCCAGGGGTCAGTTCGCCGATCCCGTCGTCGTCGGTCAGGGTGATGGAACCCGAGGTGGAGGCAGCGGAAATCAGCTGATTGGCTGCGAGGTTGAGGCTGCTGATGCCTGTACCAGCCTGCAGTCGGACATTGCCTGCGACAAGGTCAACGCCGGCATCGCCGCTGCCGGGCTGGCGGATTGATCCACCGGCGGTGACGATCACACTGCCGACGGCTGTGAATGGTGAGTCGGCTGCAAGCCCGCGAGCTGTGCGAATCTGTGCGGCTTCGGCCTCAGTGGCCGCGTAGTCACCGACTGCCAGATAGTCGATATCGACGTGGCCCCCGGCGTTGATCCGGATGCTGTAGCTGCTGCTGGTTGAGAGCAGACGGGTGTCAAGTACAACGAGGTCTCCCGGCGTGTTGACGGTCAGTGACCCTTCGAGTACGTACACATGTCGCAGAATCAGGGTTTCTGGCCCGGTGTAATTGATCACGACATCACCCGGAGTGCGGGTGATAAGTGTGACATCGGAGGAATTCACTTCGAGTGGGGCGGCCAGCCGGCCAATCCACCGGATTGCGTCAGCGGAGATGCTGGTGCCGGGAATTCTGATGATCTGACCGACATCGGATTGCACTGCGAGTTCTCCACCGACCGAGATGTTTCCGAGCACGACGTCACCAATGAGTCCGTTGACGGTGACGTCACCGGAGGGACCAGCGGCTGAGACATTCTGGGCGGTAACGGTGGCGAAACCATTGATGATGATGGGACCGTCTGCCGTAGAGACGCTGGCAAGTGTCACGGGCCCGTTGGTCTGAAGTGTGATGGATCCGGAACCGGTCGATGATGCAGTCACCGTCCGCACGTCAAGATTGGCTTCGATATTGTTTCTGACGGTTGCAGTGAGAGAGTCAGCGATAATCATGCCACCGGAATGAATCAGGGAGCCTGCCGGAGCTGAGAGCGTGATTGGGCCGGCGGTATAGATGGCGGCGTCGGTCAGCAGCAGGTTACCGCCTCTGGAACCTGCAATCAGGTTGATTTCGCTGCCCAGCGTTTCGATGTCAGTCTGCAGGTTTGTGATGATACTGCCGATGCCTGCAGGGCCTCGTCCCGCGCGGACGTCGATCAGGTGTCCGGAGGTCATTTGGGACTGCATGAAGACGTCGCCGTCGGACCAGAGATAGACCTCGTGGCCCCCAAATGCATCGCTCTGGACGGTCAGTGTCGAGCCCGCTTCGAGGCGAATGACGCCGTCCTGAGTGGTGGCGTCACCGTCATCTGCGCGGAGGATGGCATCGGATCGCATTTCGACGTTGCGATTACCGAAGACATCTACGGTCAGACCGGCGCGGAAGTCGGCTACGGCGGCAAGCGCATCCGCCGCGGCGCCAGGGGCAGCCTTGCCGTCGAGAATCACGTCACGGCCAGCGCGCACGCGGATTTCGCTGTCCGCCTGGGACGTGCGGGTGAGGCCAATGAAGGATGCGTCCTGAGCCACATCGATGCTGATGCTGCGACCAGCTCGCAGGGATTCATTGGCAAACTGTGCGGACGGCAGCCCCGAAATGGTTTGTTCGATGCGCTCGGTGACCAGAATTTTCTGCTGCTGGATGATATTTTCGGTCTTCCAGAGCGTCTGAGTTTCCTGCGTGGTGACCGGGACGATCTTCGTGACGACAGCGTAATCCGCGACAGTGCCGAAAACGTCTTCTTCCTTCGTTACCCACTCGAAGAAGTACTGATCACGATTGTCGGTGATGGTGTGCCACTTGCCGGTCCATTTGAGCAGATAGTCATTGTAGGTTTCATAATACTTGCGATAGACGTGGTAGGCATAGTCGGCACGACCATAGATATCCCAGTACGCGCAGCCGAAGAAACAGAATGGTGAGCTGGCCACACCTTTTTCGTATTCCGCAACGACACCTGCGTATTCCTGTCCGAGATAATCATTGAGACTCAGTCCTCGTGACTCAACCTGCTCCGCAGAATTGTACCCCGGATCCGAGTAAGACAAACGTGATCTCCCCGGTCGCCAGTCGTAGCTGGCAGGAGGGACCCACCATCCTCCTGTACTCTCTACAAGTTGGGTCTTTTGGAAAATCGTAAAGTAAAGCAGTCTTTCAGCACCCACGTACTGGTTTGGCCTTGAGCCCGTGAAGGATGCATCGGCGACATATGCGGTGTCAGCAAGGTAGCCGGGTTGCGTCATGACTCGGAAACCAAGATTGTCAGTAGCGATTAGTGGGCCGGATTCCGTGTTCCCGTCGGAAAGTTGTCCGCCGTACCAGATGGGTTCGTAGACATGGGAAACGGATCTGTCGCTGCCATTGGATCCGGCCATGATGCGACCATCGAAGATCTCGTATTGCCTGCGACCGTTCCTGACCGTTTGGTCTGCACCGTCGATGACAACAGCGGGTGCCGGCGTCGCCGTGACATACCAGCGCGCGGTCTGACGGTCGTAGTCCTGATAATTGGTGCTTGTGGTCAGGGCAGAGCGGTCCTGATAGTAGTTGACATCCGCGTGATCTCTGTACTGTCCAACGTTTTCGGCTGGAAGTATCTGACTTCCCTGCGAGACGACGCGCAGGAAGTCCTGCACGGCGCCTTCAGGGAGGATGATGTGTTTGTCTGTCAGCCCCGGGAACTGGAAGTTGTGAATGAATTCCGGATCATTCGCCCAGCGGGGCGTCCATGGAATAACAGTGGTATTGCCGTTGACTGTCTGGTGCCGACGGGCGTTGGTGTAGCTGAAGCGATAAAGTCGCATGTACCCGAGTTCGGCAAGCACAACGGATTTCTGATCATCGGTGAGCTGTGCGAAGGTTGCGGTAACTTCCGGAGCAGGAACGGGATTCTGGGCAGCCGGGGTCTGGTTGGTTTTGCGCACAAGCCCCAGTGGCAGGCGTTGGTAGGACGTCCACGGCACGGTTTCGTTTTCGTAGTCAACGTTCTGTACGAAGTACTCGCGAAGTGTGGCACCGTTGTAATAGGCTTCGTGGGTAAGTGTGGCGTCCATGGTATGATAGGCGCGGCCGACGCGGACCGTGCTTGAGCCAACAGCTTCGGAAACCTGGGTTTGGACCCAGTTCACAACGTCGACCTGTGCTGTTCCATTCGGGACCTGACGTGTGCCGGTGACGACGTCGATGGTTCGCTCAGTCTGAACGATGATGGGTTCGCTGATGCTGGAGAGATTGGGAGAGACGACGGCGTCGGCTGAGAGGTCAAAATTGCCTCCGCTGACGACACGGATGTCCTCTGTGGCATCAAGAACACCGGACTGTTCCACACTGATGGAACCTCCGTTGAGCGACGCGCGTGTGATTGTGTCTGATGTCAGCTGACTGAGAGTCCAGGATGCGGAGACACCGGCGGCCACATTAATTCGATTGCCGGCCTGTGCCAGTCCAGTGACGAGCATGGACTGTACGGCATTGAGTGCGATACGGTTGGTACTGCCGGCGAAACCTGCGACCTCCAGATCGTTTCCGAGGACGTGCAGCGTATTGTTCGTCAGCAGCACAGAGTCAGCGAGCAGATCGACCGTGCCGCCTCGAACATCCATCGAGTCGGACGTCTGGTGTCGTCCGCTGATGCGCAGGTTTCCTGCGACGCGGGTCTGCAGGGTACCGGTACGACTGGCGAGCCCGGTGCCATCAAAATACAGGTCTCCAGTTTGTCCCAGCAGGTTGACATTGCCTGAGGATGTGATGTTGACCGCGGCGGCATCGAGAGTGCCGCCGCTGAGTCGTACCGGGGTACCGCCGTAAACGGGTGGGTCGCCCGGTTCCAGCAGGTCGCCGGCCTCATCAACATAGCGTCCGGAGGCGTTGATGAAGTTGCCATTGCGATCGATCGTGCGTCCGTCTTCGTTCAGCAGTTGTCCCTGAGCGTTTGTCCAGAGTGTTAGCTGCGTGACTTCGACTGAGATACCCGACGCGAGCCGACTGCTGATGTTCATGCTGTCGGCTGCTGTAATCATGCTGTCAATCAGGATATCGCCGGAGGCGTCCAGCAGAAGGTCACCGCCTGTCCCCCGCGCATCCAGCAGGCCAAGGATCTCCATGTTGCCGTCGGAAAGCAGGGAGACGGACGGTGTGGCAGCCACCGTCGGCAGGGACTCAGAACCAGCCGGGAGCGTGCCGACAAAACTGAAGGAATTCAGGCTGATGGTGCTGAGAAGGCCGTTGCCTGTGGCATGGAACACGATATCGCCGGATGCCTGAACTGAGCCTCCGCGGGTTCTTTGAATGCCGCACGGACAGACTCCCATACCTCCGAGGGCGATTTCGGAAGCAACCAGTGAAATATCAGAGTCGGTCCCCGTCCATGCGAGCGTTCCGTCATCGCTGACTTCGGCACCTGCTGCGAGCGTGCCGATAATCTGAATTCCGGTGGAGTGAATTGAGATTGTGCTGTTGTCTGCAGTTGAGGCCAGCGAGGAACCGTTGTTTAGGATGACCGTGCCAGCAGGAGCCTGCAGTGCGATGCCTTGCGACGCCTGGAATTCGGCGGTCTGCGAAATCCATTTGGACCGTTCGTTCAGCGTCAACCGTCCGATATTCAGGTCGGCATCAGACCGCAGCAGGATTCGAGCGGATGAACCGCTGGCAGCGGCACTGAAGTTGTAGATTTCCGGCGTCGTTGGGGTTTGAATTTCGATGGACCCCTGAACGCCGAAGCTCCCGGTCAGTCTCAGCGAGTCGGCCAATACTCGCACTTCGTAATCATCGGCGTCTGCGGTTTCCGCTGCTGTCTGCAGCACCCCATCGAAGTGAACCGTCTGGGCATCGATGAGTACGGAGCGAGCAGAGTGCAGTCGTCCGGTGGCCGCTGCGACGCTGATTTTGCCAGTTGCAGCGATCAGTGACAGTGCCAGCGGGGCGGTCTGAGCACCGATAGCTCCGTCGATCAGCAGGTCGGCACCAGCAGTCAGGCTGATGGCAGTGGATGAATCGATCCGGCTGGTCGAAGCAAGGGTGGTGTTCGCGGTTGACGTGACACTGATTGTGCCACTGCCGGACTGCAGCGTACCGCTGATGGCAATCAATTCAGCACTCCCAACCGTGATATTTCCTGTCAGGCTTTCCAGTCTGCCGGAGGCCGAGACCACTGTGGAAGTCATGATGCTGTCGGCAGAACTGGACTGAGTGGTGATGTTGCCGGCGGCGAGAATGGCACTGTCGATGCGGATTTCAGGGCCGCTGCTCAGGCTGGCGGATTGCAGGGTAACCGTTGAATGATTGCCTGGCGCATAGATGGCGTATGCTGCGGCATCAGTACCTGCGGCGACCAGCGTCCGGATGCCTGAGTCCGACAACAGTGTGATGCTGCTGCCAGCAGCCCCGGTGCGCAGGGTACCAGAACCGGTCACAACGATGCCGATGTCGGAGAAGTCGATACCAGCGACGGCGACTGCCTGGCCGGCGTTCAGCGTGAGTGTGCGACTGGCATAGACTTCCCGACCGACTTTGATCTGTCGGGGGGTGTCGACGCTGAGACTTGCAGTGCCATCGTGTCGGGTGACGTCATAACCGGTGGTTTCACCGGCAGCATTTTGAAAAATGGTGACCTGGCCACCGGAAACCACGTAGCCGCTGAGATCAACTGCGCCGTCAGAGTCAAGCGAAATCGCTCCGGATTCATTGCTGGCAGTAATTCCACCATTGGGGTACACAACAATCCCCTGACCATTTGCGTCAGACCCGGCAGAAATTGAGACGCTTGCAGAAGCGCGCAGGAACGAGCCTTTTCTCGCGGGGTTCCCGTTTGCATCGACGGTGTCGGTGCCAACAAGAACACGACCGCCGGCAACGATTTCGATGGTGGAGTCGCGTCCGGACCATGTAAAGTCTTCTGTCAGCAGTTCGCCTGAGTCGCTGAAGGTCTGTACGAGGGTGCCCCCTGAAAGGATATTGGCAGGGATTTCGAGGTCACCGGGGCTTTCCATGCGGATGGTGCTGCCAGTGTTATTCGCGCCGAGGCCTGCGGCATTGAGTCCGCTGGCGGTGGTCATGATCAGATTTCTGGCATTGTCATCTGCGGCGGGCGTGCCGAGTTTCAGTGTGATGGCGGCGGCCGCCTGAATGGGGGCATCAAGGAAGATCTGCTGACCTGCGGTGATTGTGGCGGCTGAGCCTTCTCCGGCCCACGTGATGCCATTTGCGCCAATTGAGCCACCAGCCACGATGGGCATATAGACATCGACGTCCTGGGAACCGTGCAGGGTAATACGGGAGCCTGCTGCGGTGGTGTTCAGAACGCCGGTGGAGCCGAGATAGAGGCTGCTGCCGCGACTGTTGGCACGTCCGAGGTCCGTTCCATCCCGCTCGATTCCCCCGAAGACCTGCAGGCTGTCTGGAACCTGCAATCTACCTTCGATGAAGACAAATGTGTCGGACTGGACCGTCAGATCAGAGGCTGCGTCGGTTAACGAGACATTACCAAGGAGTACGACGTCATCCGTCGCTGAGAGGACCAGTTCTTCGGCATCACCAAGCACAGCGATGGTGCCTGTAAGCAGAATTGAGTAGCGATCGTGAGTCGCCATGTAATGGTTGGGTGCGGAGGCGAAGATCGCAGCAAATTCGGCCGCATGGCTGCGGCTGTTGGCACCGGCGGTGACGCTCAGGCCACCACTGGTCACAATCAGTCCTCCGAGCAGCAGCTCTTTGGGGGAATTGATGATGACGTCTGAATCAGTTCCGATGACTGTGTACGAAGGTGCTCCGCCATCAAAGGTAACCGCCACACCGGCTCGAACGACGCTTCCAGGGGCCAGGGCGATATCAGTGCCGGCGGTGAGGTTCAATGTTGAGCCAGCCCCGGTCACGGCGATGTCTGCGTTTCCAAGGACTTCAAAAATCGTGGCTGCAGACAGAACGGGGACGGCACCAGCCGCAGCGGAGCGAATGGAGCCGGCGATCCGGAATCCCTGATCTCCGACGACGGACAGTGTTCCAGTGGATCCGGATTGCCGAATCTCGCTGCCGGCATCAGTTACGATGCTGTAGTCTCCGACGGTCTCAGCGACGGAGACGTTGACGATCTCAGTTCCTCGGATCCAGCCACCGACCTGCAGATTTTTGCGAGCAGTGAGATGAATGGAGGGAGCTGTGAGTCCGGAATCCGGTGTGGAATTGTTGGGGGTGTGCAGGTTGGTTCTCAGGATGGTGGTGGCACCTGCCTGAATCGAAAGAGGATCTTCGGGAACCCGGAAGTCGCCTTCGACAATCAGAATATCGGTGAGCAGGTCAAGGGGATCCTTAATTGACGCGTCAATGATGCGTTCTTCGCCCGTTGCCTTGACCGTGGTCATACTGAATGCGTCACCCAGCCGCATCGTGTTGCCGTCATCTGAACGACCGATGGTAATATCTGTGAACCCGTCTGCGAATGCTGCAAGGTCGCGGGTGGTGAGATCGAGCTTGCGTGGTGCATGAGCGGGATCAGCGGCAGCACCGCCACCCGTTTCGGCAGAGGTTCCCAGTCGGTACGTCCAGACGTTTGACGCGGCGCGCAGGTTCAGAGCCCCGGGAGCGATGACTGAGTTGTCGCCGCCGAGAAAGTCCATTTCGTCGGCTGTCAGCCGGATGTCCCCGGTCCATGAACGCAGTCCTCCGCGGACGGTGATGCCATACTCTTCACTGTCGGTGGACGGAGGCAACGCGATATCGAGGGTTCCTGTCACGACCAACGCCCACGGGTTCAGTGCTCCATCAAAGATCTGAGCAGCCCAGTCGGAGGCAACGGCAGAGACCCAGCTGATGCCGGCGAAGACAGAGCTGAGCGTTCCGTCAAGCTGAACCATGTGGGTCGAATCAGACTGTGCATTCAATTCGAGGCTGCGGTCATTGGACAGAGTCAAACCATTGGTGCTGGAGGCGTGTGTGACCAGTGTCAGGCGATCGGCAGAAAGCGTCAGTGTGTTATTGGGAACATTCAGATGCTTCGACTTCAAAACGACAGTGGACGATGTGAACTGAGTTCCGGCGGGGAGGTTGATGGCACCGTCTGGAGCGACCAGCTGGACGGATTGCGGCGCGACGACGGGCGAGGTGAGTGTGATATTCTGGTTGTCTCCGAACACCCGCAGGTTCAGGTCGATGATGTTAAGGCTACGGGTGATACTGAGGGAGTCTCGAACATTGATTTCCAGAGAGGGTGTTGTGATGCCGACTGGAATCGTCACACTGCGGGCGACAATTCCAAGTGAGATGCCACCGAGATTGATATCGCTGGTTGGTGTGGCCCCGCTGATCGTAATACCCATGGTTGGATCGATCAGATCAAGATGGTCGAATCCGGCCCAGTAGACGGTCAGGTTGTAATTCTGGTAGATGTTTGGAACGATTTTCTGAGCTTCCATCAGTGACCCGGAGATGCGCAGGGTGTCGAAACCTCCGGCACCGGTATCAATCTGCAGTACACCATTGTAGTTTCCTGGAATCGTGAGCTCATCGTCACCGCTGCCGAGCAGAATCGTTTGGGCTTTCAGGTTCGTCCTGATACCAGTTCGCACGTCCTCGAACGGAACCTGGAACGAATACAGATCATCACCAAGCTTTGTCACTCGAAAGAGACCGTTGTACCCGCGAGCGGAGCTTCTGAACGGCACTTCCTGATCAGGCTGCCAGTCCGGGAGGCTTCCAACGAGGTAAGCAGTCTGGTTACCGTCGTGGAACACCATTCCCTGGCTGGTGACAATGCCGCGTGGCTTCGACCGCATGAAGTAGGACGTCTGGAAAGAAAACGAGTCTTCACCGACGGAGGTGACCTCGTACTCACCACCGAATCCTGGAATATCCGGTGTGGCGAGCATAAATGTGTCGCCAACTTCAAGACCGTGATCCTGCAGCACAGCAATTACCGTATCACTACCGGTGGGGACAAGTTTGACAGGTCGCCCACCTACGGTGCCAGTGCCGAAAATCCTGTCGTTGTAGCTGTCAGGGCTAAAGGACAATTCCTCGTTGGTCACTTCAGCAGCAAGCCCCTCTGTGGTTGACGAAAAGTCGAAGGTGTTTGCGTGCGAGGGCCCCGGACTTGCCGGCGGTCTCAGAATATCCTGACCGGCACCATCACCGAATATGAGGTGATTGGTTCCACTGCCGACGAGGATATCATCGTCACCTTCGCCTCCTTCGATAACCGCCGGTCCAGCGCCATTCATGATGATGTAGTCTTTGCTGGCACCGCCGCGAATATACACGGGTGCCCTGACTCCCGGACCGATTTCGATCTGATCGTGTCCGCTGCCACCATCAGCAACAATCGAGGTGACACCGCGGAAATTCTGGCGGCGCCCGAACGCTTCAATCTGCAGAATTTCACCGGGGTAATCCGGGTCGTCCCCCAGCCGATTGACAGTGATCCCTTCGTTCATTTCGTTTGGATTGATATTTCTGAAACTGGCACGGCGGCCGATGTTGAGATGAAGTTGCCCTTTCTCCCAAACCGCAGGTCCCGTATCGAAACCGTTACCGGCGAGGTAGACTGGTGGTGGCACCTGAATGTAGAAGAGATTGAACGTCGTGCTGATTTCCCAGAACAGAATCTTGACCTTGGGTGTGATGTAAACGCGTCCCGTGGGCCCTTCCAGCCCAAACTCTATGGATGCCCCCAGGAGCGTGATGCCGAAGATCTGGATCGACGCTTCGATTTTGCCGTAGACGGTGACGTAATAATTGCCGTCGCCGAATGCTTCTGTCCCGTTTCCATCCAGTCGGCTGATCTCGAAGTGAGCGGACCCGCTTACGCCGAAACCTGGCGGGCCGATCTGCAGCCGCCCTCCGAAGGCCAGCCGAAACTCACCTTCAGAACTTAGATAACCGCTGCCATAAATGCTTTGTCCAAGAATGTCAGCGTAGGCATTGATCTCCACACGGAAAATACCGAGGTAGCCCTCGATGTAGCCATTGGCCTGAATATCAATAGCGCCCAGAAGTTTCATGCTGCCGGCGAACGCAATCCGTGCATAACCGCGGCGCACGCCGTGGTCGTACTGGTCAGTGCCGTCGCCTGATCGGGTATTCAGCTTCATCTGAAAGGTGGCATTCAGATCGAAAACACCTTCGATCCCAAAGAAACCGGACTTCAGGTAGGCCCCGACGTCGATGACCAGACCTGGGTTTGGGCCTTTTACAATGGCAATGGTGCCATTGATCCCGAGAAAGAGCGTACCAAAGGCCTGGAACGACGCATTCACGGTGACGCGAATCTCGTTCGGGTTGTTGACCAGTTCAAATGAACCCTGCAGTTCAAAGCCAGGAACCACCATAATCCCGCCGACGAACAGCCTCTGCGACTGCGCCGGCAGCACCACCGCCACCTTACCGGAACTCACACTTTTGCTGGCAAAGTCGTACTGCACGCGCTGGATGGTCCGATCATAATTGGTCGTATTGATTTCCAGCTGCATAGCGCCGAAGATCTGGACCGGACCAAGAGAGAACCTTCCGCCCAGCTGCAGCGCTCCAACAACTCCGTTCGACGTGATGCTGAGCATGCCGGATGCGTCCACCTGACCAATCGGGTCAAACCGCATCTGGGCGTCGAATTCTGCCTCCAGACCGTCTCCGGAAATCTCAAGTCGGAAGCTGCCGGTGAGCGCGAAGATATTCAGCAGTGTCAGGCCGCCGTGCATCATCACCACAGCATAGCCACCATCTCTGCCGAAGGTGCCGTCCGGACGAGGCGGACCTGCCGGGACGCTGTAGACGCGCTGACCATTTTCAGTTCTCATGCGGGCCTTCGCACGATCACTCAGCAACTTCTCCAGTTCTTCCGGGACCGGTACGGACTGGGTGACTCCGGTGGTGTTGAAGACGGCCGTCGCAATCACACTGAAGTTGAATACATCCCTGAAGACGGACGCCGCCTCTCCGGGAACCAGTGCCAGATCAATTTCCGCAGCGACCCCTTCCTTCCGAATAAAGAAGGCTCCCGACACCTGGAACACGACGAGGCTGAGGAAGTTTGTCTGGCCGGTGGCCAGAACGGACAGCCCCTTGTCATTGATGACCAGCAGGAAGACGCCTCGGATGCTGATCAGCGTCAGACTGGTCCCGGGAACACGGACCCCCAGTTCGCCAGCAATTCGAACCTCGGTCGTCTTTGCAGTCAGGACGATGGGTTGCAGGAGCAGATTATCCGACAGTGGCTGAATTGTCCGGTCCGTATCTGTCGTGTTCACTCGCAGACTGGCGGTGCCGGAGATGTCCACGCCAATTGCCCGCAGGATGGACGCATCAAGATCCAGCGACAAGGCGACGACCATCCCGGCGGACGTGATTTCAAGGTAACCACGCGCTGTCACTTTTCCAATATCTGCCAGTCGCATGCCCCCATCGATCTGAATAAACAGCCCTGAAGAGCTGACTTCGAGTCGGAATGCGGCTTCCACGACGAACACATCGACAATCGTCAATTCTGCTTCACCCTGAACCACCACGTAGGGACCTGGCGCTCTGTTGCCGGAACGCCAGAGGGGCGCACCGCCGGGAACCACGTAAGCCAGAGTTGAAGGATCGTCGTTCGGATCCGCAGTTGGACGCAGTCGATCAACAAAGCTGCCAGGAAGACGCAGGACGCGACCGGGCACTGAAGCCGAAGTGGGAGACTTTCGGGCGATCACGTCGGGAGGCAGGTAGCCATCGTCGATAAACTTTTTAGGAATCGTCACTTCCTGATCTTTACCGCTGACGTTGGTGACAATTCGCAGGTTACCATAGAGCGACGCGATCCCGGACAATCCGGCGTTGGCAGTGACTTCCAGATCCATCGCGAAGCCATCGGCATTCAGGATGAATACGCCAACAGCCTGGAGATCAAGCAGCCGCAGGTCCTCAGGCCCCAGCTGCAGGTTGCTCATCACGAAGACCTTGAGGAACGACGGAGAGATTTCCAGCGAAAACACGCCGTTGAGTCGAAACAGCTGATCTCCGAACACATTGTCTTCGTTGCCGTCAGGGATGTGGAAATTAATCTTTCCGGCTGCCTGAATGGCGAACAGATTGGGGGCCAGAGAATAGGTCTCTGTCAAATCGCCGCCACCTTCGGCCTGTCCCGGCAGCGTCAGGGTCTCCACGTGCGTAACGTTGGTTGTGTTGATCTGGAGCAGCCCAAACACATCAAGGTCAAGTCCAATAGGTCGCAGCTTTTCAAAGTTTGTGTCCAGTTTCATCACGCCCCAGAGGCCCGGCGTTGGGCTGCTTCCGCCAGCGAACACGAAGCGTCCCGAAACAGCGCCGATCGTCCCCAGGAACATCATGTCGGCACGGCCATTCAAATCCAGCTGGACTCGCTCCGCCTGGCCGGTTTCGTTCATGTCCACGCTGAGTTTCGCAGAACCGCTGACACTCATCAGCTTGAGACTTTCGATGGCAGCGTACAGTTCCACTGAACCGCTGATCATGATCTCAAAGCTGGCGGCATTGCTGTAGACATTGAATGTCTTGACAGTCTCCGCTCCCTGATTACCGGACTTGTCCTGCCATGTGCCTGGCAGGAACCGCACATAAACCTGACCGGGATCAAATCGTCCGGAGAACCGATAGCGCCAGACCGTATTGGACACCTTCTCTGCTGCACCAAGGATCCCCGTCACTCCTTCAACGGGTACTTCATCAGTGCCGTCCAGCTGATAAAGCTCGATTTCCTGACCAGCATCCTGCAGCGAGGCCTCGTCAAGGCCAACGCCGAACATATCCGGAAACTCCACTTCAATATAGCCATCCGCATTCAGCTTATTGCGTCCTGCATTTGACTGATGCAACGGTGAAACCAGCGATGGCACAAGTTCCCGGAGGAGTAATTCTTCGGTCCAGCCATTGACCGCATATCCCGCTGAATCAATTACGCTGCCGTCAATTACGGTGAGCTGCACCTTGCCGGCGTCAAATGCGCCTTCAAAGAAATAGCGGAAGGTGAATTCGTCAATCTGCTGTGGGACACCGCTGATGCGAACGGTCTTCGCCGCCTCGCCCATCACGCGAAGCTCAGCCCCCGAATCAAGAATTGAGCTGACGTTCAGGCTGCTGCCGCTTGTGGGCGTGAATGCGATGTCGAAGGAGCCCCGCTGTGAGAGCGCGCTATTGCCGAAGACAACGGTGTTCGGATAGATGCGAGTCGCCCGCGGTCCCGTGATGGTCAACAACTCCGTCTCGGCCACGCTGGAGATGCCATTGCTGTCACTGAAAGTGCCGTTGCCGAAATGGAACGAAACTACTCCGGTCGAAAATGAGCCGGTGAAGTAGTAGCGATACGAGTTCTCGGTGAGCTGTTCTGCCTGCCCGTTGAATATCACGTCGCCTGTGGCATCGCCCGTCACTGTGAATTCGGTCGCCGAATCGAGCAGCGACTGAGCATTGACAGTGCCTCCCTGACTGCCTTCAACCCAAAAATCGAGATATCCTTGCGCATTCAGTGCTCCGACCTCGATCGCTGGTGACATCAGACTGATGACTGGGCCGACAACGTTGAAGACCTGCGCGGTCAGCTGCGAACCGTTGCCACTCTTATCCGTAAATCCTCCCTCGCCGAACGTGACGGTGACAGCCCCCGTGCCGAATTGTCCGGTGAATGGGTACTTCCAGGTGAAGTCATCAACCTTCTGGGGGTTCTGGCCGACGGTGACTCCCTGAGCGGCCGCACCGGACAGAATAAACTCCGCGGCCGCATCAGTGATGGACGCTGGATCCAGCTCCGCTCCCGGCAGCGGGATGAAACGCATGGTCAGGAAGCCGCCGGAGTTCAGCGTGAGCAGATCGATCTGGGCACCGGCCTTTGGTGCCGACAGAGTGCCCTCGGCAAGAGCCAGCTTGAAGGTTTCTTCCTCTGCGTCATTCTCTTTATTGTCCGTCCCTTTGAAGGATTCTTCCAGAAAACTGACTGTGTAGTCACCTGCTGTGAGAGTCATTCCAGCTGGCAGCTGATAGCGGTACACATGCGGTTCCGTCGTATTCGTGACCTTGACCGGAGTCGATGTGATTTCGACGGTGGTGCCATCGGGAAGTTCAAGCAGGAACTCGCTTTCAGCATCGGTGATCGATGCCAGATCGAGCGGGCTGGATCCCGGCTGGAAGCTCACATCGATGTAACCCTGGTCGGTCAGTTTTTTCAGCCCAGTGACTGAGCCTGCTCCAGGATTGACAACATTGGCCATGGGCTTTTCGCTGGTTGACTCGCCAAAGTTCATCGGTTCGCCATTCCCATTGAGGAACCGCATTTCGAATTTCCCCTTGAGCACGAGGAATTTCAGATCCGGCTGATCTTCTATAACCGGGGCTTCTCCGAGGAACAGTACTTTGGCGTTGCCTTTTGTGACCTGAGACAGGTCCGCATAGATTTTTGCTGAAACCTTCAGTCGATTGTTCATGAAGCGGAACAATCCGCTGCCGAAGATCTTTCCGTCGGTACTGAATCGCAGTTCGAGCCGTGCATTGAAACTTTCTGCACTTCCGAGGTGCGTGGAGGAAATCGTCGCAGCCGCGGTAATGGTCATAGGTGACGTGAAGGCCGCGAGGAACCCCGGCATGTTCGGATTTGCCTTGAGCGCCTTGACCTGATTCACGACCTGCTGTTTCACCTGAGCGAGCCACGTGTCGCTGTCAATATTGGTGGCTGGCGCAAATGCGGCGCCTCTCAGTTCCTCCGGTTCGGTGATGGTGGGCAGTGACTGGAAAAACTCGATGCCACCTGTCATTTCGTCAATCGTCAGTCCGGTCACAGGCTCAATCAGCAGCGGTATCCTGACACTCACCAGAACACCCAGTGGACCAAGCTCACTGAATGCGAATCGAATCTGCACACCTTTGTTCAGGATCAGCAGCTTTCCTTCAAGGCCGATAAACAGCACGCGATCGGCCACAGGCGTATCGCGATCGAACGTGTCGATCATGTTTCCATTGGCATCAAGTCGCAGAATGCCACCCAGCAGCGTTCCGGAAACTTCGCCACCGCCAAAATTTCCGCCCGCCTTCACCGCAATTGACTCAAGGTCAGTGATGGGAAACTTGCCCTGCTGCAGCAGCCCCATGTCAACTCGCATTCCGTTGACTGTACCCTCGAAGTTGAGCGGCACGCCGGGAATTCCAGTTACCTTCGCCGACAGAATCAGGGCAAAGTCGGATGGATTATTCTGGATGTCCTTCCACTCAATTCCCAGTTCAGTCAGTCGAATCGGGAGCCATTTCGGCCACTTGAAACTGTCCGGACCCGCTTCATCCAGGCTCAACTGCACACCAAAGCCAGGCTGTGTCACAAATGCACCGTCAGCCGTGATGCCGAACTTCTTCATCGAACCACCGATCTTCAGCGGACCGGCTTTGACCTCCGCTCTGATCAGCCCAATCGATACGACGTTCTCACTGCCAACAGCTTCCGTATTGATCTGGATGTCCTGGCCTGACACGGTGACATAGGTCCCGAAGGTCATGCTCATCCGGTCCGAATTAAACTTGAAACCCGCCGGAACGCCATCTTTGAACGTCAGCGCTGCGCGAACCGCTTCCGTGTTGGCGTCCGGGCCGTCCTTGAAGTTCATTGAAAATGTTTTTCCCGGGAACAGATCCGCTCCACCCGAGGCAATGAAGACCTCGCCGTTGAAGTTCACCGCCCCGGAAAAGCTGACGCCGAAGTCGGACACTCCAGCCCGAATATCCTTCAGCTTCAGGATGCTGCCGAAGTTGAGTTCCCCCGTGTACGACAGTTCCGCTTCACCGAGCCGGAAGCCATTGTTGCGAACTACGAGGCCCGGAATCGTCGTACCATCGCGACGCAGATAAGGACGCAGCGCACCTGCAAGGTTCAGTTTGGTGATCTCAATCGAAGCGGAGTCCAGGCGAACGATTTCCTGGTTGTCATACGCAGCCTGCTCGGACGCGGAAACCTGACCGTCGCCATCCTTGTCCTTTTCAGGATCCCAGCCAACAAAGATGCCCGTCGCGGTGGCCTTGAGCACGTTGCTGACGGTGAGTTCCAGCGTTTCGATATCCACGGTAAATTTGCCAAGACTTCCGCCCGTGGGCTTGAGGTCTGTGCCAAGATCGACATTGACTGCGAACGTTCCCAGCAGCCCCGTCAGTTTCGTGCTCAGGCTGCTGGAAGAACCACCAAAGTCCAGCGAAGCCTGGTCCACACCAAGTCCAACCGTGATGGTGATGCGTGCACCAAGGAATTCACCGGTTGGTGACTTCAGCGGGCGGAACTGAAAGTCCTCAATCCCAAAATACGGTCCGGACAGCGACAAAGGTCCCAGCTTGACGGCCCGTGAGGTTGTGGCCGCACCATCGCGCGTTGTAAAGCTGTCGGAGGCGGCCGCATTTTTTGTTCCGGCGGTGTCCATCCACGCGTTCGGCAGGAAGTTGACGGTCACGCCACCCACCCCGAACAGATCAATTTCGTTGGAGGGATCCCGATCCTTCAGGTGATAGCGGAATGTATTGCCTTCCAGTTGCTCCACACGATCAATCGCGACATCCAGAACACCGGCACCGCTCAGCGAGAATTCTCTGTCTGCATCGAGGATGGAACTGACGTCGAGTGCAGCGTCGCCGGGACTCTGAAACGTAATATCCAGATACCTGCGCCGATTGAGCACTCCGGCATCAATACCGTCGACAATCGTGGTGAGTTCTGCCGGAACAGGAGCTTCCGGTGGTAATGCGAGCGATGGCAAACTGCCACCCGCCGCAGCGACATCGATGCCGAACACGCTGATGTCCGTAACGCCCACATCCAGCAGCTGGAAGCCGTCCGGACCTCCAATTGCAAAGCGCGCCCGACCACCCACTTCAAACACCTGCAGGCCTTGAATATTCAACGCCACGGAGATTTCCGGGATGTCAATCAATACCCGCCCGGATTTTGTCTTCGTCGCAATGACTTCTCCGCTGATCTCGAATACGCCAGCCACCGAGATGACGGCTGAACCGCCGAAACGCAGCACTTCATTCCCGTTCGGGAAGACCACGTTGACCGTTCCGCCGGGCGTCCAGATGCTGCGATTCACAGACGTTCCAAGCTTGTTTGCCTCCACCATAAAGGTGCCGGAAATATTCAACCCTTCAAGGCCTACAAGCCCCACTGCTCCAGAGGTTGTCAGCGCGTACTTGCCATTCCGCATGACCAGCCCCAGAGTTCCATTGGAAACCTGCAGGCCAATGGCTCCCGGCGTACCACCGTTCACACCCAGAAACACGTTGACATCGGTGACACCCACAAGCAGCTCGCTGCCACTTTTTTCAATCCCGAAACTGCCTGAAATATCCACGAATCCACCGACGGCCAGCCGGGCACTCCCACCGAACTGCGTCACATCGTCCGCTGAATCAAACTTCACCAGCACGGGGCCCGCTGGAGTGCTGATCGTTGTGTCAATCGCCGCGTCCAGTCGATTCACGCGGGCGTGCATGGTGCCGCTTACCGTCAGGCCGCTGATTCCCACCAGCGATGCAGTTCCCTGAGCCACCAGAGCATACTTTGTCTGGCCTCCGGCAGCGCGATCAATTACCGCACCGATCTGGCCGTTTGAGAGCAGGAAACCGGTTTCACTGGATGTGCCGCGACCCGTTCCGAAAAACGTGGTCATGCCGGCGGCTGCAACCTTGATTCGCGTGACTTCGATCCCATCGACGGTGGAAGTGCTCGTCTCGAACCCAAATGAGGCACTCAGATCGATAAAGTCCGCAATCACCAGCTGGGCGCTGCCACCAAAACGCTTCACACCCGGCTCAAGCACCAGGTCATCGGCAGGATCTGAGTTGCCAAAAGTCAGTGTAACGGCGTCCGGCCCCGTGTTGCGTTCGGCATTCAGGGTGCCAGTGAGCGTCAGATCGTCGATGCCAACCAGCGATGCACTGCCGCGAGCCCCCAGCGCATACCATGACTCGTTAGTTGACGTGTTCTTCGTCCACCGCAGATCCAAAGCACCGTTCGACAATCGCACCCCCGTATCGTCGCTGGTGGACGCCGTGTCTGCTCCTGTTCCCAGAAAGGCCGTGACGTCAGTCGCCTGCACAGTGAGATGTGTGAGATCACCGACAGTTTGCTTTTCAACAATGATTGTCGCCGACGCATCGACGAAGTCAGAGATACCAAGTGAAACGCTGCCCCGCACCTGCAGCACTTCGTCTGCATTCGGGAATACGACGGCCACATTCCCCGCCGGTGTTGAAATGGTCTCATCGACGGCAGCTCCCAGCCTGTTGATCCGAACGGCAGCTTCACCGCTCACCGCAAATCCATCAATCCCTTCAAGGGCCAGATTGCCGCCAGCAACCAGTGCGAACTTTTTCGAGCTGGTGTTGACGACGACACCCAGATTGCCGCCGGTGAGCCGCAGGCCGGTATCTCCGGCCCCTACGAATGCTGTCACACTCGCTGCTGCGATCTTCAGACGATCGCTGGACTTCGAAATCGCAAAGCCACCGGACAACGACGCGAAGCCCCCGGCATCCGCCGTGACTGAGCCGCTGAAAACCGCATCGCCCTCGTCCGCTGCGAATGAGACCTGCACCGGGTCACCACCGGGAACCACGATCGTTTCCTCGACCGCACCGCCAGTGGTGTTGATCCGTGCAGAAAGGGTGCCGGACAAAGTCCGTCCGTCGATTCCCACCAGCGCCGCGGTTCCCGCAGCCTCAACGGCGCAGGAGTTGCCAGTTGCATTGCGGTACAGCACGGCCCCAAGTCGTGCGTTGCTGATCGTTGCTCCCACGTCATCGCTGTTGCCGACGATGCCGTCAGCATTGCGGCCGAGGAAGGCATGCATGCCAGTACCGGCCACGCGAATTTCCGTGGTGCCGGTATCATTCTGCTTCTCGAAGACCACGGTCCCGCTGAGCGTGGTGAAGCCATCGATGTCGAGTGCCAGATTTCCACCGAAGCGATTGACCAGATCGCCGGTCGAGAAGTTCAGCGGAATATTGACGCCATCAAGGTCAGGGATATTGGCAGTGATGCTGCGGCCGAGGCGATTGATTTCAAGAGCCGTGGGGCCTGAGAGATCCAGGTCAGGCAGGCCGGGAAGCGACACGGTTCCCACGTTGGTGCGAGCGGCAAATTTCGCTGCGGACCCGCTTGTCTTTTCGATCACGAGTGCCGCGGAAGCACCGGAAACACGGACCCCGAATTCATCCGCCTGACCGCGCTGGACACCCAGAAACGCGCCCACATTGGAAGCCGCCAGTTGCAGCGTGGTGGTGCTGCCGCTGACCACGCGTTCCACGGAAAAGTCGCCGCTGAGTTCCACGAAGTCCGTGAAGGTGGCCAGCACATTCCGCAGGGCCAGGCGCTCCAGATTGGCACCAACATCCAGAGTGCGATTGACGCCGCCCACATTGAGTGTGCGGGTCACGCGGCTTGCGGTGCTGTTGATTTCCAGTGACGCGGTGCCGTCCAGAGCCAGCTGTGGCAGCCCCAGCAGGCTGAGCGTACCGGAGGTGTTCAGTGCGAGCGATCCGGAGGCACCCACGACGGCCAGCAGGGTGCCGTTGGTGAGTCGCACGCCGGTGTCATCGGTGGAATCACTGGCCGTGCCGCCATCGTCACCAAGGAACCCGGAGACGCCGGTGGCGCCAACGAGGATTTCACGGCTGCTGCCAGTGCCGGTGGTTTCGAGCGTGAAGTTTCCGGAGACGTTAAAGACGTCGGTGGAGAGCGTTGTGTTGTCGGCCGTGAGGCGAACGTAGGGACCGGCGGGCAGCGAGATGCTGCGGGAGCTGC
>JBEIEK010000069.1:0-21145 GCA_040382995.1 Planctomycetaceae bacterium
AGCAGCCACGGGGCCCGCCGTCTGTGCCACCGACGCGGAACTCACAGCGGCCGCCAGCGGTTTGCCGGCAGCGTTCCGGGACGCCAGCACGTTTTGCTGGATGGCACGCTGATCGGCATCCCAAATCGCCATAAACAGGCTTGCGGAAAGTACGATGACCGATAGACGCAGGTTCATGGCTGAAATTCCCGATTTCCGAAGAGTGTTGCCTCAGGGATATCGTCCGGAACCGTCGGACTTCTGCTGAAAATCAGGCGGTGGTTTTGGCAGACCGGTCAGACGGCGAAAGGGAATCCGAAGAAACCGATTGCAGCGACGGCGCAGGCGCGGCAGTTCCTTCAGGGAATTCCCCTGCGGCCTCTCGTCCACCTTCACAAAGAACCCACACTGTCATCTGGTACAGCCGTTTTCGCCTGATAACATCCGTGTCTCTTCGTCATCCAGAACCTCGGCATTCTCAGGACGCCCCTCTTGCCCCAGAAGATACTTATTGATGCGGACCCCGGCATCGTGGACGCACTCGTGGTCCTCGCTGCCCTCGCTGACCCTGGTCTCGAAGTGCTGGCGCTCACCCCCTGCCCCGGTGCCGTCACCGGGCTGCAGGCCACCCGTAATCTGCAGTACCTCACCGGACTGCTGGATCCGCTGAGGCACCCGCGAATCGGGTTGTCTGATGATCGCTCAACACCCGCTGATCAGATGCCATCGGGATTGCCTCATCCCCAGGTGCTCAACGGGCGGTTTGGTCTGGGCGAAACCGAACCGCTCGTCCCCGACCTCGTGCACCGCCGCGAATCCGCCCGGTTGATTGTGGATCTTGTTCGGGAATTCCCCGGCGAACTGCGAATCGTTACCCTCGGCCCCCTCACCAACATCGCTGCCGCCTTCGAACTGGACCCCGAACTCCCGGTGCTGCTCAACGGCCTGATCTGCATGGGTGGCACGCTGTCTTCCGGGGGGGATGTCACCGCTGCAGCGGAATTTAACATCTGGAGCGATCCGCAGGCCGCCCGCAGTGTGCTCCGATCCCCCGTCGGCAAAATTCTCGTGCCGCTCGAAATCATGCAGGGTCCGGGACTCACGTTTGAGGACATCGATCGCCTGACCGGGCTCATTCCCTCCACACCCGTCGGTGAACTCTCCGCTGCACTGCTGCAGTTCGCTGCCCGCACCAGCCGCCAGTTTCTGCCCTGTGAAGAAGTCCAGCTGCCCGCCGCTGCAGCCCTCGCCATCGCTGCCAACGCAGCCAGAATGGAAACTCAGCAGGCCGCCGTCGATGTGGAAGTCAGCGGTGAACTCACCGTCGGTGCCATGATCGTCGACCGCCGCCGCCTGCGGCAAATGCCCGTCTGCGCAGAAATTATCACCGGACTCGATCACGCCGCGGTCCTCGATCATTTCTGCCGCGGCATTCGCAGAGCCGCGGTGCGGTGACCGGTTTGATGTTTTCAGCCCTCCACCGGCCCGGTACAATTCCCGCACGCGCCCGGCATTGCCGGCACTGCAGGAAAGGAAAACAACAGCATGAGTTCCGCATTCAGCGACGATGAATCCACCGTCGGACCCATCACGTCCCGCGGCAGGGACTGGCCCTGCCTGCGTCAGTTCATCGTCTTCCTCGAAAACCGTGTCGGGTCACTCCACGATCTGCTGCGAAGGGTCGAACGGGATGATCTGAAAATCGTCGCCCTCTCCATCCTCGATGCCTCAGACTGCGCTGTCGCCCGGCTGATTGTCGATCACTACGAACGCGCCCAGGAACTGCTCACGTTTTCCGGTGTGCGATTCTTTGAAACCGACGTCATCGGAGTCCTGCTGCCGGCCGTCGACCAGCCGCACACGCTGCTGCTGGGCAGTCTCATGTCCGCAGAAGTCAACGTGGACTACGTCTATCCCATGATGTACCGCCGGGGCAATCGCGGCGCCGTGGCAATCTTTTCGAATGACCGTGAGGAAACCCTGCGAGTGCTCCGCGAACGCCAGTTCGACCTGATCACTGAAGATGATTTGCTGCATCACGATGAATTCTACTAAACGGACCACACGCTTCGCCCCTCCCCCCCGACTGCTGCTGGTGTTGCTGCAAGTGGCTGCGATCCCGTTGGCCTGGCTGGCTCTGTCCGCCCCAGGCACCTCAGCTGCCATACAACCGGAAACCAGCAATCAGGACTCTGGTCAGCCTGCCGGCGACCCATCCCAGGAATCCGATTCACCCCTCGAAGACCTCAACTACGCAGCCGTGCGCGTCCCGGCCGCCGAAGACTTCCTCCGCAGACTCCCCGCCGGCGACCTGCCGGAATCCTCCTTCCAGACCCTGCACGAAATCTTCTCGCTCCCCGAAGATGCCTTCCTTGCCGATCCGGTCGCCGGACGCTGGCTGGGGTTGCGTCAGACCGCCCTCGAAAAACTTCGGCTCTCCGGCTTCTCCACCCAGCAGGCATGGAATCGCACCGCGATCTCCTCCGCCGAAGCTGCGTGGAACGACGCGGTTCACCAGGGTGACCCCGCCGCCGCAGCCAGAATCGCCGCCGGCTGGCCACTTTCCGAATACCACCTGCGCCTGACGCTGCTGCAGGCCCTTGAAGCCGTACACTCCGGGGAATCCGACGCCGCGGCCGCAGCCATCAATCGCACACTCAGTCAATGCCGCGGAACAGCTCTCGAGGCCCGCGCCACTGCACTCCTGCGACCACTCGAAATCCGACTCCGCCCCACACCCCCGCCCGCGGCTCCCAATACAGTCACCACCACACCGCATACTGTCTCCGCGCCCTGGCCACGTCCCGCCTGGCGCTGGCAGGAACACGTCCGCCAGCAGGATGCCGAACGACAGGAAGCCGAATCCACGCTGCTCCTTTCAAAGCATCCCGAAACCGCAGCCCGCATGCGACTGTTCGAACTCTGGAAACCGCTCTGCTGGGGCCCGTGGATCATCAGCCGCACACCATCACGACTTGTCGCACTCGATCGCCGCTCCGGCGCCGAATCATGGTGGCTGGACACCGATCAGGCCCTCCGCGATCCCGCCCTGCCCCACCACGAAGATGATTCCGGAGACGTGATCTGGCAGTTGTCTCCCGGCAATCGCACCGGCATCGTCGATACCCGACTGGATACACGCTGGGGAGTGCTCGCTGCCGATGACGAATGCCTCTGGCTCGTGGACCGACTGCCGGTTCTGACCGGCTTCGACCTGCAGTCCGGCCCCTTTCCAAACGCCAGAATCAACCCCTGGCTCCCGGATGAACTCCAGCCCGATACCGCCAACGTCGGAACACGCCTCGTCTGCCTGCGACGGCCCGGCACTCCAGCCTCCGACAGCCCGGACGCTGCCAGTCTTCCTCCACAGGTCGCGTGGACCATCGGTGAAGGTTCCTGGCAATATCGCGTGGCGACTCCGGACGGGACGACTCTCAAGCACTCACCTTCGCAACAAATGCCCGCAGCCGGACCACCGCCGCAGGCTCACCAAATGCCCGCAGTCGACAGCAGCGATCGCCCCGCCGGCACCGCCACTGATAACCCACCCACAGACACCCCGGCCACCAGAACTCCGCCTGCTCTGCTTTTCGCCAGCGGACCTGCCGTCCACGGAAATCGACTCTTCATCCTCGCTGAATCCCAGCAGACCGAACAGCTGGAAGTGCTCTGCCTGAATCGCCTCAACGGCCGCATCATCTGGCGTCAGCCTCTGCTGCAGCTGAACATGCTGCACTCGCTTCGTGAAGCCGCCGGGAACATCTGCCAGTCCGTCTGCCTGATCTGCGGCGACACTGTCATCTGCAGCCTTGAAGGTGCGATCCTTGCTGCCGTTGATCTCTGGGACGGACACTCCCGCTGGATGCTCCCGCTCACCCGCATTCAAAGCAATGATGCCGCGCTGTTCCCGATGCCGTTCGGCGATCAACCGGCCGCTGCAACAGTCCAGACGCGATGTCCGTTTCAGCCGGCCGCCAGCGGGAAAATCGTGATCTGTGCGGCGCCGAATTCCAGCGACCTGCAGGCCATCGAGGCAGCCACAGGCAATGTGGTGTGGAAAGTCCCGCGACTTGTCTCGGGTTCCACCGGCCCCGGGGGCAGCCCGGACATGCTGGTAGCCGGACTCTTCGACCATCAGCTGATTCTTGTCGGTGAACGCCATTGCCGCAGTCTCGAACCTGCCACCGGGGCTCAGAAATGGGTCATTGAAACAGGCCTCTGCAGTGGAACGCCACTCTGCAGCCCCGACCGCATCGTGCTGCCGCAGCTTGATGGTCGACCACTGGTCGTGGACCTGCATCAGGGGCAGCGCGTGGAACAGTCGGAATTGTTCCTGCCAGCAGGTGCGCGCGGGATCTTTGGGGCTCTTAACGCAGACGAACAATCGATCTTCAGTGGCACAGGCGGCGTCGTTTTGGCGTGGGAACGGGCTGACCAGGTCGCCCTCGGCGCATCCGCAAACGCACCTGCCCCCGCAAAGGGCACCACGGCCCCGCAACTGACACCTGTCCAGCAACTGCAGGCTATGCTGCTCAATGGTGATCGCCAGTCTGTCGAGGAACTCCGCAACCGTCTGCAGCTCCCCTCAGAACTGCTCGGCGAAGCCTGGCTGCTTGAATTCGGCAACGCACTGGAGCAAACGCCCGCGACCGACGCACCGGCTGCGCCATCGCTTCCGGCAGAGCTCTTACTGACTCCCCCGCAGCAACTCCGGCTGCAGCTCCTCACAGCGATCGCCACCAGCAGGCACCTCGCCGGCCTGCACAACACCGGGGACCGACTCCAGCAGCTGTCGTCCGGCTGGAGCGTCAGCCTGTCAGCGCTGCAGCCGCAAGCAATGCCGCAGCAGACCGATGCCGCCACACTGCAGTCCCTCTCACTCGCAGAATTACGGCGTCTGGCCGAATCTGCCTGCCTGCACCCAACAGAAACGGCCTCCCCGGCTGTGCTGAAACTGCTGATTCAGGAGCTGTCCCGCCGCGGCCTTGCAGAGGCCGCTGAACTTGTCGCGGCCGCCTGGTGGCTGGAAGCCACGACCGCCCCCACGCTTCTCGCCGGCGCCGATCAGGCGGCCGAGCAACTGCTGGAACTTCGCCGGACGGACGATCGGGCTGCCGGTCATTCCAATTCGGGGCTGCAGTCAGCTTCCGCCGGACCGCTCACTGCGACCTCCTTTCTGCAGCTGCGTTCCACGGAACCGGCAGCGGCTGATCCCGAGGGCGAGGATCTTGCGCTGGCTGTGCCGTGGTGGCTGTCCTGTGATGTCCGGCTTGAAGTGGCCTCCGAAACCGGCCGCAAGCTGCTCACGCTGGACCCTGCCGGCGCTGGAATCCTCGATCAACTCCCCGTCAGCGCCGAAGGCACTGGCGCCTCGATCACATTTCGGCAAACCAGTCGCCTGCTGTCCGCACCGGGCCTGCTCCCAGTCCTCGCCGACAACCAGCTGCAGCTCACAGCAATCCACGCGGATGGTCGCATTCGACGGCTGTGGTCGCAGGAGCTGATCAAGGCTGAGCAGGGGGTTGCTGATCCGGAATTCGGCCCGCTCTGGCCCGGTGGTCTCATCATCCATTCCGGCGATCACCTGTCCTGTCTGCATCCGCTCACTGGTCGCCCGCTCTGGAAACGGCGTCTGGCTCAGGAACTTGACTACAGCGGTCTCCTGCCATCCCGGCTGTTCGGTGATCATGAAGCTGTGGCAATCCTTGGTACCGATGCAGCATCCATTGAAAGCTTTCGCGCCAGCGACGGTCGACCGCTGCAGCGCGGATCACTGCAGATCGGACGCGGTACGGAATGCGGCACTGTTGGACGCTTTCTGATCTACACCGATCTGGCATACCGACTGCATGTCTTCGACGCGGCTACCGGAACCGAACGACTGCAGCAGGAACCACCCGTCACCATCGCAGCCACACAGACAGAATCCCTGTTTGCCACACTTCCGGGGAACCGGATACTCACGATCACAGACACGGGGGAACTGGTGCTGGTGGACCTGCAAACCGGCCAGCAGATTTTCCGCACCAAACTGCCGCCCGCAGAGACCATGGCTGCCGTGAGCGGGATTCAGGCCGTGGAGAGTGGCGGACGGCTGCTGGTGGAAGTGGAGAACATCGGTGGAGCTGCTGCTGGCGGCTTCGGGGCGGCCATGAACATGCCCTTCCGTCAGCAGGCAGGCTTCGGTGCGCTCGGGATGGGCATCGGAGAAGAACTTCGCAGGCTTCCCCGCGGCGTCGCTCTGGAAATTGACGATGGACTCCTGTGCTGCCTCGACGCCACCACCGGCCAGCTGCTCTGGGTGCAACCGCGCTATGACTGTCGCCTGCAGCAAATCGCCGGTGACCCCACGGACCTCGTGTTACTCACCGAACTCCGCTACGGACGTTCTGAAGACCCGGACGGAGGACTGGCGCAGCACGTCAACCTTGAGGTCCTGCATGCAGACACCGGTGAAGTGCTGCTGCAAGCCGGAAAAATTTCCATGTCCGGCATCCATACCGCCTGGCACGATGCCACCGCCGCAGAAATTCGGCTGATGGCAACCGACGGACAGGTCGTCATCCAAAAAAGAAAATAACCCCACCCGCAGGACGGCAGTCCGCGGGCAAAGAACACTGCTGTTTCACGTCGGTGTCCTGATTCTTCTGAACGACTTTGGCATCCTCAGGCAACTGAAACACCTCTCCAGCCTCTCAGACGGCTCCATCACCGCAGCCGTGCTGGGAATGAACTGCTCTGCTGACCTTCGTCTCACGAACTGCAACGTTTGCTGGAGCCAGGCAATTACAGAGAGGTTTTTGCAGACGTCCAATCAGAGGAAACCGATCGACAATTTCTGTCAGGAGCCACTCGCCATCCTCAGAGCGATGGAAAGCTCGAAGAGCCCCATCGAACACGAGTTGAACGCAGAGGACAAGGCTCTGCCGGGAAGCCTCCCGGGCGTCTGCAGGATGCCGTCGACAGTTCTCCAGACAATACCTCACTCCCTTTGACCTGCTTACCACGCCCCGATCACAAGACAACAAGTTCATTATTCGCTAGGATTCCGGCTTCCGCTGTTTCTCCGCCCGCCCTGATGTGTCCTGCCGGAGTCACCCCTGATGAAGCCAGCCACCATTTCGCGCCGCCCCAACCACGCCGCCCCCACAGCCCAAACCCAGAATTCTCCGACCCGCCACATTCCCCCAACCCACCCCACCTCCTGGCTCCTCACAGCACTCCTCTGCACCGGCCTGCTGATCCCCTGCTGCAACGCCTCCGACCGACTCAACTGGCCAGGTCGTTCCGGTCCCGCTCTCAACGGCCTGATCGCCCCCGAAGACACACCCGGTCTTCCAGTCACATGGTCCGAAAAAACCGGCGAAAACATCGCCTGGAAAATCTCGCTCGAAGGCTTCGGTCATTCCACACCCGTGATCGGGCACGGACGCATCTGGCTCACCGCCGCCACCAAGGACGGCAAACAACAGTTCGTCTACTGCATCGACCAGCAGTCCGGAAAAGTCCTGCACCATCGACTGCTCTTCGAAAACCCCGAACCCGAACCACTCAAAAACGAAGTCAACACCTACGCCTCACCCTCCTGCGCACTCGAAGACGATGCCGTCTATGTGCACTTCGGCACCTATGGCACCACACGCCTCAACCCCCTTACCTTCGAAACGGTCTGGGAACGCCGCGACATCAACTGCCGACACTTCCGCGGTCCCGGCTCGTCACCCATCCTCTGGAATAACCTGCTGATCCTCACCTTCGACGGTGTCGACGCCCAATTCGTCACCGCACTCGATAAAACCACAGGTCAAACCGTCTGGCGGACCGATCGCACCACCGATTACGGTGACCTCGACGAAAACGGCAAACCGAAACTCGACGGAGACATCCGCAAGGCCTACGGCACCCCCTCCCTCGTCGAAGTCAATGGCCACTGGCAGGTCGTCTCCATCGGCTCCCGTGCCGCCTTTGCCTATGACGCAAAGACCGGCAAAGAACTCTGGACCATTCGCCACGACGACTTCAACGCCTCATCGCCCCCGCTCTTCCATAACGGGCACGCCATTCTGAATACCGGGTCCCGCAGCAGCAATCTGCTCGCCGTCAAACTGGAAGAATCCACCCGCGGCGACGTCTCCGACTCCCACGTCGTCTGGAACCGCGACAAAGGCAACTCAGACCTCAGCGCCCCCGTGCTCGTCGGCAACCGCATCTACAGCACAGCCAACACCGGCGTTGTCACCAGTGTCAACGCCGATACCGGCGAAGAAGTCTGGAAAGGTCGCATCGACGGCACCTTCACCGCCTCACCCATCGCCACCCGCGATCACATCTACTTCTGCAACGAAGAAGGCACTACCTACGTCATCAAAGCCGCCGACACATTCGAAATCCTCGCCCAGGGAACGCTCAGCGAAGGTCAAAGAGCCTCACCCTCCGCCGCCGACGGCCGACTCTTCCTCAGAACCTTCAGCAGCCTCTACGCCATCGGCAGGTGACCCCGCCATGAAAATCCACTCCATCCAGACTCTCGTCTGCAATGCCCGCATGCGGAACTGGATCTTCGTGAAAGTGCTTACCGACCAGCCCGGCCTCTTCGGCTGGGGCGAAGCCACTCTCGAATGGCACACCCGCAGCGTTGTCGGCGCCATCGAGGACCTCTCACAACTGCTCGTCGGCGAAGACCCCACACGCATCGAATATCTCTGGCAAATGATGCACCGCCAGCATTTCTGGCACGGCAACGGAATCGTCCGCGCCACCGCCATGGCAGGCATTGACCTCGCTCTCTGGGATATCCTCGGCAAAGTCACCGGACAGCCCTGCTCAAAGCTCTGGGGAGGCCCCGTGCGGGATCACATCCGCACCTACTGCCATCTCGGCGGTGGTCGCATGGAAGACTTCTACGAAACCGCCGCAGAAGACGCCGCACGCTTCGCTGACCTCGCCGCCGCAGCCGTCGCCAACGGATTTACCGCCTTCAAGTCCATGGCCGTGCCCTCCACCATGGCCCTCGAAGGACGTCGCCCCATCCGCGCCGCCGAACAGGCCGTCGCCGCCATGCGCGAAGCCGTCGGGGAATCCATCGATATCATGGTCGACTGCCACGCCAGACCCTCACCCGCCATGGGACTGCAGTTCGCCAAAGCCCTCGAACCCTACGGCCTCTACTTCCTCGAAGAACCCTGCTGGCCCGAAAGCGTCGACGGACTCGCCGCCATCGCCGCCGCCGTCTCCACGCCCATCGCCACCGGAGAACGCGTCACACACCTCGCCGCCTTCCGCGATCTCTTCGCTGCCCGCGCCTGTGCTGTCTGTCAGCTCGATATCACTCACTGCGGCGGACTCAGCGAAGCCCGCCGCATCGCAGCCCTCGCCGAAGCCTGGCGACTGTCACTGGCACCACACAACCCCCAGGGCCCCGTCAGTACCGCCGCCTCACTCGAATTCGGCTTCTCACAACCCTCGTATATCATCTGCGAAACCGTCCACGAAGATGTCCCCTGGCGACAGGACGTCGTCCGCGAAGGCTTCACCGTCGAACGCAAAGGTCGACTCGTGCGTCCCAATACCCGGCCCGGACTGGGAATTGACATCAACGAAGACGAAGTTCGTAAACACCCCTTCCAGCAGGAAATCCTCCAGCGATGCTTCGGCTCAGACGGCAGCATCACCGACTGGTAACAGGAATACGTCATGATTCAAATGTCATACTATATATATCACGCCAATCGCGGCGCTCGCATGATCCTCGTCGCCTGCGCCGTGCATGCCATCTGCACCAGCATCAGCAGCCTGCCCCACGCCGCGGCAGAAGAACCCCTGCAGTTCAACCGTGACGTCCGCCCAATCCTCAGCGAACTCTGCTTCCAGTGCCACGGCTTCGACCAGAAATCCCGTCAGGCCGGGCTCCGACTCGATACCCGCGAAGCTGCTCTCGCCGAACATGACGGCAAAGCCGCAATCCGCCCCGGTCACCCGGAAACCAGTGAACTGCTGCAACGGATCACCAGCAGCGATCCCGAAATCGTCATGCCACCCCCGGAAACCAAAAAATCCGCCACTCCCGCTCAACTGGAAATCCTTCGCCGCTGGATCGCTGAAGGTGCCCCCTACCAGAAACACTGGGCCTTCGAACCTCCACAGCAGGTCCAGGAACTCACCGTCAGCAACGCCGCCTGGTGTCGCAGTCCCATCGATGCCTTCATCCTCCAGCGGCTCGATCAGTCCGGACTGCACCCCCAGCCCGAAGCCAGCCGCGAAACCCTCATCCGCCGCGTCGCACTCACCCTCACCGGACTCCCACCCACCGTCGCCGATGTCGATCGGTTTCTCGCGGATCCCTCCCCCGACGCCTACAACCGGATGCTCGAACACTTCCTCCAGTCACCTCGCTACGGCGAAGAACAGGCCCGCTACTGGCTCGATGCCGCCCGCTACGCCGATACCCACGGACTCCACCTCGATAACGAACGCGAAATGTGGGCCTGGCGCGACTGGGTCATCGACGCCTTCAACCGCAATCTCCCCTTCGACCAGTTCACCACCTGGCAGCTTGCCGGTGATCTGCTCCCCAATCCCACCCTCGAACAACGCATCGCCACCGGCTTCAACCGCTGCAATGTCACCACCAGCGAAGGAGGAGCCATCAACGAAGAATGGGTCTATCGCTACGCCGTCGATCGCACCAGCACCACCATGCAGACGTGGATGGGACTCACTGCCGGCTGCGCTGTTTGCCACGACCACAAATATGACCCCATCACCACCCGTGACTTCTATTCCATGTACTCCTTCTTCTACTCCGCCGCAGATCCCGGAATGGATGGCAATATTCGCAATACCAACCCGTTTACACTCGTTCCCACCGCCCCCCAGCAGCAGGCCCTCGACGAAGCTTCCGGTCTCGCCTCCCAAACCGCCTCCGCACTCGCTCAGGCCCTCGCCCCGGTCACACCCGTCGAACCCACCGCAGACGCTCCAGCACAACCCGTCAGCAACACCATCCTCGACGAGACATTCCCGCTGGGGGCGCGCTCCCGCAACACATCCCGCGACAAAGCCGTCTGGGTCCGGCCGGAATTTCAGGCAAAGTCAGGCGATCGAGCCCTCGAACTGGCCTTCGGCGGCCCTTATGACCTCAATCTCGAACTCCCGCTGATCCCCGTCGTGGTCCCCGAACAGGCACAGCTGACGCTCTGGATTCGTGTCGATCCCTTCCAGCCCCCAAAATCATTCTCGCTGCAGATCGAAGCCGGTCGCGGCAGAAAACTCGTCTGGAATACCGCGGATGCCAATTCCGCTGACACCGCCGGCCGTTCCGCCGGTGATCACCAGGGCCCCGTACCTGCTCCAGGTGAATGGACTCAACTCACCATTTCCCTCGATCACCCCGCCTCCAAACCCGGTGACCGCCTGCGCAGCCTCCAGTTCGCCCTCAACGGCGGTCGTGTCTGGATCGACGACGTCCGCATTACCGGCATGCAGGTGCCCTCAAAGGATCCTCTGTCCTCCTTCAACGCCTGGTGGACACTCAGCAAAGGCACCACTCCCGGCACCATCCCCGCAGACCTCCAGACCCTGCTGACCGCCGGTCCCAAATCCGATGCTGACCCCGCGATCCTCAAACGCCTGCAGGAATACTGGATGACCTACATCCAGCGTGCAACCGAATCGCCCACAGCCACTCCCAGAATCGCCGCCGATGCCGCCCGACTGCGCCGTGACGTGCTCCAGGATGAACTCCCCGGAACCTTCACCTTCGCCGATATGCCCCAGCCACGCCAGGCCCACGTTATGCTCCGCGGGCAGTACGACCGCCCCGGCGATGCCGTCGAACCCGCGGTCCCCGCCATCTTTCCCGGCCTGCGCGAAGCCTCCGGCGAACCGCTCACCAGCCGCCGCCCCAATCGCCTCGACCTCGCCCGCTGGCTCGTTTCCGACGAAAATCCGCTGACCGCCAGAGTCACCGTGAATCGCATCTGGCAGCAGGTCTTCGGCATCGGACTGGTGGCCACCAGTGACGACTTCGGTACCCGCGGCGACCTGCCTTCCCACCCCGAACTGCTCGACTGGCTCGCCGTCGAATTCCGCCGCAGCGGCTGGGATGTTCGCGCCCTCTATCGACTCCTGCTCACATCCGCCACCTTTCGCCAGGACTCCGCCACCACCGAACACCTGCTCACCATCGATCCCACCAATCGCCTCCTCGCCCGCGGCCCCCGCTTCCGACTCGATGCCGAACAACTCCGCGATAATGCCCTCTGGGTCAGCGGACTGCTGGACCTGACCATGGGCGGTCGCGGTGTCCGGCCCTATCAGCCACCTGATATCTGGGAACCCGTCGGCTACGAAAACAGCAACACCCGCTTCTATCTGCAGGATCACGGTTCAGCCCTCTACCGCCGCAGCGTTTACACCTTCATCAAACGCACGGCTCCGCCCCCGTTCATGACCAACTTCGACGCCCCCAACCGCGAACAGTTCTGCTCCCGCCGCGAACGCAGCAACACACCCCTCCAGGCCCTGCAACTGATGAATGACGTGCAGCACTTCGAAGCCGCCCGCGCCCTCGCCCAGAGAATCCTGCTCGAAAGCACCGGCAGCACCACCACCGTCGACGCCGACACCCTGCGCCTCCAGTTGCTCTTCCGCATCGTTCTGGCCCGACCACCCGCCGAACCCGAACTCCCACTCCTCCAGCAGGCACTCCAGCAACAGCGCGAACACTATCGCGCCCACCCCGATGATGCACGAAAACTGATCCACAACGGCGAATCCAAACCCGCAGACTCACTCGAACCCACAGAACTCGCCGCCTGGACCATGCTCTGCAACCTCGTACTCAATCTCGACGAAACCGTCTGTCGCAACTGAACCAGTCGCGTTCCCGCAGCCCACTGAACTCGCATCGTCGCGTTTCGCTCCGCGAAACGTACACCCCACCCCAGGAACCAACATGCGGCCCCCCACTATCTTCTCAATGCTCCTCACGGCCTCCGTCGCCCTCTTCGCATCCGCCACCGAACACCTGCCAGCCCAGGACGCCCAGGCCACCAAACGCCCAAATATCCTCTTCATCTTCTGCGATGACCTCACCTGCCAGGCAATCAGCGCGTACGGCGAAAATCGAAAACTGCTGCAGACTCCCAACATGGATCGTCTGGCCGCAGAAGGTGTCCGCTTCGACCGCTGCCTCGTTACCAATTCCATCTGTGGCCCCAGCCGCGCTACCATCCTCACCGGCAAGTACTCCCATCGCAACGGGTTCTACAACAACAGCAACAGCACCTTCGACTCCTCCCAGCAAACCTTCGTCAAACTGCTGCAGCAGTCCGGCTACCAGACAGGGATCGTCGGCAAATGGCATCTGATCTCTGACCCCGTCGGCTTTGACTTCTGGCACATCCTTCCCGGACAGGGTCTCTACTACAACCCCCCGATGATTCGCAATGGCGAAAAAGTTACGCAGCAGGGCTACGTCACCGACATCATCACCGACCTCTCCGTCGACTGGCTCAAAAATCGCGATCGCTCCAAACCGTTCCTGCTCATGAGCCAGCATAAGGCACCCCACCGCGAATGGGCCCCGCCACTGCGGCACCTCGGCTGGGACAACGACCGCAAATATCCCGAACCGCCAACGCTGTTCGATGATTTCGCCGGACGCAGCCGCGCTGTTGCTGATCACGATATGGGCCTCGACCGCACCTTCACCGATCTCGATGCCAAGCTCAAACCAGCCCCCAACATGAACCCCGAACAACTGCAGGCCTGGAACGCCTTCTACCAGCCGCGCAACGCCGAATTCCAGGCCGCAAAACTCACCGGCAAAGACCTCGTTCGCTGGCGCTACAACCGCTACATGCACGACTACCTCGCCTGCGTCAAAGCCGTCGATGAAAGCGTCGGTCGACTCCTGCAAACCCTTGATGAGGCCGGCGAAACCGACAACACCGTCGTCGTCTTCTCCAGTGACCAGGGGTTCTTTCTCGGCGAACACGGCTGGTTCGACAAACGCTGGATCTTCGAGGAATCTCTGCGAACACCACTCATCGTTCGCTGGCCCAAAGTCGCTCAGCCCGGCTCCGTTCGCGGCGAAATTGTTTCTCTCGTGGACTTCGCCCAGACATTCCTCGATGCCGCCAATGTTCCCGCACCAGCCGATATGCAGGGACACAGCTTCCTGCCGCTGCTGAAAGGCCCCGCTCCCGCAGACTGGCGCAAAAGCCTGTACTACCACTACTACGAATACCCCGCACCCCACCGCGTTCGACCACACGTCGGTGTCATCACCGATCGCTACAAACTGGTCCACTACTACAAGCCCGACATCGATGAATGGGAACTCCTCGATCGCCAGGTCGACCCGCTTGAAACCAAAAGCTTCCACAATGACCCCGCCTACCAGCCCATCGTCGCCGAACTGAAACAGGAACTCGAACGCCTCCGCGTCGAAGTCGGCGACGATCAACCCACCCCCCGCACCGCCTACGGCAACCAACCCTTCGAAAACGAACCCACCCCAGCTAAAAAACCCAAAAAGAAATAACCCTCCCCTCTCCCCTGGAAGGGGAGAGGGGAGCCTGGCAAGGCAACAGAAATCCCCGGAGAAAACCCGAAATGTCCTTCGCACTCATTTCCCTCCGGATTTTGCTTGCAACGCTCAACACACTCTGTTCCCACCCAGACGACTTCGAACAACACGTCGCCCAGCTCCTGCTCAAACGCTGCATCGAATGCCACCAGTCCGCTGATCCCTCCGGCGGACTCGCCCTCGATTCCCGCACCGGACTCCACAAAGGCGGCGACAGCGGCGCCGCCGTTCAGCCCGGGAACGCCAACTCCAGCCTGCTCATCGAACGTGTCCGCGCTGGCGAAATGCCGCCTCCCTCAAACGGACACTCCCGAGCCTTCAGCAAGGCCGAAGTGCAACTCCTCGAAACCTGGGTCAACACCGGCGCCGCCTTCCCCCAAAACCGACGACTCGACCTCTTCGAACGCACCACCGATCGACGCGGCGGACGCGACTGGTGGGCCCTCCAGCCCCTGCCAGCAATCCAGCCCCCCGCCAACCCCAACTCACGCGATAACCAACATCCCGTCGATGCGTTCCTCCTCCAGGCCCTCCGCGAACAGAAGCTCACTCCCGCACCCCCAGCGTCCCCCGAAACACTCCTCCGACGACTCTCCTGGAACCTCACCGGACTGCCACCGCAAATCGGTCCTGCCGCCAGCATCGATCCGCAAACACTCCGCGATCCTCACGCCTTTGCCGCCGCCGTCGACACACTCCTCGACTCGCCCCACTACGGCGAACGCTGGGCCCGCCACTGGCTCGATATCGTCCGCTATGCCGACACCAGCGGCTATGAACGCGATCAACCCAAACCCTTCGCATGGAAGTACCGCGACTGGGTTGTCAGCGCCCTCAATGCTGATCTGCCGTGGACCGATTTCATCAGACATCAGCTGGCCGGCGATGAAATCCCCGACCGCACCGAACAGTCCGTCATCGCCACCGGCTTTCTCCGACTGGGCACCTGGAATGACGAACCCAATGACCCGGCTGACTATCAGTGGGAACGCCTCGAAGATCTGGTGCACGTCACCTCCACCGCCTTTCTCGGTCTGACCGTCAAATGTGCCCGCTGCCATGACCACAAGTTCGATCCGATTCCCCAGGTGGACTATTATCGCATCGCTTCAGCCTTCTCCCCCGGCCCCCTCGCCGCCCGCGACGGAAAACTTCTCGGAGGCCCCAGTGTCGCTGAACTGGGGGTCCCAGATGTGCTGGGCTGGACCGACATCACCACCACCCCCGAACCCCTCAAAGTGCTCAAAAACGGCGATCGACTTCGACCGCTTCAGCCAGTTGCCCCCGGTGGCCTCAGCTGCCTCTCCCCCGACGGCACAGACTTCCAGCTGCAGACCGGCGCCCGCACCACCGGACTGCGACTGCAGCTGGCAGACTGGATCGCCGGCCCCGCCAGTCCGCTCGCCGCCCGCGTGCTCGTCAATCGGCTCTGGCAGCATCACTTTGGTGAAGGCCTGCTCCGCAGCGTGGACAATTTCGGCTTCACCGGTGGCCAGCCCAGTCATCCACAACTTCTCGACTGGCTGGCCGGCGAATTCCTCCGCAGTGGCGGAAGTCTCAAACACATGCACCGCCTGCTGCTCACATCCGCCGCATGGAAACAATCGTCCGTCCATCCGCTTGAACACCAATACATGCAGCAGG
Organism: Planctomycetaceae bacterium; assembly: GCA_040382995.1. Taxonomy (GTDB): domain Bacteria; phylum Planctomycetota; class Planctomycetia; order Planctomycetales; family Planctomycetaceae; genus SXXK01. The sequence continues at coordinate 16,217 of JBEIEK010000069.1, forward strand.
ACGCGGCCAACCGCCTGCACTGGAAAGCCTTCCGCCGCCGCCTCGATGCTGAATCCCTCCGCGACGCTCTGCTCGCCGCCTCCGGAGAACTCGACCTGCGACTCGGCGGTCCAGGCTTTGTCCCCTCCGTTTCCCGCGAAGCCCTCGAAGGACTCTCACGCCGGGATGCCGCGTGGAACGCATCCCCCGCCGAGGAACAGCGACGACGCAGCCTTTATCAATTCTCCCAGCGCAGTCTGCTCCCGCCACTGATGACCACCTTCGATCTCTGTGACTCCACTCTGCCCTGTGGACGACGCGATGTCTCCATCGTGGCGCCCCAGGCCCTCGCACTGCTCAATAACGACTTCGCCCACTCCCGCGCCACAGCTCTCGCGGCCGCCGTGCTGAAGGCGGCCACTGACAATCCGGAAACACAGGTGCAACAACTCTGGCTCAAAACCCTCAATCGACAGCCCACACCCCACGAAGCTCAACTGGCCCAGGCCTTCCTCAAGGAACAGGAACAGCTGTTCCGGGAATCAGCCACTGCAGCTCCCGCCACCACCAACTCCTCGACCGCAATCCAGCCAGTACTCGAACGCATCACCCACCGCGGCTCCACAGACACCACTCCCCTGCCCGAAGACTGCACGCTGTTTCTCGATGCCGCCACCGGCCTGCAGATTGATGCCGCCGGACTCGTCGTTCGCTGGGAAGACCAAAGCCGCCATGGGCATCATGCGTTCCAGAACACCAGTGCTCGCAGACCAGAATTGCAGGCAGGAGGTATCAATGACCAGCCCGCCATCTGGTTCAGCGGTGAAGGTCGCTTCCTTGAAATCACGGGCAACCTCCTCGCACGTGACGAATGCACCATCATCGCCGTCGCCAGTGACGCAGGCACCCCCGGACACCGCGAACTGCTGTCGAACTGGAGCGGCCGTGATGGCAATTCCACGTCTTCACTGTTCGTCGGCATGACCGGAACAGACGCCCTCAGATTCAGCGATGCCCTCTCCGGCGTCGGCCAGATTCTGCAGCGCGATCGACCATTTCTGATCACAGCCGTCAATGGCCCCACTGGTGTCAGCCTCTTTCAGCAGCAGCGACTGGCCGCCCACGGCCCTGCCAGACTTCCACCCCGACGCCTTGACACCCCATGGGTCATCGGACAGCAGGGCAATATCGATGGCGAATACTGGCACGGACAACTGGCCTGCCTGCTCGTCTTCAGCCGCGCACTCAGCCAACCCGAACTGCAGGCACTCTGGAACACACTCGGGCAGCGCTACGCAGTGCCCGTATCCAACCCGCCAACCACCACACCGCCCCCACCCCGCCTGCAGGCTCTCGCCTCAATGGGACTTGTGCTGCTGAACTCGAACGAGTTTGCGTTTGTGGACTGAAAGCGGATTGTTCTTCCCGTCCGGCTCGTACTGCCCCTCGCCGCCCTGGTGGTTGCGGCCGTGAAACCAGTGCAGGCCAACTTTGGAATACCACGGCGCGTAATCCACGCCGAATGTGCCTTCGTGACTTCGCCGGTTTTCGCCATGGATGCGATCTGGCGGACTGTCAAACAACGCCGCACCGCCGCCCACATAATATCCACGGTACTTGCCGTCCGGAAATGGTCGGGCCCACGGAGCCACACTGTGAGGATACCCGGCCCTCCGCTCCTCGTCGACACATACCACAGTCGAACCCCGCGCGGTCCGCGGAGCGTCCCCGGCCACGGCCACGCGCAGATCGCTGGCGGTGATTCCCAGAGCCAAAAGCAACACACGCCCGAGCCATGACCGCTGCACCATATCCCCGCCCCACACTGAACACAGTCATCCCGCATCAGCCAAATGGCACACGGTTGAACTTGATGAACGGCAGACGCACCCCATTCACAAATGTCTCATCGGCTGACACCTTGCCGTTCTGATGAGGCAGAAAGTCCTGGGCGCCAAGGAATGTCACAACGTCGTCCTGATCCACCCCGTCACCGCTCACCCCAAAGCCCCCCACCAGCTGCCCACCCTTGTAAATCGGCGTGCTCCCGGGGAAAAACACGATCCCGTTCTGTTTTTTCAGATTCGTTGACGCGTCCTGAAAATTTCGCCCCGGGTTGAAGGCGTCAAATCCCAGCACTGTGTCATGCATATCGGCAGCATTTACCGGTGCACCAATGTTTTCGGCAGTCACGGGGTCCACATTCGGATTGCGGTCCGGATTCAGAATCGAATACGGATCGGGCTTTGAACCATCCACGCCAGCCGGAAAACGCGGCTCCGCCAGAAACCGGAACGTACGATTGGAAAACGCCGTGCCCGGAGCCACTCCCGGAACCTGGTCCGCTGGCTGCAGCGCTGCCGGCTTGGCAAAATAAGCCGTGTTGCGAGCCTTCGCGACCGCTACATCCAGCGAAAACACCGTCGCATCCGTCATTCGGTACAAACCCACAACCTCACCCGTCACATCCGTCACCGCAAATGTCATCCGCGTGCGATTGCCGACAGGGATGCGGATGGCGGCACGCGTCTTCACTGCCGCCTCAATTCCGCGTTCAATAATCTGCTGCACGTCCGCCGCCGTGATCCCCACTCCGTTCTTCGGCCCCACCAGCCATTCATCCGGAACCGCAGCACCATCCACCTGCAGGTCACCACCAGTCGTCACCGGCAGATCCATTCCATTCACCACTCCCGGACTCAGCGTGCGACTGAAACTGATCAGATCGCGGACGCCCTGAATGCCCGGTGTCGGCCCCACAATTTCCAGCTCAATGCCCACCAATGTGATGTTGCCGAAGGGCAGATCCAGTCCCGCGACAGGCGCCACTCCGCCAAGCGGACCCACAGCGGCTTCCGGAACCGGCGATGCAAAGGTCGCCGCACCAATGCTGCCACCCGCGGCCGCCAGAGCGATGAATTCAGCCTCCAGCACCCGCGGAGCATTCAAACGCTCAAGCGTCGACTGGCCCGGCACAAAACCCTGCTCGAAATCAGCCGTGCCCCTGCTCCCCGGAAAAAACACCCCGATGCCACCCACCAGCGTATCACCGGTCAGGTCCGCATCCGTGTCCGAATCCCGAAACAACGGCACTCCCCCGGGAAGCGTCGCGATCCCACGCGACTGCTGCATCGGAGCAACTCCCGAAACAAAGCCCCACGATTCAGGAATCACGAGCGACTTGCCCGGAAGATACTCCGCGTCAAATCGACTGCTCAGCGTCAGGTCGTCTCCCGCTCCGTTCTCGCGCCGACCATTCGGACCCGCATGGATCAAACTATCCCGATTCGTATGCTCAATCGCAAACAAATCCACCGGCGGCGTATGCAGAACCTCCGGCGGAAAATGGCCTCCCACTCCAATCGGCGCCACAAACCCAGGCCCCCGAAAAACAGGATCCAAAGAATTCGGATTCGACTGGACTTCTCGCTGAGTCACCGTGGACTGGCTGATAAAGCGAACCGTCCGCGATGTCAGCGGTCCACGCGACTGCAGATTCAAATCCCCGCTGGAAAACATCGCCGCCGTCCGCGCCTTGGCTACTGCCCCGTCCACCATAAATGCCCGCGTCTCCGCGTCCGGCGCGGTGACACCATCCTCCACCCGCACTCCCAGTATCCGCCCGTTGCGGTCCACCACCGCGATGATCGCGTCATTACTCGCCGTCGCCGCAGAAGCACGGTCCAGCAACTGCTTCACCTCCGCCGCCTTCAACTGCGGATCCATCAGCGGCGATAACGTCAGCCCGCCACCCGTCCGGATAGCGGGTTGCGCAGACACAGCCACATCACTACCACCAGCATCCGCTGAGCCTTCGGCTCCGCCGGTCGGCACGGCTGCAGATGAAACAGCCTGCTCAAGAGCCGCCGTCAGCTGGGCACTCGAAATCGCCCCGCTGAACTGACCACTCATCAGACCAGACGAACTGTCAGGCAGACCCAGCGCGTGACCGGTTTCATGAGCGGCCACCGTCAGAAAGTCCACGCCACTGCCACCACGACCACCAGCTTCTGCACCACCCCAGTCTTCCGCATGGTCCAGCCACACCAGCCCGCGAATCGCATGACCACCACCGTCAGGAATCAGCTGACCACCACCAAGCCCCAGCACTCCCCCGGAACGACTGGGCAACTGCGCTACGTCCAGACTGCCGACGCCAATATTCAAAATCGAATCCAGTGGCGATGACGTGTCCCGCTCGAACGCGATGCCAGGTCCCAGCACCTCCTGCCAGCCCTGCAGCACCTGCTCTGCCAGCTGCCGCTGCTGCGGATTGATTTCATTACGCACACCGTCCTGATCTCGAAAGTCGTACCGGACACGAACCGTCGCCTTCGTGTCTCTTAAACCCGCTGTCGTCTCCTCGCCACCAGACAGCGGATGCTCCGGGAGCGATTCAAGGGGCGATGCGGGCAATAGAAATGGCAGCCCGGTCAAACTTCCCGCATACAGGCGGCTTTCCAGCGATTCCGCCGTAAAGGAGCGCCCCGATGATTTCCGCCGCAGCGGCTCATGCAAGAATTTCCATGGATGGGGTAACATAGTAATTTCCATCGAATTGGCGGCAGAGCATCCCGTATCAAGCGCCTTCGACAAAAAGCCCCCACCAATTCCACCAATTCCGCCCGCACAACCCGAAAAATCGCTAAATTCCCCCCAACTTCACATTCGTGCGAATTCGTGTCATTCGTGATCAAACACCCAGCAACCCCGCCGCAGAAATTCAGATCCACGAATCACCCGAATCACCCACGAATAATCGCAGCACCTGCAGTTTCCAAAACCAAATCAGCGCAACCAGGTCCCCTGATTCGTGCAAATTCGTGTCATTCGTGGTCAAACACCCAGCAACCCCCGGCGCAGAAATTCACAACCACGAATCACCCGAATCACCCACGAATAATCGCAGCACCTGCAGTTTCCAAAACCAAATCAGCGCAACCAGGTCCC
>JBEIEK010000070.1:0-20686 GCA_040382995.1 Planctomycetaceae bacterium
AGCCGGTTCGGGTTTCCGACAAGCCGCCACTGCGGCTGCCTCGCCGTCGTCCCGAAGACGTTTCGGTGCTGGGTCTGTTCCGCGAGACCCCTGAAGAACTCGCAGACAGTCTCGCCCGCTTCCTCTTTGCCGTCATCCATGGCCCGGGATTTACCATTCAGGGCCGCACCATTCGGCTCAATCATTCCGCCGCGGGTGCTGCAGGCGACTGCGCTCTGCTCTGCAGCTCACCGCTCGAATATTCCCGTGGCCCTCGGCCCCGCAAACGTCTCCCGCTGCTGCTCCGCCAGGCCCTCCAGCAGCACCGCCCCGAAATTCCCGTCTTCAATCCCCGCGGCCAATCCCTTTCTCAGGTTCCCGCCGTACAACTGCTCGGTGGCCTGTTCCTGCAGTGTCTCGACCCCACCACTTCCATCCAACAGCAGCTCAGAGGCCTCCCCCAAACCACCTCAGCAACGCTCACCCTGTGGCGCAGCACCAGCACCACGCTGCTCGCCACCCAGCCCCGGCTCAAACCGCTCGCGGACTTCGTCGATCACTACAGCCGTCGCGACTCGGGCCGCACCACTCATGTCTGGCCCGCAAGTGTTCCCTGCATCGAACTCCTCTATGCGCTCATTCACTGGCTCCCGGAATTCCACGACAGTCCCGCTGGCCAGCTGTGGCTTGAAGTCTTCACCAGGCAGCTCCATGCCACCGAACAGCTCAGCCGCTTCCGTGGCCGCATCCTCACCGACTCCTCAAACCCACAGCTCACCTCCCAATCCATCCTGCATCTGCTCAGACACTTCCTGCTCCCCATCGCCGAGGACAGCATCACCGTCGACGAGTCACTCATTGACAGCCTGCCTCAAGACCACCTGAATGTGCTCTCCATTCACCAAAGCAAGGGACTTGAATTCCCGCTGGTGATCGTCGACGTCGGTTCGGACCTGCAACAGGCACGTCGGACGAATGCGTTTCGGCGTTTTCCTGCGGCTCCCGGCACCGCGCACCAGCTGGAAGATCTGCTCCGCCCCCACAGTCCGCTCGGCAGCGGATCGCGCGACGGCATCAACCGCGCATTTGACGATTTATCCCGCCAGTATTTTGTTGCCTTCAGTCGTCCGCGTGATGTGCTGGTGCTGGCAGGGCTCAATGCCGCAAGACCCGGAGGTTCCGTAACCAACGTCGCCTGTGGCTGGGACCGCAGTGGTCGCTGTCACTGGCAAAAAAAACCATGGTGCGAGATCCAGCCATGACGCTGTCCATGCGGCCATCGGCCGACACCCAGCCGACCTGGGACATCGCCAGAGATCTGCTCAGCTTTCTCCGCTGCGGACTCCAGTACCGCTACTCCAGGCCTGGCAAGCCCCGACCATCACATTCCTCACAACAATTCAGCGGCCAGTTCCTCCAGCAGGTGCAGGAAGACGCATGGCTGCTTGCCAACACACCCTCCGCACCGCCATTTCCGTGGCCGGAGCAGGCCGTTCAGGAATTGCTCAATCACGTCGAACAGCGACTCGCTGCCCATGGCGTTCGCTGTCACAGTGCCTCAGGTCGCCATTACACACGACTGCGTGCAGCAGCGGCGATCAACGAACTGGGGCCGCTCCTGTTTCCGCTCCTGTGCCACGCCCGGCTGCGCGTCAGCGGCAGCTTTCACAACCCAAACACAGTTCCCCAAAGCGAATTCAACGACATCCCTGCCTGCGAACTGACAGCCACCATCCATGCCGTCGCCCGCCTTCAGCTGCACGATCCCGCGCTCGGCCGAAACCCCCTTGTGAAACTTCTTCAACAGCAACTCCCCCAGGCTCCTTCAGGCACTGTGGAGCTCCTTGTCGATTTTCAAGGCAACCGGCGACCGGATTCCTGCTGTACCCAGGCGCTGTGCAACGATTCCACCCAGCTCCAGATTCAGGCCACATCCTTCCTGTACGGCACTCGCACGCAGCACCCGGTCATCGCGGGACTGGTCTGTTATCTCAGCGAACTCGTGCCCTCCCGCAGAGATTTCCTCGCTCTGCGCAAGGCACTCATCCAGCGCCCCGGCGACCCGGATGTTCCGGCAGCGGACAGTCTGGACGCGGCAATCCTCCGCACCTGGAAGGCTCGCACGCCCGGCGAAGTGCCGCCACTGCTGTCGCTCCCCTTCAGACTGCAGCGGACCATCCGCGTGATCAATGTCAGCGTTGCCGATCAGCAGGTCGCCCTGAAGCAACTTCGAAATACGGTCCAGCGCATTTTGCAGTGTCGTTCGCAAGAGTTGCTCACCGGACACATTATTTCCGCATGGGAAAGAAACGCGTCTCAGGTCACGGTGTGCCAGGCGTGCGATGCGCGGACATGGTGTCCGGACCACACCTCAAAGCTTCAGCCGGATCTGCCGGGGATTCGTCGCTGCTGATTTGCAGTTGCCTGCTTTTTTTTCAACAATCAACAAAGCCTGTTTCTCCAATTCAACACTTCAGGACTCCCCACCATGCTTCAAAGGTTCCTCAGCACCCTCTGCCTGTCCCTGCTGCCGCTGTCCCCCGCGGTCGCTCAGGGCATCTTCCTTAACGTGAAGGACGCCGGCCCGGACTACGCGGTCCAGGGCGAATACAGCGGTGAAGTCACCAGTGACGGGCAAAAGGTCCGCGTGGGGCTGCAGGTCATTGCCATGGGCAACAGCAAATTTGACGCTGTGGCTTACGTTGGTGGCCTTCCCGGTGACGGCTGGAATGAACAGGAAAAAATTCGGGCCTCTGGCGCCACAGAAAGTGGCCGTACAACGCTCAAGGCCGGTGACGGTCAGGGGAGTGCTGTGATCAGCGACGGAACGGTCACTGTTCTTTCCGCCAGCGGCACCGAACTGGGAACGCTTAAAAAGGTCGAACGCACCAGCCCTACTCTGGGTGCCAGGCCCCCGGCAGGCGCCGTGGTGCTGTTCGATGGCAGCTCCGCGGAGCAGTTCGTGCGTGGGCAGTTGACCGAAGGCAATCTGCTGGCAGCCGACTGCGAAACGAAGGAAAAGTTCGGCAGTCACAAGCTGCACATCGAATTCCGCACGCCATTCAAACCGGCGGGCCGGGGCCAGGATCGGGGCAACAGCGGCGTTTACGTGCAGGGCCGCTACGAGTGCCAGGTGCTCGACTCCTTCGGGCTTGAAGGCGAAAACAATGAATGCGGCGGCATCTATTCCATCGCCCGTCCGCGCGTCAACGCCTGCTTCCCGCCGCTCGCATGGCAAACCTACGATATTGACTTCACAGCAGCTGAGTACGAGGGTGACAAAAAAGTGAAGAATTCACGCGTGACCATTCGGCAGAATGGCATCGTGATTCACGACAATCTCGAGCTGCCCAGGGGGACTCCGGGCAAGAACCCGGAAGGCCCTGGACCGGATGTGATTTACCTGCAGGGTCATGGCAACCCGGTTGCCTACCGCAACATCTGGGTTGTTCGTAAGTAATCCATTCCGGACCTTTCCATGTCGCCCCTGCTGCCTCGCCGCCGAATGCTCGCGGCGGCCACTCTGGCCGCCACGTTTCCTGCATCCCGGATCTCGCTGCAGGATGCTGCTGATGCCGCATCCGCCATCCTGCAGCAGTCTGTGGAATCCGGTATGGTTACGGCAGCAGGGTTCTTTCTGCAGCGCGGCACTGATCGCCAGTGCCGGCACTTCGGAGCAGCGCGAAACGAGAACGCCGCCTTTCTGCTGGGGTCAATTTCCAAACCCATCGCGCTCACCGCGCTGATGACTCTGTTCGATCAGCAGCGTTTTCAGCTCGACGACCCTGTCAGCCGTTATCTTCCGGAATTTCATGGCGGTGGCCGCGAACAGGCCACCCTGCGGCACCTGCTCACCCACGTCTCCGGTCTGCCGGACCAGCTCCCCAACAACAATCAGCTGCGTGCGGCCCATGCGCCGTTATCCGAATTCACCGCCGCAGCGTTCCGCGTGCCACTCAGCTTCTCTCCCGGCTCCCGCTACCAGTACTCCAGTATGGGCATCCTGCTGGCGGCTGAGATTGCGCAGCGATTGAGCGGCATCGACATTCGGACGCTGGTGCAGCAGACAGTGTTCGGCCCCCTCAGCATGCACAACTCGGCTCCTGGCACGGGACATCTGCTCCCGGAACAGATCATGCTCTGCCAGACCGACTTTGCGGCTCCGGAAGCCGGTGCTGGTGCTGCGGACGCGAAAAGCTGGGACTGGAACAGTCGGTTCTGGCGACAACTGGGTGCCCCGTGGGGCGGATTTCACGCGTCTGCCAGTGACGTCGGCCGCTGGCTGTACGATTTCCTGCAGCCATCCGGCCGGGTTCTTCGCAGCGAAACTGCTGCTTTAATGACCCGCAACCACAACCCACCGGGGATTGAGTCCCGGGGTCTGGCCTTCGACGTGGGAATGGATTTGGTCTGCCGGGGCTGCTCACCCCGCACCTTCGGACACACCGGCTCAACCGGGACGATCGCGCTGGCAGATCCCGTCAGTCAAACCATCTGTGTGGTGCTCACCACACTGCCAGGCCCAGCGGTGCCTGGCGCGAGGCACCCGCGGCTGCTGGCAGCCGAAGCCGCCCTGCAGATGCTCAGATGACGCCAGAGCCCCTGGAAACGGCAAATTCCGCCCATTCGGTACCACACGATCAAGACGTGTCCGGACCGAATATTATGCTTTCAGGGTGGCACCGACGGCATTCCCCAGGGACTCAGAACTTGACATTCAACCATTTCGCCTGTATGAAATCCCTGCAACGACAGAGTTTCTGAACTTTCTCCTGCCTGGTGCCGCACGCTTCTTTCTCTCCCATCAGATAAGGTCAGTCATGTCAAAAGATCGCCGCATCGACATTGAGGACATCAACGGAGTCACGGTCGCGCGCCTGCTCGAAAAGAAAATCCTCGACGAAGCCAACATTGAAGCACTCGGCCAGGAACTCTTCGCACTTGTGGATAAGGATGGTCGTCGCAAGGTCATTCTTGATTTCACGCACGTCGAATACCTCTCCAGCGCTGCCCTGGGCAAGCTCATCACCATGCACAAGAAGATGATGACAGCCAAAGGCAAGCTTGTGCTGTGCAGCATTCGCAAGGAAATCCACGAAGTCTTCCGCATCACACAGATTGACCGAATCCTGACTCTGTGCGGGACCCTTGACGATGCACTGGGCAAGTTCTAGGGCGTTGCCGGCAGTGTTTTGTGCCGCACAGGCGGCGTTTACACTCTTCAGTCATCAGTAAAGGCATTTCGAGCGGCCATGGCAGATCCTGTCGATCTCGAAATCAGCATTCCCAGCTGCACCCGGCAGGGGCTCGCGGTTCAGGAACGCCTGATCAGCCTGATGGAGTCGTTTGAATATAGTCTGAGGGATGTCTTCGCCATGCGGCTTTCGCTGGAAGAAGCCATCACCAACGCGATCCGGCACGGCAACCGACAGGACCCTGGCAAGGAGGTGCATGTGATTTGCCGTGTCGATGAGGTGCGGATCGAGGTCGTGGTCACGGATCAGGGAGAGGGCTTCAATCCGGAAGATGTGCCGGACCCGACGCTCGAGGAATTCATAGAGCGTCCCAGTGGTCGCGGGCTGATGCTGATGCGTGCCTACCTCAGCTTCTGCGAATACTCCGAAGGCGGTCGTCGCATCACGATGGTTCGCGAGCGCAACAGCCCCCTGCCGATTCTTGAAGACTAAATGCGTTATTCGCCCTGCGCTGTCACTCCGAAACAGTACAGCGTTTCGCCAGCCCGGACGAAGATTTTTCCGTCGGCGATCGCTGGTGTGGCGTGTCCATCGGCATCCAGTGAAGCCGTGTGCAATTCATCCCATGTGTCTGCCGCCAGCACGGTCAAATCTCCATTGACGTTCAGCAGGTAGACCTTGCCATCTCCGGCCACGGGTGACGCATAGTAATCGGCGGTTGCCCGCAGTCGCTTCTGCTTTTGTACAGTTCCCGTGGCGGCATCAAGCACAGTCATGATGCCACCGTTTTTCACCATCAGCAGAGCACGGCGATAGTACAGAGGTGATGGGCAGTAGGGGATCTGTTTGAGATGTTCCCAGCGGACGTGGGTGGTAGTGATGTCGCCACGGCCACCGGGAGCGATTGCCAGCACCACATTGCGACCGTCGATATGCGGCCGACTTGTGACCTCATACTCGGACTTCGACAGATGGCCATCCTTGTTGCGGTCCAGCTGCGAAAATCGTCCGCGAAATGGATGATCCGGAAACTCTGGCTCTTCGATCGTGCCATTGCCATCAGCGTCTGCCTTGAAGAGCTGCTCAATCGTCAGCGGTACCACGCGGTCATCCGTGTCGTTTCCTGGCGAAAAGCAGGCCGCATACAGAGTATTGTCCTCACCAATCACAGGTGTCATGTTGATGATTCGCGAAACGCCGCCGCAGGTCCAGACTTCGTCACCGCTCTCAAGGTCGTAAGCGGTGATCCGCAGTGTGGCCAGCACCACAACCTGCCTGCGTCCCTCGACTGTCCAGATGACCGGAGTTGCATAGTTTCGCAGAAACTCGGGGCGTTCCTTTCGCCACAGCTCGCGGCCGGTCAGTTTGTCAAAGACGGCGATAAAGGACTCTTCATCATGATCCTGCACCAGCACCACATGGTTGCCGTCGATCACCGGCGAGCTGCCAGCACCGAAGTCATTTCGGAACGGACCCATCTTCTTCGACCACAGCAACCGCCCGTCAGGGCTGTAGGCCAGAAGGCCGCTTGAGCCAAAGAAGCTGATCACCACCTCAGCGTCCGCTGCCGGACTTGCCTGTGCCAGACTTCCCGTGGTGTGAATCTTCTCTTTTGTGACGTGTGGGGCTGGCTGCTTCCAGACGATTTCGCCGGTGGTGCTGTCCACCGCCATGGTGACCAGTTCCTCGCCATCAACGCCCGTCAGGAACAGGCGGCCGCCATGGATTGCCGGCGATGAGTGGCCTGGGGGGAGCTTTTGCTTCCAGACGACATTTTCTTCGGGGCCGATGCGCACCGGGAGCGGTCGCAGGGACTGACTGACGCCGGAGGCTCCTGGTCCGCGAAACTGCGGCCAGTCTTCTGCGGAGACTGGAGCGCATAGTCCCACCGAAAACAGGGCGGCCCCAAAGATTCCTGAAACCCAGCCAGCAGTTCTGTGCAGCATGAATGCTATCCCTGTCCAAACACTTTTGTCATGACTCGTCCGTCGCAGATGCGGATTGGACGGTCAACCAGATCACGATAGTGCAGTTCCGGGTTGATTCCCAGCGAGGAAAAGATCGTGGCCATGACATCCCATGGTCCCCAGGCTTCTTCGATGGGATAGGCTCCGCGCGGGTCTGAGGCCCCGATCACGGCACCACGCTGGACTCCGGCTCCGGCCATGGCGATGGAATAGACCCAGCTCCAGTGTTTGCGGCCAGGGGTTGCGCCGGCAAAACGCGGTTCGAGCGCCACCAGGGGGGCTCGACCAAATTCCCCCATGCAGACGACCAAAGTTGTGTCGAGCAGACCGCGCTGATCGAGGTCCTCGATCAAGGCCGAAAAGCCCTGATCGAACCGCGGCAGCAAGTGCTGTTGCAGACTGCTGAAGATGTCGTTGTGCGTGTCCCAGCCGTACAGGTCGGTGTTCTCCGGCTGGAGGTCCTGACCGCGGTTGTTGTGTGACCAGATCACCGTGATCAGCGGCACACCAGCCTCGACAAGCCGCCTTGCGAGCAGGCAGGCCTGGCCGGAACGATTGCGGCCATAACGATCCCGCAGTGATTCAGGTTCATCACTCAGGTCAAACGCCATGCGTGCTTCAGGACGTGACAACATCTCGAATGCCTGACCGTACAACGCCTGTTTTTCCAGCCGCGCTGTGTCGCTTTCCAGCAGTCGCATCTGAGCTTCAACGCTGGAGAGCAGGGACTGACGAGCTTCGAGTCGCACCGGTGGAAGATCGGTGTGAGGCAGCAGTGCGGGCACCGCTGTGAGTTCGCGGGAAACATCGCCCAGGGTGAGCGGATCGTAGCCGCGTCCCAGCAAGCCGCCGAATTGCCCCGGAGCAACAATCAGCGGGACCTCAGCCGGACCGTTCAGGTGGATCGCCGTCTGCGAAAATGCCGTCGCCGGACGTACCCGCTGCAGCACAGCCCCCATGCACGGCTGATCTTCGGAAGACGGGAGCGGATTGCCGGATCGTCGCCGATGATAACGCCCGGTCATCGACAGGTAGAAGGCCGAGCCGTGATCCAGATCCTCGTGCGCCATGCTGCGAACCACCGTCAGCCGGTCTGCCACGCGGGCAATCTGAGGCATGTGTTCACAGAATCGCACTCCAGGAATGGCCGTCTGGATCGAACCGAAAACACCTCGAATCTCTTCCGGTGCCTCGGGCTTTGGATCCCATGTATCCAGCTGACTCTGACCACCACTGGCAAAAACCACGATGACTGATTTTGCTTTGCCAAAACCCGGTACAGAAGCCAGCGAAGCGGTGTCTTCTGCCCTGCTGCGAGCTGGTATCAGTCCTGGCAGCGCCCAGTTCAACCCCGCGAGACCCCCAATCCGCAGCCATTCCCGGCGAGTACGGCCGGGGGCTGACCTGAAAGCGGAGTTGCCTGTTGTCTCGAATCGCAGCATCTGCAGGCCCCAATCCTTTCCCCGGTCGGCATCCACGATGGAGGCTGGCCAATGAAGATCGTACCTGCCGGAACGACGGTTTGCGACTGAAAAATCCGCTGGTCGTCAGCGGCGCTGGGCGGTTATGAGCACCCGCAGGGGGGCGGGATGCCCTTCGATGGTGCGCGTCTGGTCTGCCGGATCAAGGAAATCCTGCAGACTTTCAAATGTCATCCATGCGGTCCGTCGCTGTTCAGCTACTGTCGTGGCCGTCACGTCCAGCACCTGTGGCCGGTCGAAACCACAGCGCTGCAGCCATGTCAGCAGGAGCGGTATTGTCGGAATAAACCAGACATTTCGCATCTTCGCATAGCGTCCCTGGGGAACCAGCACCTGCGAATCATCACCAGACAGCACAAGCGTTTCCAGAATCAGCTGACCGCGGGGTACCAGCGTTTGCCAGAGTGACTGCAGGTGATCTATCGGGCTTGTGCGGTGATACAGCACTCCCATCGAAACGCAGATGTCAAACGCATGCAGCCCGTGCGGCAGCACCGTATCGCCCAGCGGCAGAATGAAATGTGGCGTATCCTCAGGAAGAAAGCGGCGAAGGAATTCAAACTGCATGACATACAGCAGAAAGGGATCCAGCCCCAGAACCAGCTCCGCACCCGCCTGCAGCATTCTCCAGCCGTAATAACCGTTTCCACAGCCCACATCGAGTACACGACGACCCTGAAAGTTGATGTGCGGTGCGAGTCGGTCCCATTTCAGACAGGACCGCCACTCCGTGTCGATCAGCGTATCGAAAAATTGAAACGGTCCCTTGCGCCACGGATGCAGGACTCGCAGCAGCTCCGGCAGATGCTGCTGGTGGTTTGGGCTGAGTTTTCCAGTAAGTGTCACGGCGTCCCGGTCAGCGAGCAGCCGGGCGTCGGGGCAGTTGGGAAGTTGTTCCCAGGCGGCCCGCCAGCCGGGAAGATGGCCATTTGCTGGCGTGGCGGTCGCTGCGTGGCTGAGCTGTCGCAGCGTTTGGGCCCAGTTGCTGTGGCCATCACGTTCCAGAAGGTGAAACAGGGGATCCCAGTGAAACAGCTGCGGCATGGAAACTTAGATTCCACCAAGTTCAGTGGCGCGGGCCACGCGTTCAATTCCCAGCACCCAGGCAGCCGTTCGCAGGGGGATTTTCTTTTCGGCAGCGATGGTTGAGACGCGGTGGAAGGCTTTGGTCAGGCTGCGTTCCAGTTCCTCACGCACGCGACTTAAGTCCCAGCGGAAGTACTGCTGATTCTGCACCCACTCGAAATAGCTGACTGTCACCCCGCCGGCATTTGCCAGAATATCCGGGAGCACGGGGATTTCACGGCGACGGAAAATGGCATCGGCCTCCGGAGTCGTGGGGCCGTTTGCGGCTTCAATGATCAACCGGGCCTGCACCAGTTCGGCGTTGTCTGCGGTCAGCACATTTCCAAGTGCAGCAGGGATGAGCACGTCAACATCCAGTGTCAGCAGGTCGGAGTTGGAAATCGGTTCACCGCCGGGAAATCCTGCGAGCGATTTTTTTGCGGCGACGTATTCCAGAGCCGCCGGAATATCGATGCCGCTGCGGTTGAGAATTCCACCGCTGACGTCGGAAATCGCAATCACACGTCCACCCGCCTGATGCAGATAGGACGCGGTGTAGGTGCCGACGTTTCCAAATCCCTGAATCGCGACAGTGCTGTTTTCGATGATGCGACCGAAGCGGCGAAGACAGGCCAGCGTCAGATTGCCCACACCGCGCCCCGTTGCCTCTTCTCGTCCCTCTGCGCCATACAGTTCCACGGGTTTTCCGGTCACACAACCCGGAGCAAAGCCGTGAAATTTCTGGTACTGATTCATGATCCACGCCATCGTCTGCGCGTTGGTCCCCATGTCTGGCGCGGGAATGTCCTTGTCGGGGCCGAACAGATCGTGGATTTCGTCCACGAAGCGACGTGTCAGCCGTTCCAGTTCATCTCGGGATAAATCTTTGGTGTTCACCGAGATTCCGCCCTTGGCGCCGCCGTAGGGGATATCGACGACTGCAGTTTTCCAGGTCATCAGGGACGCCAGCGCGAGCACTTCATCGGCGTTGACTTCGTGATGATAACGCAGCCCGCCCTTCATTGGCCCGCGAGCACTGTTGTGCTGCATGCGGTAGCCGATGTAAGTTGCGATTTCGCCGTTGTCCCGCCGGATCGGCACCTGCACCTTAATCTCACGCTCTGGTGTCACCAGCAGATCACGCATGCTGTGCGACAGCCCCAGCACCGTGGCCGCCTCATCGAAATACTGTTGTGCCGCCTCAAATGCGGTTTTCATCGCTTCTGTTCCTGGAACGTCGTAAACGCTGTTAAGCAAGTCTGTGATGCAGCGGCAGCCTGCGATTGCATTCTCCCATGCTGCCGGTGATTTGTCACGGCTGAGTTGTTATTCGGTGGTGAGCACTTCACGCACTGTAATTCGCAGGGCACTGCATAACGGCAAAATTACGGCCAGCGTTCCCGTGCCGGCAACTGCCAGCAGCGTTAAACCCAGTTCCTGCCACGGCACATCCGCTCCTGTACTTCGCAAGTGTGGAAACATGGCTACGAGGGCTGATGCGCTGCCGACCACGAGTCCCCAGAACAGCAGCGCTGTGTTTTCGGCTGCCACCAGCCACAGGATTCGCAGTCCCCGGAAACCCAGCGCCCGCATCAGCGCGAGTTCCCGCCGACGCTCCACCACATTTCGCATCATCACTGCCGCAAGTCCGAGCGTGCCGACAAGCAGTCCCAGTCCGCCAAGGAGCTGAAAAGTGGAGAGATAGGTATTCTGCACGGCCAGAAAGTCTGCCAGTTTCCGACTGACAAATTCCACGTCCACACCATAGGGCCGCAGGGCGGTTTCCAAAGCGGCAGCGGCGGATTCCGCGTCCTCCGGTCGTGCTGTTTCCACCAGCAGCCAGCGTGCTCCGGAGGTCTCCGGTGCCAGCGTCAGCAAATGCTCTTCTGACATCACCAGCACTCCCTGAAAGATGCTGCCATCCAGCATTCCAGCGACTTTCAGGGCGTGTGTCGGTGCCGTGGCATTCGGAAACAGGATCACGTCGCCGATTTTCTTTTTCAGACTGAACTGCAGTGTGTTCAGGTCGCCGATCACCGGGATAGCCGGGAGCTCCATACAATTAACCTTCACCGTACCAGCGGGCTCCTGCAGAGACTGCCAGGGGTTTTGGCCGGGAGTATCGGCGAAGCGAAAACCGCCGCGATTGATAAATTCGGGGCGGGCCCCCAGCAGTGTGGGAAGCTGTGTCTGAAAGAGGTTCAGGCAGCTGGCATCTTCGCCTGGCCGCATGCGGAATCCGAACACGCGAGCATCCCGGGGCAGAGCTCCATCGCCGGATTCAGGGAGCTCCAGTTTTTGCCGACCAGCTTCAGTATTGAGATCGAACAGGATCGGCAGTGAGGATTCAGCGACAAGGCTGAAGCCCCCGTTGCCGCTGCGTAGTTCAGGAATTTCTGAGACCGGATTGCGCCGACCAGCACCCACTGCCACAATTACGAAGGCTGCGAAGGCAATGAGTGCTGTGGTGAGCAGACTGCGATGCGGATTGCGGGCTGCGTTTGCAATGGCGAGTCCCGTAAGCGAAGACAGCTCACCACCGCTTATGTCGTCACCCACCCGCCGCCGCAGGAGTCTCTGCAGCAGCAGCAGTCCGGCTGAAAGCCAGGCGAAACCAGCAAGAAAGAAGCAAACCACCGGCCACGAAAGACCACCGAAGGCTTCACCAGCCGGAATCAGCCGGGCCACAATCGCAGCCGGCAGAGCAATGCCCACAACTACAGTGCATATGGCAAACAGCCCCGACAGCAGTCCCGCAAAGCGGCCTCGGCGTTCCGGCAGATGTTCGGAAGCGAGTCCCGCGAGCAGTTCTTTGGGAGTGCGCTGGGTAGTTCGGCGGACCGCGTTCCAGATCGCCACGCCCGACAGTACAAAGGTCACCGCAGCAGCAGCGGCAAGCGAGAGGGGGCGGATCTCGGCGAACAAAAAGCGCGTACCGATCGCGCCGACCCAGCGTGTGGTGAGCCCCAGAATCATCAGCCGTGCGAAGATAACCGCCAGCCCCACTCCTGCCAAACTGCCCAGCAGCGAAACCACGAGCCCCTCCAGCACCAGCGCGCGTCGAGCGCGAGCCGGCGTGAAGCCAACTGCCTCCATCAGCCCCACCTGCGACACTCGCAGCCGCACACCCAATTGAAACATCAGTGCCGCCAGCAGCAATGCGGAAACGATCAGGAAGAAACTGAACCCAATAAAGAGCCACGTGAAATTATTGGCACCGGTCGATGCCATCAACCCATCTGCACGAATCGGTCTCACTGCCAGCCCCAGACGCTCCGGCTGCAGTTGTGTTCGGATGGCTGTTTCGAGCCTGCCGCGGAGGATTTCGAGGCGTTCCGGGGAGAGGTCTGCACCGGGTGACGCGACTCGAATGGAGGTGCTGCGTCCGAATCTTCCCGCCCAGAGTTTTTCGGCAGTCGCCAGCGAGATCAGGGCTTTCGGAGCGGCCCGGTGAGCGTCCCACCAGGCATCGTCACGCGGAGTGATCCGGTCCATTTCCATTGGAAACGGCTGATCCCAGTCCGCAAAGCTGTCCACGTTGGTCACACCATCGACAAACGGCGTGAGGTCCTGATCGAGAGTCAGCGGGTCCTCGGCCGGCAGTATCCCTCGAACCGTGAACCTCCAGAATCGCTCGGGGAGATCGCCGTGACTGCCAACTTCATGCCATCGGGCTTCCACCTGATCACCCACAGTCACCTGCAGATCCTCTGCCAGCCATGCTGAGAGGATGATCTCAGTGTCGCTGAGCGGTGCGACAGGAGTTCCGTCCGACACACGCATGGGACCAAGTGGTGCGGGGGCATCGAAGTTGAGTCCGGCAACGATGGAATACATGGAATAGCGTGTGGCCGGATCGGTGCGATTCACGGCGTGGAGTTCGTTGGCGAGGTACACGAGCGTTGACTCGGCCGTCATGCCAAGCTCCTTCGCGGCCCGCTGCACAGCACCCGCTAACCCGTCCTCCAGAATCATGCTGCTGCTTTCGACCGACAAATAACTGCGGCCCTCCGGACTGCGAATGGCAAGACCGACGTCGGGGAGAGTGAGTGTGTTGTCGAGGTCCTCCTGCAGAATTGCGCGGTGCGACGCGTCGGAAGTAATCACCGAGAGCGTGGAATCGTTGCGCAATTCTGCGCGGGCCGTATCCGCAGTCTGGCCAATCAGAATTGTATTGACGCGTCCGGGGCGAGCCGTGGGGTTGCGGCGGGTGGCTTCGAGTGGCTCCAGTTTCAGGCGTTCCTGAAAAGTTCGCAGATTCAGAAAGGCGGTATGTGGCAGTTGCTGTGCGGCCTGCAGCGAGAACCTTGAGGCGCCGGCCTGTTCGGAAAGCACACCTTCAACGGTCAGTTCCAGCTCAGCGGATACCGTCTCGCGTTCGCCCATCAGACTGTCGCGCGGAATGGAAGAAGGCAGTTCGGCCCAGATCGTCACGCGGTCGCCGGTCTGCGCGCCCAGTTCCGCAGCCGTGCGGGCTCCGAGGACGATCCCGGAGGTGCCTGGGGCGGCAATGCTGTCCGTGGCAAGCAGGTTCCAGTCTTCGCTGCGGAGGCCGTTGAGCGAGACGCCGGCCGCGCGGCGGAGCAGTCCATCCGCACCACGACGTTCAATGCTGCCCGGAAGAATCAGCGCCGGTGCTGCCCGCAGGTCACGAGGCATAGACAGGCGACTTAGAGACTGTGAAGGAGCCTGGGCTGCGATCTGGAGTTCTGCGGCGAGGTCTTCACGAATAAATCGCGGTCCGTGCACCACGTGCGAAATTCCGCCAAGCCGTCCGAGTGTCATCTGGCGCAGACTGGCGCGCACGGAATCTCCGACGATCAGCGAACCGCCAATCACCGCCGTGGAAACGGCAACAGCCAGCAGCACCAGCAGGTGCGTACGCAGATACCAGGTGAGGCTGCGGAGGATCAGCAGGAGCATGTGCGTATTCCGTGCGAGAGGTGGTCAGCGAAATTCAAGCCGCTGCGGGCAGAAGCGTTTGAGCTTCGCGGGGTCGATCTCCACACCGAGGCCCGGCCGATCAGGAATCTGCAGGCAGTCGTCTGCATCAATGATAAAGGGCTCTGTGGTGAGCTCGTCGATGTAGGCACACGGTGTCAGATATTCAACGTAGCGGGCGTTGGGCAGGAAAGCTGAAATCTGCAGATCGGCAGCGAGTCCGATGGCAGTGTTCCAGCCGTGTGGTACCACCTGCACATTGTGATCCTGGGCCATCCACGCAATCCGGCGGAATTCGCTGAGGCCGCCATTCTTGGTGACGTCCGGCTGGATAATGTCCACGGCATGCCGCTGCAGCCATGGGGCAAAGGCCTGGCGGCGTGTGAGCACTTCACCGCCGGAGATGGGTACGGGGGACTGTCGGGTGAGCTCGACAAAGCCGTCGATGTCATCCGGTGGCAGGGCTTCTTCAAACCAGACAATGCCATAGTCGGCAAGCATCTTTGCGGTGTTCCGCGCCCAGTTGGTGCCGTGTGGCCAGAACTGTTCGCTGCCACCCGCATCCACCATCAGTTCCACGCCGTCACCCACCGTCTGCCGGGCGGTCTGCACAAGCAGTTCATCGAAGGCGCGGTCGCGGCGCCCGAAGGGGCGCCAGCCCATCTTGATTGAACGAAAGCCGCGCTGCACGACACTTTCGAGGTTTCGAGCCAGCTTCGCCGGTTCGTCAAAGAGGATGGACCCGTAAGGACGAATGCGATCACGATACGAGCCACCCAGGAGCCGGGAGACGGGCTGACCACAGGCGCGGCCGAAGATGTCCCAGAGTGCGATGTCGATGCCGCTGATGGCGTGTGTTACCGATCCGCCACGCCCCTGCCAGAACGTTGACTGATGCAGCGTTTCTGAAACCCGTTCGGGCTGATTGGCGGGCTGACCTCGCAGGAGCGGCCAGAGCAGTTCGATGGCCCCCTGAATCAGCCGCCCCGATGTGAAGCAGCTGCCGCAGCCGCTGATGCCGGCGTCGGTGTGCACAAACACCAGCGTATGCAGGTTTTCCTGTGGCTCGTGCCCCTGAGGCCAGCCACCATCCACAGTGGCCCCTGTCAACGGGCACACGTCGACACCGATAATCTTCACGATGCGATTCTCCGCAGGACAATGAATGGAACACCCTGAGCGGCATTCTCTCCGGGAATCTGCATTTGTCCACAACGCGGGTGGTGCTTCCGAGTGAAATCGAGCGACCACTGGGAGAGAACCGGACGCCACTTTTCGCCGCAAAGCCAATCCGGGTTGAACTTTCCGCCGTAAGGTGCCATGCACCTTGAAGTGTAGCTTGCAGGGCTTTGGGTGGTTTCCCACTCCCTGACGGTCGCGGCTCGGATGAATCTTCAGAGGCCCCAATCCTCATGGTCTCAGCGCGTTTTTATCTGGGCGCGTCCGGTGGTTCGGGGGGACCGGGGAGCGGGGCTGTTTCCGGGGTGCGTTTTGAGTTTCTGGGGAAGTCATTCAGCTCGAAGGCTTCTTCCGAGGCCTGTTTGCCGGCTTCGTAGCGTGCCGCGTTTTCGCCGGACTTGAGCCCCAGTGGGTAGTTCTGCACTTCCTCAAGACACCAGCCGTGTGGTCCGATGCTGCCGAATCGCTCTTCCACAAAGCGGACGCCGTGGGTTTCGAGAATGGTGCCGGACTGCTGTTCAAGGCTGGCAAGGTCGGTGTTGTAGGCCGTTAGAGCCTGAGCTTCCGCGGAGACGGCGTTGGCCCAGTCGGTGATGGCGAGGAGTTCGCTGAGCAGGGTGTCGCGCTGGGCCTGAATGTTGGCCCGCTGGGCTCGCACATTGAACGCCGAAGCCTGCCTTGCCTCGCGAAACGCCTCATACTGCTGCAGATTCTGCTCGATGCTGCGGAGCACGTTCGCGAGATCATGTTCAATCTGGTGCAGTGCCTGTCTGAGATTGGCGCGGTCTCGGGCGATCAGGAGTTCCTGATTCCGCACGCGGGCCCGCGATTCCCGGAGGGTCAGCGGCACGGAGAAATTGATGCCGAGAGTCCAGTCGGTGTGGTCATCGAACGAGGATTCGACGGTGGCATTGGTGGGTCGGACGCGTCCGGAGAGTCCGTTCCAGCGGTGCAGGGCCTGGGCGTCAAGAGACGGGCGGGCGAAGTTGGCGCGTTCCACCAGCCGCTGCTGATCGGCTGCCAGCACAAGATTCAGTTCAATCAGGTCAGGGCGACTGGCCTGAGCTGTTTCGACGATTTCCTTCCAGCGGAATTCGAGGCGATTGCGGGTGGGCGGGGTGGAGGGCACAAGCCGGTTTCCATCCTCGGGGGGTAGCCCCATGATATTGCGGAGGGCTGCCTCGCGCTGGAGGACTGCTGCGCGGGCACGCACCAGAGTGGCTTTGGCATTGGACCAACTGGCCTGGGCCTGAGCAGCATCGGGTCGATTTCGGAGGCCCACATCGGCGCGAGCCTCGAGACTGCGAAAGCTGAATTCAAGCTGCTCCACCTGAATCTCCCGCGCCCACAATTCGGTGCGGGCCTGAACGAGCGCCCAATAGGCGGCAATCACGTCGCGGACCAGATTCTGCATGGAGTCCTTGAACTGGAAGTAAGACCGCTCCTGATCCAGTCGAGCAGCCACGATCGGAGCTTGGTTTGCAGCGAGGCCAGCACCTGCGAGCAGAGGCTGCGTATAGCTCAGTTCCAGCGAGGGCTGATTTCGCGAATAGAAGCCCTCATTATTCTGGCTGTCCCAGCGGTTGTTCGCACCAATCGCGGCCGTGCCACCAAGCAGATTGCGATCAGAAACACTCATCCCATAATCCGTACCCGCACGAGGGAAATCCTGGATCCGCGGGCCGGCCGGGTTCAGAAACGGTGATTCGGTGCGACGAAGTGCAGAGTTGGCCTGAAAGACTGGGTCGAATTTCGCTTTGGCGATATCAATTGGAGTGACGGCGATGGCTGTTTCGTAGATGGTTCTTCCGGAGGACGACGCAGAGACTCCGGTGAGCACGCGGATGACCTCGGAATTGGCCAGTGCCAGTTTCAGAGCTTCATCCAGCGGCAGAAAACGCTCGGTGGCGACGGATTCGGTGGTCGCCACCGTTACCGGTTCCGGGCCGGAGGGTCGGCGGATTCGAGATGCCGTTGAGGAATCCGGCCAGCGAATCTGCCCCTCGTCCGGTTTGAACACCTGTGCGCGCGTCTGGGGAAGACAGGCGGTCAGAGTCCCGAGGAGGACGGCAACGCTGAAAATGGATGGCATGCTGCGTTTCATGCTCATCGAATCGGCAGAGAAATGCCGGGGAAACACGAAATCCGATTGCAACAGCTATGCGTCGGGCGACGTTTCTTCTGAAGTTTCCAGTGGCGCAGAATGGGCAGCCTGGAGGGTTTGGAAGGCGGTGTCGAAGTCGGTGGTATCGGCAACGATGCTGCCATCACGAAGGACGAGGATTCGTCGGGCATGCCGGGCGACGTTCAGGTCGTGAGTGACCAGAATCACTGTGATTTTCTGATGTTCGTTGAGTTGTTTGAAGAGTTCGATGACTTCACGGCTGGTGCGTGAATCAAGGTTTCCGGTGGGTTCATCACCCATGAGTATGGAGGGGTTTGTGACAAGTGCGCGAGCAATGGCGACGCGTTGCTGTTGTCCGCCGGAAAGTTGTCCGGGGTGGTGGTCGAGTCGGCTGCCGAGCCCAACCATTTCGAGCATTTCGCGGGCGCGTTTGCGGCGTTTTCCGGCGGCCAGAGCGGGGCCGTAGAGCAGTGGGAGTTCGACGTTGTCGATGGCGGATGTTCGGGCAAGCAGGTTGAAGTTTTGAAAGACAAAGCCGATGTGTCGATTGCGAATGGAGGCTCGGGCATTTCGCGACATATTCGCGATCTCTTCGCCGTCCAGCCGGTAACTGCCTTTGGTGGGGCGATCGAGGCAGCCGAGGGTGTTCATGAGCGTGGATTTGCCGGAACCGGATGGTCCGAGCAGGGCGACGTATTCACCGCGTTCGATGGACAGGCTGGTGCTGCGGAGGGCGTGAACGCGAACTTCGCCAAGGTCGTAGGTCTTGCTGACGTCGCGAAGTTCGATCAGAGGCATGTGGAGGACTACCGGGCCTGCTGGTACAGATGCAGAAAGGAATCGAGGTCCATTTTGCGGGGATTGAACGTACCTGTCCACTGCAGAACGGCATCTGCGGCGAGTTCGTTCAGAATGGCATCGTCGGGTTTGTGGCCGATGGCTGCGGAAATTGTCTGCGGCAGGCCTGCAATTTCGAGGAAGGCGCTGAAGCATTCGGCCAGCCGTTCCGGTGACGACGATGGGAGCCAGCGATCTCCGGATTCGGGATTTTCGGGTACGGGCAGTTCAGAATAGAGCTGTCCTGAGGTGGTGGCATTCCAGCGGATCACGTGGGGCATCATCATCCCGACAGCCAGTCCATGGGTGGTGTCGAAACGGGCGGTGAGGGGATTGGCGGCCGCGTGAGCCGCTCCGAGCATGCTGTTTTCAATGGCTGTGCCGGCAAGGAAGGCGCCGAGGAGCATCCGGCCACGTGCTTCGAGGTGATCGGGATGGCGAAGAACGGTGGCGAAGGCGGAAGCCAGCAGTTGCCAGGCTTGTCGGGCAAACATCTGAGAAATCGGCGTGCGACGGGATGTGACCCAGCTTTCAAGGGCATGAGTCATGGCGTCGATGCCGGTGGCTGCTGTGACGGAACGTGGCATGGTGAGTGTGAGCAGAGGATCGAGAATGGCAACTCGAGCCGCCGCCCTGACGTCACCACAGGCCATCTTCAGGTGGGTGGCGGAGTCCGCAATCACGGCAAACGATTGTGCTTCGCTGCCGGTGCCGGCCGTGGTGGGAATGGCGATCAGTGGCAGCATGGGCTGAGTTGCGCGGCCGACACCCCTGTAATCGTGGATGCGACCGCCACTGGTCAGCAGGAAGTTGGTGGCTTTCGCGCAGTCCATTGCGCTGCCTCCTCCTAATCCTACAAGCAGGTCCACGGAAAGTGGGCGGGCAAATGCTGTGCAGTGGTCAACATCGTCGCTTGTCGGATTGGGACGCACCTGATCGTAGACTTCACAGGAGATCCCGGATTCGCCGAGGGATCGTTCGGCCACCTCGCAGTGTCCGGCCTCCCGGAGACATCGATCGGTCACGATCAGAACTTTTGAGGCGCCGTATTCGCGTGCAAGAGTACCCAGCCGTGAGAGGCTGCCGGGGCCGCAGACCAGTCGGGTGCGAGTGAAAAAGTCGAGCACAGACGGAGCGGACTCACTGTGCATGGCAGACCAGTTACGGGGGAGGGAGGGAGAAAAGGAGGGGATGAACTTCGGATCATAAGGTTCGGCGGTGATGAGGCAAAGTCTCAGCGGTCGGCAGTTCAGGCGGTGCAGACACATTCCCGAAATTTCAAGACTTCTCAAACGCTCCAGTTCATCTCGAACGGTCAGCAGGGGGAGGCGGAGTGCCTTTGAGATTTCGGCCCTGGAAAGTCCTGAGGACTTTGTTGCGAGAAACTGCAGGATGGAACGTTGTCGCTTTGTGAGATCGCGTTTGATCTGCTGGGGGGCGACATAGCGCCCCGGCTGAAAGCGGACAACGACACAACCACCGGACTCTTCAATTTCCGGGCGGGGCTGTCCGGCCTTTTCTGCAAGTTCAACCATCTTGATGGTTCCTCGCCCCCACGATTCAATGATGCCTCGCCGGTGAAATACGCGGGCCATCATGGGATTCCACGGAAGTGATTCATGCGGTTCGAGCGGATCATCGGCGCGTTCAAACAGGTGTGGAACCACTCGTCCGGCAATTGGCAGGCTTTCCCTCAGAAATTGCTCGGCAAGATTCAGCAGGCGAAACACATTGCCACTGAACTGCCTGTTGTCAATAAACTCTGTCTTGTCAGTGCGTGCTCGGTTGCACGGCTACCGGATCAACTCAGGAGATTCACATGATGTTCCAGCCGCAACAGCATCTCAGAGCCCGGATTCCTCCAGTTCAGGAATATGTCATGGCAGTTTCCATCAGAGGTCTGATGAACCGGTCGAT
>JBEIEK010000071.1:0-20304 GCA_040382995.1 Planctomycetaceae bacterium
CCCCACGACAACTGCTGCTGGCCATCGAATCGTCCTGCGACGAAACCGCCGCGGCCGTGGTCCGCAGTGACGGTCAGGTGCTCTCCAGCATCATCGCCTCCCAGCACGAACTGCACCACGAGTGGGGGGGCGTCGTGCCCGAAATTGCCTCGCGCGCCCACGTGCGGAGGTTGCTTCCCGTGCTGCAGTCTGCGCTGGATGAAGCCGGGTGCCAACTACGGGACCTCGCCGCCATCGCGGTCACCACCGAACCGGGACTCGTCGGTTCTCTGCTCACCGGACTCACCGCCGCAAAAACGCTGGCCTTTTTTCTTGACATTCCTCTTGTGACCGTCAACCACGTCGAAGCGCACATTTATGCCTGTGGCATGGGACGCTCAGCTTCCATCTACCCCTGTGTGGGCTTTGTCGTAAGCGGCGGACACACGAATCTCTACGACTGCCGCTCCGCCTCAGACTGCCGTCTGATTGGTGGCACAACCGACGATGCCGCCGGCGAAGCCTTTGACAAGGCCGCCAGAATTCTCGGCCTGCCCTATCCCGGGGGACCGTCCATTCAGAACGCAGCCAGCGGCGGAAATCCGGCCCGCTATAACATGCCTCGCCCACTGCTGCACAGCGGGCGACTGGATTTCAGCTTCTCCGGACTGAAAACGGCACTCCTGTATGCCGCTCGCGGCGTCCCCGGCCCACAGCAGCTCACCGAGACACCTCCCGATCGCGTCGCTGATCTCGCTGCCGCCTTTCAGGAAGCCGCCGTGGAAGTGCTTGTAGAAAAATGCCGTCTGGCCCTGCGACAGCAGCGCGCACGAACGCTGGCCGTCGGCGGTGGCGTCGCCGCCAATCAGTTGTTCCGGGAAAAGCTCACAGCCATGGCTCGACACGAACGCGTCGAACTTTGCATCGCCCCTCTGCAGCTGTGCACGGACAACGCCGCCATGGCCGCCATCGCCTGGGACCTGCTCCGCGCCGGACGCACCGCAGCACTTGACTGCGACGTGCTTCCAGGGCTCGTTCGTCCCGACTTCCATCCGCGCCGCAAGTCGTGAAGAGCGGAATGCTGTAAACATTCCATCGCCAAACACCGCAGCCGAGCCGCGACCGTCAGGGAGTGGTAAAAATACTCAAAATCAACAGTGACGGCCCCCGCCGCGCGGCTCATGGTGCCTGGCCCAAGGTGCACCAGGGTGCATGGCACCTGAAAGCGCAATCTGTTTTCCGGACAGGCTTTGCAACGACAGCATTGTCCGCCTCCCTCACGGTCGCGGCTCGATTTTCACCCGCACAAGCCCGCGGGTGCTCTAGCTGCGGCGAGAGGTCCTTTGCTGTCCCGGGGGACGCAGAAACCTCAGCAGCAGCAACAGAACTCCAAGAGCCGGCAACGCATATTTCAAACGGCTGGCATAGTAGGCTGCCACGGCCACCAGAAACAGTCGACCGGGCGTCAGCACCGCCCAGGCCGCGCGGCGACGTCCCGTCGGAAAACACAGCCACAGCGAGCCAAACACAATTCCGATTCGCATCGCAGCGGCCGGCCAGACTGCGTCCCCGGAAGCGAAGACAAATCCGGAAACCGCCGTGAGGCCGCAAATCACAGTCACCAGTCCGACCCGACGTCGTCGCTGCAGGAGGTCGTCCGTCAGCGCGACCGCTGATGGCGTTGTCATCAATAATGCCCCTCACCAGCATCGGCAGATCTGGAAAATCGGGGTGGCCAGAGCACCAGCAGGAGGAGCATGCCGAGGAGCGGCGCGAGACCGACGATTGCGAGGCCTTCGTCAAAGGACTTCGTCTGATCCACAACGCGACCGAAGACCTTCTGCAGCCATGACGAAACCAGCCAGCCGAGTGCTCCCAGCAGCCCGCTGGTCTTGCCCATGTGCTTCAGGCTGGCGTCCTGGGAAAGCGAGTAGTAGCAGGGGAACAGACCGAGCGATCCGGCGGCGACGATGAGCAGTACTGCGTAAAGTGGAAAACCCAGCGGCATTTGTGAAGCGATGACGGTGGCTGCTGTGAGCACCGCGCAGACCAGATAGATCAGCACTCGAGATGCGTGCGTGTTGAAACCCAGGCGGCCCAGCCAGAGTGCTCCAGCGCCAGCAGCCAGACAACCCACATCGGCTGCAAAGTAGTAGGCGGAGTTGAAGAACAGAGCCTGCTGTTCGGGCGCACCACGACCATCCTGCAGGAACAGCGGCAGCCACGCGCGGATCAGCTGCCAGGTGATGTTCAGCGCAACGACGATGGGTACCAGCGCCCAGAACCGGACATTGGTGAGGCATTCCTGAAGCCAGTCGGCCAGCCCCGGTTGAGCCGCACCGTCGTCTGTGGAGGATGCCAGGCCCGCAGCCGGCAAATCGTGGGGACCGATGGAGACCAGCCACAGACCAAGCCACACCGCGCCGAACGAACCGATCACGAGAAATGGCAGACGCCAGACATTTGGGTCCGAGTTACCTGCCACCATGAACTGAATCAGCAGCGGAGTGACGATGGCACCTATGGCGCCGCCACTTTGCAGCAGACTGTTGCTCATCAGTCGACCGCTTCCCTGCTGAATGATTCGAGTGGTGCGGAGTGCACAGGGCCAGTGCCCCGCCTCGAAGAAGCCCAGCAGGATGCGGCAGGTCAGGAGTGACTTGAAGTCGTTGCAGAATCCCGTAAGCACTCCGACCAGAGACCACAGCAGGAGCACGGTCGGGTACAGCCAGCGAACGGAGTAGCGGTCGGCCAGCATTCCGAAGAAGATGGAACCTGCGGCGAACGCGACACCGAAACCAAATTCAAGATCTCCGTATTGTTCATTGGTCAGACTGAATACCGTCTTGATGCGCTGGGAGAGATTGGCGAGTGTCTGGCGGTCCATGTAATTGAGCATGGTTGCCAGGAGCAGCAGCAGACTGACCCACCAGCCCCATGAGGAGCCTTTGGGGCGGCTGCCTTTCGTGGAAGCTGCGGGGGTTTCAGGGACACCGTACGGAGAGCCTGACATGGGCAGTGACCCTGGAGGAACAGTTCGGTTGAAGTGGCTGTGGAATCAGCGAGCGCCCGCTGTGGCGAAGGCCTGTCCAAGCTGAGCGGCGGAGGCTGAGTAGGTGCTTTGCAGGGCTTTGCCGACGTCGGGGTCCTTGCGCAGCTGGCCGGTGAAGGCCTGGAACCGCTGCATCCCCCCCTGACTCATCAGAAACTTCACCAGCAGATAGCCAACGTCGGTGACTTCATCCGGAGCGAACGTGCCATCGGCAAACAGTCGCGCCGGATCGGTGACGGTGGCGAGCGCTTTGGCGGCTCGGGCGGGAATGGCCTTGATGTAGGGAGAATCAGATCCGAGTCCGGCTTCGGTCAGTCCGAAGCCCTGTTTGAGCCATTCCGGAAGAGTGGCTCCGTCGCGGGTGAGGTAGGACTGGCTGATCAGGGAATTCAGCAGTTGCGGGGCTGAGAGGGAGCTGTCGGTTGGAGTATCTCCGACGTCGTGCATGGCCACATAGGCCGTCTCGAAGTTGGCGTTGATCACAGAATGTCCGGACACGGCTTTGGGCGTGCGGCGGTTGTTCATGAGCACCGTGTTGAATTCTTCGTAGTCAAAGCGTTCGCTGGTGATGAACAGGATCAGGCGACCGCGGAAGGGAGTGGCATTGCCGGGGATCGGGAACTTGTCGCGGAGCTGGGTGAGGTGCGTTTCGGCGGATTCGCCCAGTTCCTTCAGGCGGGCTTCATCGACGGACCCATGCAGATGGAAGTTGGTGGTGGTCACGGTGACACCGGTGGAGCGGGGGGAGACGCGTTTCCAGAGGGCTTCGGCCTGTTCCACGCGACGGGCTTCGAAGTCGGCGTCGGACATGGCGGCGAGCTTTGCGGCTTCGATTTCGGCATCCGTGGGGACGATGCTGCGGAGCGGGGCTTTGGGATCGGGGCCGTCGAATTTGGCGCCTTCGCGGATCCAGGTTTCGAGCGCTTTGGCCTGGGAGAGCTTCAGCTGCGCCTGACCGGCCGGCATTTTGAGCGGTTCCTGGCGGAGCACGAGGTCGACGATGTAGCTTTCGTCCGGCTTTCCGGGGACGATGGTATTGCCGGTTGGACCGCCCTGCAGAAGTTCTTCGAAGGTGGTGAATTTATAGTCCCCGCGAGGATTATTGCCGGAGTGACAGCCGACGCAGATGTTGACCATCCAGGGGGCGATGTCTTTTTTGAAGGAGACGGTCTCGGAACCGGTGGCCATGGCGACCTTAATGGGTGGCTTTTTGACAATCAGTGAATCGCCGATTGGGGCATCCATGCTCTCGCCATCGAACGGGGCTCCCTGTTCAATCCAGCGGACGAACGTCATGATTTCAGGTTCCTTCAGCTTTGCCCCTTCACGAGGCATCCGCTGCATTTCGTCCGTGTGAATCAACTTGACCGCCAGCAGGCTGCGAGGTGGAACGCGTGGCACCACCACCTGACCACTGCGACCACCTTTGGCAATTGCGGCGTAGGTGTCCAGCCGCAGGCCACCGGATGCCTGACCCTCGTTGTGGCACCGCAGGCAGTTGGCTTTCAGGAGCACTGCCACCTCTTTTTCGAAGCTGACCGGCAGAGCATAGCGGGCTTTTTCGAGCGTGGTGCGGAAGGTGTTCCAGGTCCGGTCCTTCTCGTCCTCCGGGATGTTCAGTTCCTTCACCTTCGCATCAGCTCTGGCGATGACTTCCTGAGCTTTTTCGAGCTCTTTCTTTTTGAGCAGCGAAGGGACTTCCTTGAGTTCCTTAGTGAGTTCGCCCAGTTCCTTGCGGGTTTCCGGAGGAATGGCCGGGGCAGGAGCGGCCGCTGTGGCGGGAGCAGTGGCGAGGCACGGCAGGAGCATCACTGCCAGCAGACAGCAGGCAGCCGGACGGAAAAGGCGGCGGGAACGCGACGACACGCGGGAAACCATGGCACTGATGCTCCGACGGAGACAGCGGGCGAAAATCCTGAACAATCGGATAGAACAAACCGGATCTGCCGTTGTCAAGGGTCTTTCCCGAACTTCCGGCCAGGTTTTTTTTGAGGCCAAACATTTGGGGGTTTTACTTTGACGTAACAGCGGAGTCGGCTTAGACTCCAGCCTCCTCCCTACGCGCCCACCCAGCCATCTATTCTTCGGAAAACCCGCCCGCATGGCTGTTTCCTGCCTTCCTGTTGCTGTTCCCCGCCCGGCCGGCCCCGCCGCGTTTCCGGTTTTCCTTCTTCTGCTGGGAACATTCCTGTCGCCCCTGGCCGCTCAGGATCCCGTCGTTGATCGACTCGACGGACCTTCACTGCATCCCGGTCAGCCGGCTGCCGTGACCGTGGTGGGCAAGCAACTGCAGGGCAGCATCGCTCTCTGGACGCCTGCAGGCACGCTGCGGCCCAAAGCAGGTGCCGACCTGACCAAAGACCAGCCGGTCTCGTTCGAAGGCGCCATCGCCGCCGAAGTCGTGCCTGGCATCTACCCCGTGAGACTGGTCACCAGCCACGGCGTTTCAGAAGCCGCATGGACCGTTGTCGACGATCTGCCCTTCACCGCGATTACTGCGGAAGCCGACAACCGCACCGCCGGACAACCGCTCAGCCTGCCCTGCTGTGTCACCGGCTCCATCGCAGCCGTCGCCTCCCGCACGTTCAAGCTGAGCCTCGCGGCCGGTCAGGTGTTTACAGCCGAAGTTTTCGCACGCCGGATCGGATCTGATCTCGACCCCGTACTCCGACTGGCCGGTCCCGATGGACGCGAACTCGTCTGGAGTGACGATTTTCCAGGTCTCGAAGGTGACTGCCAGTTCCGCTTTCAGGCCCCCGCCGCCGGCGAATACCGGCTCGAACTGCGTGACGTGCGGTACTCAGGCGGAGCTCGTCACTTCTTCCATCTGCGTCTGGCCCGCATGCCGCTCACCGCCGCCGCCCTGCCAAGAATCGCAGCGGCCGGCAAACCAGTGTCCATAACGGATGCAACAGGAACAGTCGTCGGCGAAGCCACCCCACCATCAACCCCCGCCGAAGATTTGCTCCCGGTCAGATTCCGTGCCGCAGACGCCGAAGCTGCCAGCATTGCTGCTGTGGCGGTTACTGCCACCGCCGTCCACAGCGAAACTGAACCCAATTCCTCCCGCGAGCAGGCTGCCGAAGTGCCCGCCGATGCCGGAATCCTCAGCGGTTCATTTCAGGCCCCCGGTGACGTCGACTGGTTCCGACTGAATGCCGCTGCCGCCGGCCCACTGCTGGTGCTTGCTCGCACCCGCGACGTCGCCAGCCCCTGCGATCTTGTCCTCGAGCTCTACAAGGAAGACGGTGGCAAGCTTGCCGAATCCGACGATGCCGGCCCCCGCGACGCTGAAATCTCGGTGCAATTGCCAGCGCCGGGAAACTACTTCCTCAAAGTCAGCGAACTCGCCGGACGTGGCGGCCCGGAATGGTGCTACGCCCTGAATCTCTTCCACGGGCGGCCGGCCGTCATCGCCACCGCTCCCTCCGATCGGCTCAATATCCCCCGCGGCGGCAGCGCCTCACTCCCGCTCACATTGCGAAGATTCCAAACTGACGGTCCCCTCCTGGTCGAACCCGCAGCACTCCCCGCGGCCCTCCGCATGGAACCATTTACGGTTCACGCAAAACAGGCTGTCGTCCCCGTCACGCTGACAGCCGTCGATCCAGCCGCAGCACCCTCCGATGCTGACTGGGGACCCGTGCTGGTGAAAATTTCAGCCCCGGACAATTCCGTGCCGCCAGCCCTGCTGCAGCTTAATCCACCCCCGCCCAAGAAACAGGACGCCGAACCTTTCCGCAGCCGCCGGTCCCGCGCTGATCTGTTCGCATCCATTACCCCGGTCGCTGAATTCTCGCTGGCCCCCGACCCCGTCACTGTTTCGCTCAAGCAGGGAACAGCGGCCACTGTCACCATCCGTGCCGTGCGGTCCGCCGACTGGACGGTCCCCATCGAAATCGCACTCGCCACGCCGGCCGATCAGCTGCCGCCGGGGCTGACAGTGGCGGGTGGTTCCATGACCGCTGCCGAACTTGCCGTCACCATCACCGCCGCGGCCGACGCGGCTGTCGGTCCCTGCACCCTCTTCCTGCAGGGGAAATCCAAAAAGGACAAAGCGGAGCCGGTCCGACCGGTTCCCCCAATCCGTGTGGAAGTGCTCCCCAGGTAATCCGCCAGTGAACATTCTGATTCATTTTTCCAGGTTGATCCGCTTCAAAGGTGTTGCCATGAACTACCGTGCTCTGCTGCTGTGCATCGCTGCCTGGGAACTGGCGGACTGCAGCGTTCTGGCTGACTTGCCCGTCAATGCCCTGCAGGTGCAGCCTGCGGAAGTTCGGCTCCACGGTTCGCGGGCCGTGCAGCAGCTCGTGATCACAGCCAATGTCGATACGCCGGCCATCCACGATGTCACCGCAACAGCTCAGTACCAGTCCGAGAATCCCGCAGTAGCCACCGTGGCCAACGGGGTGGTCAAAGCCACCGGCAACGGTGAGACCACCCTTCACGTCTCGGCAGGCGGACAAAAGCTGTCCGTCAAAGTCGCCGTCTCCAGCTTCGAGACAGCCGTACCTGTGGCCTTCCACACCGAAGTGCTCGCAGCACTCACCAAGTCCGGCTGCAATATGGGAGCCTGCCATGGTTCGCCGTCCGGCAAAGGCGGATTCCGTCTGTCTCTCCGCGGTTACGACCCGCCGCTGGACCTGGTCACTTTGCGGGGCGAGTACTTCAATCGCCGCTCCAATGTGCTCAACCCCGACGACAGTCTGCTCCTGCAAAAGCCGCTCATGGAAGTGGCTCACGGTGGCGGACGTCGGCTGGGATACAACGACCCCTGTCACGAGGTGCTGCGGCAGTGGATCGCTGAGGGCATGAAAGTGCAGGCGGCCGACGCCCCGCAGCTCGTGCAGATTGAAGTTTTCCCAAAACCCCGCGTGCTTCGCGATGGCGCAGATCAGCAGCAGCTGCATGTTAATGGACACTTCAGTGACGGTTCCATTCGTGACATCACAGCTCTGACGGCCTTCGATACATCCGACGAAAGCATCGCCCGGATCAGTCCCACCGGCGTTGTCACACGCGAAGGCCGTGGCGAAGCCACCATCCTCGCCCGCTACCTCGAAAAAATGTCCACCACCCAGATCACCTTCCTCACGGAACGCCCCGATTTCCAGTGGCCAGCGCCCCCCGAAGACACTCGCATCGATCAGCTGGTGTTCGGCAAACTCCGTCAGCTGCAGATCCAGCCCTCAGAACTCTGCAGTGACTCCGACTTCCTCCGCCGCGCTACCCTCGATCTCACCGGACGACTGCCCACGCTCGAAGAAACTCAACAGTTCCACGCAGATGCCAGCCCCGGCAAACGCGCCGCTCTCGTCGACCGACTGCTGCTCAGCGATGATCATGCCCGCTTCTGGTCCCTCAAGTGGTCCGACCTGCTCCGCGTCAACAGCAAGCGCCTGACTCGTTCCGGTGTTCACAAATTCCGCCGCTGGCTCTTCGAAGTCGTGAAGAACGATGTGCCGCTCAATAAGTTCACTCAGGAACTGCTCACCGCCACCGGTTCCACCCAGCAACACCCCGCCGCTGCCTACTGGAAGGCCAGCCGTGACGAAATTGACGCCACCGAAACCACTGCCCAGCTCTTCCTTGGCATCCGCATCCAGTGTGCCAAGTGCCACAATCACCCCTTCGAAAAATGGACCCAGGACGATTACTACGGCACTGCTGCCGCCTTCAATCGCGTGGGTCGCAAGGAAACCGGGCTGCCCGATGACGAAATGATCTTCGTCAAAGCCGCCGGGGAAGTCACTCAGCCACGTACCGGACGCACCATGAAGGTCCGCCTGCTGCTCTCAGGTGACGTCGATGTTCCAGCTGACCAGGATCGCCGTGTCATCTTTGCAGACTGGCTCACCAGCAACAGCAACCCATTCTTCGCCCGCTCACTCGCCAACCGCATCTGGGGACACGTTGTCGGCAAAGGCATCGTTGATCCCGTCGATGACTTCCGCGACTCCAACCCGCCCTCCAACCCTGAACTGCTGGATTACCTTGCCTCAGAACTCGTCTCCAGCGGCTTCAGCGGTCGGCATCTGATTCGCACCATCATGAACAGCCGGGTCTACCAACTCAGCTCTCAGCGTAACAAATACAACGCTGACGACGAGTCCTACTTCAGTCACGCTTCCACACGGATGCTCACCGCAGAACAGCTGCTGGATGCCATCTGCGCCGTCACCGGCCAGGCTGAGGAGTTCCCTGGGATGCCTGCCGG
This sequence comes from Planctomycetaceae bacterium, assembly GCA_040382995.1. Taxonomy (GTDB): domain Bacteria; phylum Planctomycetota; class Planctomycetia; order Planctomycetales; family Planctomycetaceae; genus SXXK01. Next base: position 9,249 of record JBEIEK010000071.1, read on the forward strand.
AACAAAAGCCATCGACCTCGTGGACCCGCCGGAAGGCCACAAGTTTCTGCAGGTCTTTGGACAGCCTCAGCGGGAACTTCCCTGCGAATGCGAACGCTCCACAGACAGCAACCTCTCACAGGCCCTGCAGCTGATTAACGGGCCCACCGTGCACAACAAACTCCGTGCCGACGCCGGCAACATCCATCGCTGGATCACCGAAGGCAAAACCGACGCCGACATCGTCAATCTGCTCTATTCACTGGCACTCAGTCGCCCCGCAACACCCCAGGAAATCGAAATTGCTGCGGCCCATGTGAAGGCGTCAGAAGACCGCACCCGAGCCCTCGAAGATGTCGCGTGGGCCGTGATCAACAGCAAGGAATTCCTGTTCCAGCACTGATCTGGAGCACGACAGCCCGCAACTACAGAAAAAGCCCGCCGGAAAGTGACTCCCGGCGGGCTTTTTGCATGGATTCAACTGGAACGCGGCTGACCGTTCAAGCCGCCTGTTCCAAACCTTCGTCGAGGGATTCTTCGTCGTCTTCATACACGAGGTAGTAAATGTTGCTCGCTGCTTCCTCAAGGAAGTGCTTCACATTTTCGCTCTGCGCGCACTCAATCAGGTGATCAAGTGCCTCGACAACGCGGTCCACTTCCTCGCTGCGGATTTCCTCGTAATCGTCCCCGTCCTCAATCTGCAGATGCTGTGACATCCTCTGTCTCCTTAACTTCAATGAACACGCAGCAATGCCGAAGCCTGCTGCACCGTCCTGACAGCTACGGCCGTTTCATCGGCCTCACTGACTGATCGCCGAAATGCAAACGGCGAAAATTCGTGTTCAAAACCTGAGCGCGCAGAGCGATCCTTCCCAAACCTCCAGGTCATCCGATCCTCTCAAATCGAATCCCGGACGCCCCTCCCAATGGCATTGAATTGCTGGCAACAGGGGTATCGGGATCACGAAACGCACTCATAACCGAGCCGCGACCGTGAGGGAGTCGGGAACACTCCTCGCCGTAAAGCCATTCTGGAAAACAGTTTCCGCGCCGATGCTTCTATCAGGGTGCCATGCACCTTTGTGGGGTCACCATTCCCGGCCGACTTGGTGTTTGTGCCACTCATCTGATGTCGTCTTTCGGAGTTTGCCGCAACCCTGACGAGGTGTGCGGGGGACTGAAACATCCCAGTCTGTGTGTTTTACTACCGTCTCACCATCCCAGGGTGCAACCTACCCAGGCAGACAGACATCAAAGAGAACGCTGAGTGCCTCAGATGTGCCCAGTGCGTCCTGCCGCAGGGGCGTACCGGCGGCGGTTACCAGCGTGATGCCCCAAAGCAGCATGTAGAACGCGAAGTACCGGAACGGTGTGGGAGATTTCGGGAGGATCGCGATGCGTGACCACGTATTGAGCATTCGCATGGCCCGCGTACCGGTTCCAGTGGCGGCAACGATACGAGACAGTTCCCAAAGTTGTCGTTCCGAGAATTGCTGCAGCGTCGCGGGCGGATCGGGAAAGAGGCGTATGAAGGCCGCCGTGTACCTCGCGTTGTGGTAGGCGTTGGGGGCGAAAAAAAGAATGAACAGAATCAGCAGCAGCACCAGAGCCCCAGCATTCTGAGGTAAAAACAGCAGGAAGCTGAAACTGGCATAGGTGCCGGCGGAGAGTGTGAACTGTGCCCAGCTGGACTGACGCGCGAACAGTGCCCAGCAGATGCGGCCTCCATCCAGAGGCCATGCGGGCATCAGGTTGAGCAGATTGATGGCCACCAGCCAGATGGCGATTGACCGCAGCAGGGGGAGCGGATGCACGAGCTCAATCCAGTAAATCAGGCAGCCGGCAAGCAGACCCGGCGCCGGGCCTGCGAAAAGCATCAGCATTCTGTCAGCCGGCGTTTCATTCTCTTTGGTGCCGGTCACCGCGCCAGCGAAGAAGGGGATAAAGAACATCCCAAGTTTGGAATACCCCCTGAAGTACATCACAAGAAAGTGTCCGACTTCATGCAGCAGGACAGTGAGCACCAGCCACGTTGGAGTGAGTTTGGGGAGCGACAGGGGCAGTCTTCTTTCGCCTGCGGGTTGCGGCCAGCAGGCAGCCGAGTCCCGTAAACAGCAGAACGAACGCCATGAAGCGAGTCTGAGCAACTGCCAGCAGACAGAAGACGAACAGGAGCCAGAAGCCCAGGAATGCCCACTTGAGCACCCGCAGGACGCGAGTGAAGGAAAAGGCAGGCTGCTGCGGCACCGACTGTTTGTTGGCCCGTTCGATCGCCATTTTTCCGCTCAGGTAGTCCCTGATGTGCTGCACGCACTTCTGGAATTCGGCGACGTCAGAGATTCGTTTGTCCTGCATTGGAGTTCCTGAAGGCCGGCAAGTGTCTGCCCGGGTGGTTACCAGTGGCCGGAAACCGGCGGTCACTGTGAAGGGCAGTTCCGCTTGTATCGGACCGCCGTTGTGATGACAAGTGGCATTGGTGGGGACGTGTGAGTCTGCCACTTCTCCCATCTTCACTCCTTCACTATCATCCCGGCTCTTCCCCGGATTCACCCTCCGCAGAAACTCAGCAGTATCCCCGCAAAGGATGGCGCAGTGGCCAGACGCAAGACATCAGGTCCCACGAATTCAGCTTCGCTTCCGGCAACCGAGGACGGTTCGGGCGGAGTGCAGTATGTTCCGATCAGTGACGAGACGCGTCGCCGTTACCTGAATTATGCACTCTCCGTCATCACCTCCCGTGCACTGCCCGACGTGCGTGACGGGCTGAAGCCTGTGCAGCGACGGATTCTGTATGTGATGTACGACCGTCTGCGGCTGCTGTCTGACGCCAAGACCTGTAAGTGTGCCAAGATCTGCGGCAACACCACGGGTTCATTTCATCCGCATGGTGAGATGGCCGTCTATGATGCGCTCGTGCGCATGGCTCAGGACTTCACGCTCCGCTATCCGCTGGTCGCCGGTCAGGGCAACTTTGGCTCGATTATCGGTCTGCGAGCGGCGGCTGGCCGTTACACGGAAGCGCGGCTCTCGCGACTTGCGGAAAACCTGATGAGCGAGCTGCGGTTCAACACTGTGGACATGCGGCCGACCTACGACGCGGCCGATGAAGAGCCAGTGGTGCTCCCGGCGCGTTATCCCGCGCTGCTGGTGAATGGTTCCGCGGGGATCGCAGTTGGAATGGCCACCAACATGCCCCCTCACAATCTGGGTGAAGTCATTCGCGCAGCCGTGCATTTGATTGAGAACCCGGAAGCTTCAACCGCTCAGCTGATGCGCTTCGTAAAAGGTCCCGATTTTCCGCTCGGCGGTCGCATCGTCACAGACCGTGCGGAACTGCGGGAAATCTATGAAACCGGACGCGGAGCGATCCGCATCCGCGGGGAATGGAAGTTTGATCGGCAGGGCAAAAAGGAGAATCCGTCCCGGATTCTGATTCATTCCATTCCCTACGGGGCCACAACCGGAACGCTGATGACCGAAATCGGAGAGATCATCGCGGCCCGCAAGCTGCCTCAGCTGGATGCTGTGAACGACGACACCAACGAAGAAAACGGACTCCGCATCGCCCTCGATCTGAAACCTGGCGCTGACCCGGAGGCCGTGATGGCCTTTCTCTACCGACACACCTCGCTGGAACAGAACTTCGGCTACAACGCCACCTGTCTGGTGCCTGCCGAACGTGGTCAGACCGTCCCGCGTGTGCTCAGTCTGAAAGAGCTGCTGCAGCATTTCCTTGACTTTCGCATGACGACCGTGCGGCGAAGGCTGGAATTTCAACTGGAGCAGCTCCGCCGACGCATCCATATTCTCGAAGGCTACGCGATTGTTTTCGACGGCCTGGAACGGGCACTGAAGATCATCCGTGGCAGCAGCGGCAAGAAGGATGCTGCCGAAAAACTGATGGCAGAATTCGACCTCACCGACGTCCAGACCGACGCGATCCTTGAACTTCAGCTCTACCGCATCTCGAAACTTGAAATCAACAAAATCCGTGAAGAGCTGGCCGAGAAGCAGGCGGAGGCCGCACGGATTGAAACGACTCTGAAATCCACAACCCGCATGTGGAAACTCATCACCAGCGAACTCGAAGAAGTTGCAACCGAATTCTCTGATCCGCGTCGCAGTGAACTGGGGTCCACCGAGGAGATTGTTGAGTTTGATCCGCAGGCTTACATCGTCCGCGAGAACACCAACGTGGTGGTGACAAAGGAAGGCTGGATCAAACGCGTCGGACAGCTCAGCAGCATCGCCCGCACACGCGTCCGCGAAGGCGACTCGGTGCTCACCGTCACCCCCGGAAGCACTCTGGATCACGTTGCCTTTTTCTGCTCGGACGGCGTCGTCTACACACTGCCTATTGACCAGATTCCAATCTCCTCCGGTTACGGCGAACCGCTCGCCAAACGCGCCAAACTTCAGGATGGTGTCACAGTGGTGGCTGCCATCACAACAGATCCGCGTTTTGTCCCCGATCTGAAAGCTGTCGGTAATGAAACCGGAATCACGCTGCTCGCAGCCACACGCACCGGCCAGGTGCTCAGGCTGCCCTTTGAATTCTTTCGCACACCCTCCACGCGGGCCGGTCGCAAATACTGCAGGCCCGGCAAGGAAGATCAGGTGGTGGCGGTGGAACTGGTGCGGGATGCTCAGACCGTGTTCCTCGCATCAAAGAAAGCGCGAATCCTGCACTTCCCCATCGAGGACGTGCCTGTGCTCTCAGGCGCCGGCAAGGGCGTTCGCGGCATCAAACTGGAACCCGATGATGAACTGCTGGGCTTCGTCCAGCTCACTCGCCCCAGCGACTGCCTGCGGGTGAAAAATGACAACGACAGCGTCCTCAGTTTCGGTCAGACAAAGTACCAGGTCAGCTCCCGCGGAGGACGTGGCATCAAAACCAGCTCCCGCACCGGATTTGTGGAAATCCTGCAGCCGGAAATTCAGCTGGTGGACTGGACGGAACTTGGCGGAGTCAGTGAATAGCCGTTGGTGGCCGTTAGCCGCAGAATGTGGAATCAACGCCGTGGGGCCACAGGCCAAATGGCCTTGAAGTTCTCTGCTTCACCGCAAAAAAGCGGAAAAGGCCAGGGGTGGGGAAGGCCCTTTGTCTTGAGCCTCCGCGCCCACCTCGCGGTGACGCAGTTTCGGTCGACTCCTGGATCAAACTCGGCCTCCTGACCGGGACTTGCACCCAGCTCATTCAATTCACTCGCAAACGCGACGTGCAGTGGATGTCAATCCCCCGGTAACGGTACGTGCCCGCGCGCCCAGCGTCCTCGATTGCTCTTCTGCGATTCCGACCTGCAGGGCCCACAAAAGTGCATGGCACCGGCAATCAAAGGTGCATGGCACCTGAACGCCGAAAGTATTTTTGGGATTGGCAGTTCGACACCGTGTCGTAGTACCCGAGTGAGGGTGACCGGAATTCTCAGGCGGAATTCATCCGGCATGTTGGAGAAAATGCACCGCATTTCCCGCCACACATGCCGGTTTCGCGATACAATTCAGCCCTCGCGCCAGCGTCACGTTTCGCGCTGCGAAGCAGGTTCTCCCGATCCGCCCTCACGCCGAATTTACTCGCAATGACACTTTCCGACCCTGTTGTCGCCCGCGAAGCGTCCCGTCGCCGCACGTTTGCCATCATTTCGCACCCTGACGCCGGGAAAACAACGCTCACGGAAAAACTCCTGCTGTACGGTGGCTGCATCGAGGCGGCGGGTGCGGTGCGTGGCCGCAAGAATCAGCGGGGGGCCACATCAGACTGGATGGAACTTGAGCGGCAGCGCGGGATTTCCGTCAGTTCCACAGTGCTGGCCTTCGAATTTGACGGTGTCCAGATCAACCTGCTGGACACGCCCGGCCACAAGGATTTCAGCGAAGACACCTACCGCACGCTGGTCGCGGCCGACTGCGCCGTGATGGTGCTGGACCTTGCCAATGGTGTGGAAAGCCAGACCGAAAAGCTCTTCAACGTCTGCCGTCTACGCAAAATCCCGGTGATCACGTTCGTCAACAAGGTGGACCGCCCTGGCAAAGCCACCCTCGAAGTGCTCGAAGACATCGAAAACAAACTGGGAATCGTCCCTGTCCCGGTCAACTGGCCGCTCGGCACGGGCTTCGACTTCCGAGGCGTCATTCAACTGGAAACCAATCAGGCCTGCATCTTCGAGACGCGCGACAACTCGCACCGTATCGCCGCCCGGATTCAGCCGCTGGCAGAAATCCCCCCAGAATCCATGCCCGACGGCATCGTCGCTCAGGCTCAGGAAGAAGTCGAACTCCTGTCCGTTGCCGGCGCCAGCTGGGACCAGGCTCGGTTTATGAAGGGCGAAATCACGCCCGTATTTTTCGGCAGCGCGCTCACCAACTACGGTGTCGAACAGTTCCTCCGGGGCTTCCTCAAGTACTGTCCGCCCCCCCGCGATCGGCTCAGCGAAACCGGACCAATTTCCGCTGTCCGTCCCGAATTCTCCGGGTTCGTGTTCAAAATTCAGGCCAATCTGGATCCGCGGCACCGGGACCGCATCGCCTTCGTCCGCGTCTGCTCGGGGCTCTTCCGCCGCGACATGGAAGTCTTTCATCCCCGCACCGGCCGCCGCATCCGCATCAAGCGCGCCCACAAGCTGTTCGGGCAGGAACGTGAGACGATGGACGAGGCCTTTCCAGGCGACATCATCGGGTTGGTCAACCCCGGCGAATTCCTGCTGGGAGACACCATCTGCGAAGGCCCCGCAGTCGCCTTCGAACCGCTCCCGCAGTTCTCGCCCGAATTCTTCGCCACCATGGTCTGCACCGATACCGGCCGCCGCAAACAGTTCGAACGCGGCCTTTCACAGCTCCTCGAAGAAGGCGCCATCCAGGTTTTTCAAACTCCCAATACGGCCGTTCGCCAAACCGTGCTGGCAGCCGTCGGAGAACTCCAGTTCGACGTCGTCCGCTTCCGTCTGCAGTCCGAATACGACACCGAAACCGAAGTCCGCTGGCTGAACTACAAGGTCGCTCGCTGGGTGGTCCCCAAAACCACATCCCCCCGCGAACTGCAGCTGCTCTCGTCCGCTCGCGAAGTCATCGACCAGTACGGTCAGCGCGCCGTGCTCTTCCAGTCCGAATGGGAAGCCCTGCACTGCCAAAAGCAGAACCCCGACTGGGACTTCCAGACCATGCGATTCCGCACCACTCAGGCCTGATCACAAACCCCGATTTCAGCCCCTGGAATCTGAAACTATGTCCACGGACCTTTACGAAAATCCGCTCATCACCCGCTACGCCTCCCGCGAGATGGCCAGAATCTGGTCCGCCCAGAACCGCCACTCCATCTGGCGAAAACTCTGGATCGCCCTCGCCGACTGCCAGCGCGAACTCGGACTGTCCATCACTCCCGAACAAATCCAGCAGATGCAGGCCACCGCGGATCAGATCGATTTCGCCTCCGCTGACCGCTACGAACGTCAGCTGCGGCACGATGTGATGGCCCATGTGTACGCCTGGGGCGACCAGATTCCCGCCGCCCGCCCCATCATTCATCTCGGGGCCACCAGCTGCTACGTCACCGACAACTCCGAACTCATCCTGATGCGCGACAGCCTGCTGCTGCTCCGCAAACGACTCGTTCAGGTCATCGATCAGCTGGCTCAGTTCGCCACCACCTACCGCAGCCTGCCCTGTCTCGGCTTCACCCATCTCCAGCCCGCACAGCCCACCACTGTCGGCAAACGTGCGGCCCTCTGGTGCTGGGACCTGCTCCTTGACCTCGAAGAACTCGAACACCGCCTGCAAACGCTCCGCTTCCGCGGCGTCAAAGGCACCACCGGGACACAGGCCTCCTTCCTGACGCTCTTCCACGGCGACCACGCCAAAGTGGAAGAACTCGATCGCATAGTCACGGCCCGCATGGGTTTCAGCTCCGCTCACGCCGTCACCGGACAAACATATTCCCGCAAATCCGATTCGCAGGTGATGAGCTTCCTGAACGGGCTCGCACAGACCTGCCACAAAGCCGGCAGCGACATCCGCATCCTCCAGCACCGCAAGGAAATTGAAGAACCCTTCGAGAAATCCCAGATCGGCTCATCCGCCATGGCCTACAAGCGGAATCCCATGCGCAGCGAACGCATGTGCTCGCTGGCCCGCTTCGTCATCAGTCAGCAGTCCGGAGTTGACGCAACGATGGCCACTCAGTGGCTTGAACGGTCGCTCGACGACAGCGCCATCCGCAGACTTGCACTTCCCCAGGCCTTCCTCGCTTCCGACGCCTGCCTGATTCTCTATCGCAACATCACCGATGGCCTCGTCGTCTACCCCAAAGTCATCGCCGCGCACCTCCAGTCCGAACTGCCTTTCATGGCCACAGAGGAAATCCTGATGGCAGGTGTTCAGGCCGGTGGTGACCGCCAGGAACTGCATGAGGTGATCCGTTCGCACAGCCAGGCAGCCGCAGAACAGGTCAAACGCGAAGGTCGCCCCAACGACCTCCTTGAACGACTCCAGTCCGACGCCGCCTTCCGCGCTGTCAACCTCAGCGGCACGCTGGATGCCGCCCGCTTTGTGGGCCGCGCCCCCGAGCAGGTGGATGCGCTGATCGCTGAGCATGTCGAACCGCTGCGCAGGAAATACGCGGAAGTCCTGACCGGGGCCGCAGAAGCTGTCCGCGTCTGAAACCCGGATTCACCCGGCCGGATTCACTTAGGCGGATTCGCTGCGTTCAAGGGCGATCAGGCGAAACTGCAGGTGGTCAAGGCTGCGGACAGGCAGCAGCCGTTCATTGTAAAGCTGGACGATCCAGCCAGCGGCTGCCGCTGCCTCCACGAAGGCAGCCGCGTTGGCTCGACCGGCATCTCCGATCCAGACCATGCCGCCGGGTGACAGGAGCTGCCTGAGAGTGATCAGCAGCGGTTGATGTGCGGCCCGGTCGTACAAAATATCGCTGCCGAAAAGAAAGTCCCAGGTTCCCGAGTCGGTGGGCGGCTGATGCCAGCCGAAAACGAGTCCTGCGGCATCGGGATGGCCGTTCAATGCGGCGTTTTCAATCGCCATCTGCACGGCTTCGGGGGAATGATCAGAAAAGGTTGTGGCCAGCCCCGCGGCCAGTGCAGCGATGCCTGTGAGTCCGACTCCGCAGCCCAGTTCCAGTGCGCGTGAGCAGCGTGGCGGGGCCTGAAGAAGCAGTTGCGCTGTGAGCGGCGCGGCGGCCCAGAGCAGTCCCCAATACGGATCCCAGCCAGCGCGCCCCTGTGACTCACCCAGAACGGCTTCGTCGAGCATTTGCCGGGGATCGGGAAGCCGCAGCTGAAACGAACGACCGGCGATCAGCAGAGATTCGAGTGGCATGCGTCAGAACTGGGAAAGAAATCGCAGATCGTTTTCGTAAAACCGTCGAATGTCGTCGACGGCGAAGTGTTTCATGCAGAAGCGTTCGATGCCCAGCCCGAAGGCGAATCCGCTGTAGATTTCAGGGTCGTAGCCGACCGCCTGGAAGACAGCCGGGTCAACCATTCCAGCGCCGCCGATTTCCATCCACGAATCGCCCCACTTCATGTCCACTTCGACCGAGGGTTCGGTGAAGGGGAAGAAGGAGGGTCTGAAGCGAATTTCGACGCCCGGTCCAAGGAAGCTGCGGGCGAACTGGCTGAGCACGGTTTTCAGCTGTGCCATGCTGACATTGCGATCGACAAGCAGCCCTTCCATCTGGTGAAACATGCAGGAATGGGTGGCATCGATGGTGTCCGGGCGGTAGACGCGTCCCAGAGAAACGATGCGGACGGGCGGCGCGACTTTTTCCATGGTGCGAATCTGCACTGTGGATGTCTGGCTGCGAAGCAGCACGGGGCCACCAGCCATGGCGTTGGCGCAGGCGATGTAAAAGTTATCCAGCGGATCGCGGGCGGGGTGATCTTCGGGGATATTGAGGGCATCGAAGTTGTGGCGTTCATCTTCGATTTCCGGCCCATCGACCACCGTGAAGCCAAAGCGTCCCATGAGTTCACGGAATTCGGACATGACCTGTGTGATGGGGTGCAGCCGCCCGATTTTGGGGCGATCGCCGGGGAGTGTCACGTCGAAGTCGGACGCTGTTTTTGCGGCCTGTGCGGCGAGCTGCTGTTGGCGGAGTTCGAGCTGTTCGGTGACGGCCGTTCGCACCTCATTGAAGCGTCGGCCGACCGCAGGCTTTTCGGCAGGAGGCGCGGAGCCGACGACCTTCTGGAGGTCGCGAATGCGGCCGTTCTTCTGTCCCAGAAACTCGATACGGACTTTTTCGATACCGGCCGCATCGGTGGCAGCGGTGATGGCGGCGAGAGCAGCGGATTCGAATTCGGCGAAGGCGGCAAGAATGTCCATGGATTGGCGCGTTATACGTGGTGACGGGATGAGACTGCGGTGGAGTTTAGCATGAGCGGAGCGGGGAGGAAACCGGGAAGTTGAGGGGTTCAGTTGGAAACTGCGGGCGTGGCGGCGTGGTTGCCGTTGTTGTCGTCGTCGGCCGCGGGTGCGGGTCCGGCCACTGCGGCGGCTTCGCGTTTTCGGCGTCTGGGGCCCGGAGCAGTTTTCCAGCGGCGGTGGACCCAGAAGTATTGTTCGGGAGCGCGGCGAATGAGTGATTCGAGGGCAGTGGTGAACCGTTGAGTGAGTTGTTCGACGGCGTTGGCAGACTGGAAATCCTGAGGATCAAGAATCGCTTCGGTTGTGAGGCAGAAACGAACCCAGCGTGCTCCCTTCTGAGCGGCCGGAGGAAGTCGCCAGGCACCACCAACGATGATCAGCGCATTGAACTGCAGGGCCAGCAGTGCGATGGATTTGAACGTGGAGGCTGGTCGGCCGAAGAAATCCACGAAGACGCCGCTGCGTCCGGCGTCCTGATCACACAGGAGCGAAACCATGCCGCCAGCAGCCAGCCGTTCGGCGAGTTCCGGTCCGGCCCCCGATTTGGAGAGCACCTGATGCCCGGTCGACTGTCGGTATCGCAGAAACCAGCGGTGGAGCCAGGGGTTGTCCAGATCGCGAGCCACCACACCCATGGGAAATCCGAATTCTCCGAACGTATGGAGACTGATTTCCCAGTTTCCGAAGTGGCCTCCGAGAAGCA
>JBEIEK010000072.1:0-19955 GCA_040382995.1 Planctomycetaceae bacterium
CCGCCGCTCGCATCGGCCTCCATCGCACACTCGTCGAAAAATACATCCAAACCACCACTCCCGATGTGGTCCGCGGCATGACCGAACTGCGGAACCTCATGAGCGAGTGTGGGGACCTCCCGGGATACAACGAACTCACCGATACCCTCCGACGCTACTCCGATCGACTCGCCTACGCCGGTGCCATCGTTGCCGAACAGGCCGCCTCCGAAGATGCACTCCGCGTCAGCCGCGAAGCCGTTGAACTGCTCCGCCGCTTCTCCGGCGAAACCGGCATCCCCCAGTCCCGCGAAGAATTCCTCGTCGAACGCCAGCGAATCGCTGAAGGTGCCATCGCACGCAAACAGTCCTTCAAAGCCACCATCGAAAAAATCACCAGCCAGCTCGCCGCAGGACAAACCGTTCCCGCCCTCGAAACACGCCAGGCACTCATCGATCGATTCCCCTCGATCAGCTCCGACAAAGACGTCACCAAAATGCTCGCGGATATCCTCACCCGCGAAAAAGAACTCGTCACCCGCACAGACCTCGGACGCGATGCTCCCGCCACCGCCGCAGCCACCCCGTTCCCCGCCGCCACACTCGCACTCCGAACCCAGGGCCGCACAGACCTCACGTCCCAGGGCCGCTTCATCTTCACCATCGGCCTCGACTCCTGCTGGGCCATCGATGCCGATACCGGAGATCCCCGCTGGCGCACGGTGCTCGGTACCAATGCCCCCTTCGAACCCATCGAAGTTGACGGCTCTGAAAAAGGTGTCCTCGTCTACAGCACTCTCTCCGAAGAACTCATGCTCCTCTCCCAGGCAACCGGACAGCCGCTCTGGCGCCAGTCACTCGAAAGTCGCCCCTCCGCCAAACCCATCCTCCTCGCCGGTAATGTCATCATCCCCACCGATAACCAGGAACTCTGGCAAATCGCTGCCGTCAACGGCCGCGCCCTCGCCAAACTCACCTTCCCGCAAACCGTGATCGGACCACCTGCTGTGACCGGTGATGGTCAGAAACTTGTGCTCCCAGGCGATCAGGCCATGGTCTACACCATCTCGCTGAATCCCTTCGCCTGCGAAACCGTTTCACATATCCCACACCGCCCGGACAGCGTCCGCGTGCCCATGCTCGCTGCCGGTCGCTACTTCCTCCTCTGCGATAACGCCTCCTCCGCCAAAGGCCGCGTCCAGACACTCCAGACCGAAGCCGATGGCCGTCTCTCCATCGTCGCCTCCAACGAAGTCGACGGACAAATTCTCGACCCACCCCTGCTCCGCGGCTACGAACTCTTTATCCCCTCAACCCCCCAGCGCATTTCCGCCTTCCGCGTTGGTGATGAACCAGGCCAGCCTCCCCTCGCCAGCATCGGTGCCAATCAGCTCGAAGAAGGCCTGCAAACACACATGTTCCTCCTCGCCGGCCCCGGCGGACAACTCTGGCTCGCAGGACGCGATCTCCGCCGCTTCCGCACCCGCACCAACTCCGTCGAACTCGACCCCGCCGTCGCCGCCGAAGGCATTCACTCTCAGCCCATCCAGGTGCTCGACGAATCCGTCTTCCTCACCACCCGCTCCGCCCAGTCCGACTCCACCTTCTTCACTCGCACCGACCGCGAACAAATGCAGGGGATCTGGCGAACCGTCATCGGATCCCGCATCGTCGCACTTGCCCCCTCCGCCGGCGGAAATGCCGTCCTCGCACTCGCCGACTACGGCGAAATCTATCGCCTGCCGGTCCCGGATATCACCGCAGGAACATTTGTCACCGAAAGCATCAGCCGCTTTCGCCTCCCCGATAAACTCGCCTCACCCATTCAGGGTCTCGTCCTCGCCGACGGACGCCCCGCTGCCTGGAGCGGTGCTCCGGAACCAGCACTCTGGACCTTCACCCCCACCGGCCAGCTCGAACGTCGCTGGCCACTCCCGGATGCCCCGCAGGTACCCCCGGTTGCCATCGCTGCCGGCGCCGTCTTCGCCTCCTCCGGCCGACTCCACCTCACCGCCATGGCAGATGGGAAAACCGCTGAAGAATACCGCGCCTCCCAAAACCAAACACAGCAGCAGCCCTGGAAAGCACTCGTCGCTCTCAATGACACCCAGGTCCTCGCTCTCTCCGCCGCCAACGACCTCGTTCGCGTCGAATATCGCCCAACACCCCGACCGCAGCTCGCCGAAGTCGGTGTCACCCGACTCCCACAACCTGTCGAACTCTCCCCTGCCGTCGCTGGTAACTTCCTCTACGCCGCCAGCACCACCGGCAAGCTCCTGCTGCTCCAAACCGCAACCCTCGAACTGCTCGCCGAAACAGATCTCAACGGAATTCCCTCCGCCACACCCAAAGCCGCGGGCAATATCGTGCTCGCCGAAGTCGCCGGCGAACGCGCCGCCATCTTTCGCGCTGAAAATGGTCTCGTTGCCGCCGGTTCCATTCCCCTCGACGGACACTCTCTCGTCGGCCACCCACTCCCGCTCGCCGATGGCTTCCTCGTCGCTCGCTCCGACGGGCTGATCTTCAAACTCAACCCCGACGGCTCACCCTCCGACAAATCACTGAACCTCGCCCAGCAGCTGCAGAACGGTTTTCTGAAGCTGGGCGATCAGATCATCATTCCTGGTCTCGACGGCAGCCTCTATTCCGTCAAGCCTGACCTTCAGCGGTAACATTCCATGTTCTGCACGCGTTTCCTGTTCAACCTGTCGCTGTCCTTGTCCCGCTCAGGCGGCCTGCCCTGCAGTCCACGCCGCGGAACCGCTGTCGGCGTCCTCGCGCTCGTCGCCGCACTGATCAACTGCCTGTGCAACCCCGCTGCCGCAGACGAAAAAGTCACTCGCACCGAACTCCCGAAACTCACCGAACTTCCCATCCCCGAAGCCGAAGCACTCCTTCGCGCCGATGCCGATGACAAGGAGTTCGACTGGGTCATCATTAAGGCTGCCAACGAAGCGGACCGCCGAGTTGCTGTCGTGAATCCGATCTTCCCCCGCCCGGATACACTCGCCAAACAGGACGCCGAATACAAAAAACTCGAAGCCTCCCGACCCCAGAATGCCAAAGAACGCGAAACCCGCGCCGCACGACTCAAAAGCCTCAAAAAACTCATCTTCACCCTCCCCGGGGACCTCACAGAATATGCCGTTCCCGTGGAACAGGTCGATCAGATCATGTACTTCGAGGATTTGATGCTGCTGCGAGTCGACAAGCTGCTGGAGATCAACGACTTCCGCACCGCCTACGAACTCCTGCTCCGCGTCGAAACAGAAATTCCCGGCTGGGACAAATCCACCCCACGCTTCGAACGCCTGCTGATGGTCGAAGCCGCCGAGCGCGCCCAGGCCGGCGAAATCTACGCCGCACTCGCCATGCTCGACGAAGTCTTCCAGCGCAACAGCAAAAATCCGGAACTTCCGGATCGCATGGGAGCCATCGTCGGGCCCATGATTGATGCCGCCGCTGCCGCCGAAGACTTTCGCAAAACCCGCTACCTCATTGGCCGCATCCAAAAACTCTTCCCCCAACATCCCCTCGTCCAGGCCACCAGCAGCCGACTCCTGCAGTCCAGCACCACCCTGCTGGAACAGGCCACCTCCGAATTCGCCGCCCGCAAGTTCGCTTCCGCCGCAGAACGCGCCCGCCGCGCAGAACTCGTCTGGCCCACAGAAGGCAACTCCCGCGCTGCCTACACCCAGTACTTCGCGCGACACCAGATTCTCCGCGTTGGCATCAATGAATTCAACGGCCAAAGCATTCACCCCGCACCGCTCGAATCCCGCGAACGCCTGAAAGAACTCGTCCAGGCCTCACTCTTCGAACCCTCATCCGCCGACGAACTCACCTACTTCCGCTCCGGCTTCTTCGAAATCTGGGACCCCGCAGACCTCGGCCGCGAAGTCCTCTTCACACTCCGGGAAACCCGCCCCGCCTGGCAGTCCCAGCAACTCTTCACCGCCGCCGCGGTCGCCGATGCCATCGGCCATCGCATTGATCCCCAAAACCCCCTCTACGACACTCGACTCGCCTCCTTCGTCTCCGAAGTCGCTGTCCGCTCCCCCTCACAACTTCGGATCCGCTTCTCCAGAGTCCCACTCAGCATCGAATCGCTCCTGCGATTCCCCGTCACCCGCACCGCTCGCAATGACGTGCCCCCGGCGGATGCAGCCACAGACGCTGCCGCCACACAGACCTCTCCCGCCACTCCCAATACTGCCTCCCCCGACGCTCCGTCCGCCCCCTCCCAGCCCGTCGTCGTCTCCACGCGCTTCGTTCAGACCGCTGCCAACGCCCAGGAATCCCGCTGGGTCCGCGCAATCCCCGAACCCGATGGCTTCGATGCCGGCAAATATCACATCGCCGAAATCCAGGAACGTCACTTCGCCGATCGCGCCAACATGATCCAGGCCTTCATTCGCGGTGACATCGACTGCATCCCGCACCTGCTCCCCTGGGAAATCGAATCCTTTAAAGCCTCCAGCCACCAGGTCCTGCCCTATGCACTCCCGATGACTCACATCATCGTCTTTAACCCGCTCTCAGACCGCATCACCAACGCCCAGATGCGCCGCGCTCTGTCCTTCGCCGTGAACCGCGACGGCATCCTTCGCTCCACCATTCTCCGCGACCCCGAAGCCCGCCACGGACGCCCCACCAGCGCCGCCTGGCACCTCGCCAGTTACGCCACCGAACCCCGCCAGAAACCCCCTGCCTTCAACCTGCGGCTCGCCTACGCACTCCGCTTCGCAGCCGAAAGCCAACTCAAAATCGCAGAACTCACAAAACTCACCGAAGCCGCCCGGGCCCAGGCAACCAAAGATAAAATCAACTTCGACTCAGAAGTCTTCCGCAAGAATACCAAAGTCGACTACATCAAACTTCCACGACTCCGCTTCGTCGTTGAACCCGATCCCCTCTCCACAGCCGCCGCCGAACGCATCGTCACCTACTGGCAGAAAATCGGCTTCGAGGTCGATGTCATCAAGAGCGATCGCGAAGGACAGCCACTCGCCGATACCGAATGGGACCTCTGCTATCGACAGCTCCGCATGGAAGAACCCCTGCTCGAACTCTGGCCAGTGCTCACCAACGACCCCACGCTCGACATGAAACGCCTGCAGCTCTTCCCCGACTGGATGCGACAGGAACTCGTCGGACTCGACTACGCCGCCAGCTTCGTGGATGCCCAGGAAAAACTCTTCCGCATCCACAATCACATCGCCGCTCAGGCCTTCCTCATCCCGCTCTGGGAAGTTGACGACTACGCCGTCTTTCGCAAAAACGTCTCCGGACTCCCCCCCAAACTAATGTCCACCTACCACAACGTGGAACGCTGGATCATTCGACCATGAAGCTCCCCTGGACACTCCCGCTGATCCTCCTTGTCGTGCTCGCCCACGCCACCGCTCAGGATCCAGCCCCAACACCAAACCCCGCCGCACCCGCCCAGCCAGCCGGAACACCCGCAGCTGCGACACCCCCTGCTGACGCGGCAAAACCCAGTTCCCCCGCTCCTCAGCAGACGCCGGCCGGAACACCCGGTTCCGTTCCCCCCACAACTGCTCCTGTCACTGCAGCAACCCCAGATCCCGTTGTGCCGCTCCAGGACCGTCCGTATCGCGTCACTGTCGAAGTGGCCTTCAGTGGCTCAGTCCCAACACATCCACACCTCCGCAAAACGCTCGTCAACCAAATCCGCGCGGGCTTCAAACGGATGTATGGCAGCATGTGGGACGCTAACGTTCACGAATCTGCCTGGTTCCGCCCCGGTACTCAACTGCACCTCGAACGACTCACCGAAAACGACCTCCGCACAGCCTGGCCCGAAACCGCCACCGAAAAACTTCTGCTCATCTCCGTCGAAAACGGTCAGGCCGGATACACTGTCAGCTGCCGCGAATACGACACGCGCATCGAAGAACTCTCACCCAGTCTCTCCCGCAGCGTCTTTACCTCCCAGGGGGTCGCACATGCCGCCTGCGAACTCGGACGCGACTGCTTCCGCCCCATCCTGCTCTACTCCAGTCCCACCATCGACAAAGCAGAACTCGAGTTCGTCCTCCAGGCCGGCAACCTGCTGCCTCCGGATCCCTCCGCTGCCCAGATCGCAAAAGGTGACGTGCTCCGTACCTTCCTCCGGCAGATGGACCGCAAAAACCCCGGCAAAGTCAAAATCCTGCAGCGGCTGGACCTGTGCTACATTCAGGTCACCGACTTCAACCGGATTCTTGGTACGGCCGGCGTTTCCCAGGACGATGCCCCTGTCACCCTGCCGGAGGCACCTGAGCCTTCCACCAGTTTTACCGATACAGCCCGCGTGCGGGGATTGCTCCTGTCGCACGGCCCTGTGCCCTTCGGTGGCAAGGGAGGCCGCAATCTGCAGCAGATCGCTGTCCGTCAGCGCCCCATGGCTCAGTCCAGTCGCGTGAAACTCGTCCTCCGAGACCGCCCCGACCGACCGCTCGTCTGCATCCGTGTCGACCAGGTTCCCAAACGCGACTCACCGCCCGAGCAGCGCGTGCGACATCTCACCGATCGCAGCGGTGAACTGGCACTCTCCGTCGACCCCGCCAATCCAACGTGCTGGCTCTACGCCTACAGCGGCTCCACACTGCTCGCGCGAATCCCCTATGCCCCGGGGGTGATGCCGAAGGAAACAGTCAAGCTCCCCGACGACTCCATTCGACTGGGCGTCGAAGGCGACCTCTACCTGCTCCGCGATGAACTGGTCGACATGGTGGCAGAGAAGGCGGTGTACATGAGCATTGCGAAGAAAGCTTCAGCCGCCGGTGACAAAGCCGCATTTGAAAACGCTGTCACCAGCATCGATGCACTGCCCGCCAAACAACAGTTCGGCGATCGGCTGGATGCCATTCGCAGTCCCGCACTGCAAAAGGCCGATGCCATTCGCAACGCCACCGCCAAACGCCGCATCGAATCGCTCATCACGAAAATGAGAGAATCAGTGGACAAGTTCTTTGCGGCGGAAAAGCGTGTCAAGGAGGCTGACGAACTGCAGAAGCTTCGACAGGCGGCCGGGCTTCCCCCCGCTGCCAGTGCTGCCCCCCAGACACCTGCTCCGACACCCTGAGCCGTTCTGTCAGACTCTCGGATTCATCAGGCGCTCGGGCGCATCTGCGAATACATCGTCAGGATTTCATACAGATCGGCGGAAACGCGGACATCTTCGTCCGCGAAATCGCTCACCCACGTTCTGTCCCAGATAATTGCATCCGCCAGAATCTTCGTGAAATCACCAAGTTTCATGGAGACCTCGGGTTCAGGGAACGCGACGGTGTCGGTGTCATCTGAGCCGACAAAAAGACGAAGTCTGGGACGCATCCTCGAATCCCCTGCATTGCAATCACTGCCGAATGTCACAGTCCGACCGAACAAACTCAGCCGGTTTCCCCCGGCAACATCGGCGTTAACCTGTTTATCGGGCGATCCCTCAAAATCGCTTCATCAAAAATTCCGATTGGGAAAAGGCTAAGGATTCCATCCAAAAAATCGCAATTTCTGAAGATTCTGACTCAAGTCCCTGAATCGGCGAATTCGTCTTTCCCGGCGGATCAACCGCCCTCAGAGTCCCCGCATTCATTTCCGTTGGCCGGAATTCCCGCTACAATCCCCGGGATGAAGGTTTTCACTGGAATTGCTGTTTCGCCCGGAATTGTCACGGGCCCGGTGCTTGTGCTGGGTTCCGAAAACTTCCGCATCCCCGGACGCTACGTCGCCCGGGACGCCGTCGACGCCGAACTCAACCGCTTCCACGCTGCACTCGAATTCGTCTGCCGTGACATCCAGGCAAACGAACAGCTCGTCACCGCCCAGCTTGGCCAGCAATACGGCGCCATCTTTTCTGCTCACCTGCAGATGGCCCAGGACCCGCGGCTGATCCGCGAAGTTGAAAGCCTCATTCGCGACCACTGCCGTTCCCCCGAATCTGCAGTCAGTCGCGTTCTCCGCGGCTACGCTGAACAGCTCGAAAAACTCGGCGATCGCTATCTTTCCGAACGAGCTCTCGACATTTTCGATCTCGAAAAACGTCTCCTGCGACAGCTCCTTGGCGAAAGTCGCGAAGAACTCCGTAACCTCACCCAGCCCGTAATCCTGCTCGCCCACGAACTCACCCCGGGCGAAACCGCCGCACTCGACACTCGCTTTGTCCTCGGTTTCGCCACAGAAGTGGGCGGCAAAACCAGCCACACCGCAATCCTCGCCGGAGCGCTCGAAATCCCCGCCATCGTCGGACTCGGACGCTGCCTCGCTGCCGTCTCAGGTGGCGAAAACGCCATCCTCGACGGCGACCACGGACAGATCCTCATCGACCCCGATACAGAATCGCTCGCCCGCGTCCGCGATTCCCAGGCCCGCAGCCAGCGCGTCCGCGAACGACTCCGACAAATCGAACGACTCCCGGCCGAAACTGTCGACGGACACCGCGTCACCATCGGTGGAAACATCGAATTTCCCGAAGAAGTCGGCCACTGCATCAGCCGCGGTGCTGACGGGATCGGACTCTACCGTACCGAATTCCTCTTCCTCAGCGGCAATCGCGAACCCTCCGAAGCCGATCACTACGAAGCCTACTGCCGCGTCCTTGATGCCTGCGGTGATCTGCCGATCGTGATCCGCACGCTCGATCTGGGCGCCGACAAAGTCCCGCAACTCCTCGAACACCACTTCGCCGAATCCCCCAACCCAATGCTCGGGCTCCGCAGCATCCGGCTCAGCCTCCGCAGCACTCCCATGTTCAAGCGGCAGCTCCGAGCCATCCTTCGGGCCTCCGTTCGCGGCAACGTCCGCGTCATGTTCCCCCTTGTCTCCTCCCTCCTCGAATTCCGCCAGGCCAAAATGATCCTCATGGACGTTATGGAGGACCTGGAAGAAGAAGGTATCCCCTTCCAAAGAAACATCCCCGTGGGCATGATGGTCGAAGTTCCCTCCGCGGTGATCCTTGCCAACGAATTTGCCGCCGAAGTCGACTTTTTCTCAATTGGTACCAACGATCTCATTCAATACACTCTCGCCTGCGACCGCTCTGATCCGACCGTTGCCAATCTGTATCGCTCCGGAGACCCCTCCATTCTTCGGCTCATCCAGATGGTCGTTCAGGCGGGCAAAACTCACGGCAAACCAGTCACCGTCTGCGGACAAATGAGCTCCGAGCCGCGGTTTATTCCGCTCCTGATCGGTCTCGGGCTCAAAAGCCTCAGCGCCACGCCTCAGGCCATCCCAAGGCTCAAGGAAGTGGTCCGCAGCCTCTCCATGACTGATGCCATCCGCATCGCTCAGCACGCCCTGTCTCTCGATCTGGCGCGCGACGTCGAACACTACCTCCAGGGCGAACTCGTCAGACTCTGCCCTGATCTTGATGAAGGCAGCGGCTTCTAAACCGCGGCCCACCAATACCGTACAGCAGCCCGCGACGTTCGCCGGCTGTCACCGAACAATCACAACATGTCACAAAGTCAGACCAGGCTCATCATGAAAAAGGAAATGCTCATTAACGTCCTGCAACCGGAAGAAAGCCGGATTGCAATCGTCGAAGACGGTGTCCTCGAAGAACTCTACGTCGAACGCAGCAGCGCAGAGAATTACGTCGGCAATATCTACAAGGGACGCATCGTCAACATCGAACCCAGCATCCAGGCAGCCTTCGTCGACTTCGGTGTCGGACGCAACGGCTTCCTGCATGTCAGCGACGTCGAGTACCAATACTATCGGCACCTCGTCAAAGACCGGGACCACGACGACGAAGAGGATGATGACGATGACGATCACGGTGGTCGTCCCCCCCGACATCTCAACGAACGCAACGCCCGCAACAAACCTCCCATCCAGAAAATCTTCCAGCGCGGCAGCGAAGTGCTCGTCCAGGTCATCAAGGAAGGTATCGGTAACAAAGGCCCCACCCTCTCCACTTACATCTCAATCCCCGGCCGCTACCTCGTCCTCATGCCCGGACTCCAGCGCGTCGGTGTCAGTCGCAAAATCGAAGACGAAAAAACCCGCAAACGTCTCCGACAAACCATGAAATCCCTCCAGCCCCCCGAAGGGCTCGGCTTCATCATCCGCACCGCCGGCATCGATCGCGAAGAATCCGATCTCCGCCGCGACCTCAGCTACCTCCTCAGACTCTGGGAAACCATCGTCCAGAAACTCAAAAAAACGCCCTCACCAGCAGGCATCTACGAAGAAAGTGACATGATCATCCGCACCATGCGGGATATCTACACCACCGAAATCGATTCCGTGCTCATCGACGAAGACAGTGCCTGGGAACGCGCACGCGAATTCATGAAAATCGTCATGCCCACCCACATCAACCGCGTCCAGCGATTCTCCGGTGGCGAACCACTCTTCAACAAATACGGCATCGAAGACGAAATCGCCCGCATTCATGATCGCTACGTACCGCTTCCCGGCGGCGGATCGCTCGTCATCGACCAAACCGAAGCACTCGTCGCCATCGACGTCAACAGCGGCAGCTTCCGCGCAGACAGCGACGCCGAGAAAAGCGCCTACCAGATGAATCTCCGCGCCGCAGACGCCATCGCTCGACAAATCCGACTGCGGGACCTCGGCGGCGTCATCGTCAATGACTTCATCGACATGCGCGAAGAAAAACACCGTCGCGGCGTCGAACGCGCACTCCGCGATGCCGTCGCCCGCGACCGCGCCCGTACTCGCGTCCTCCGCATCAGCCCCTTCGGCCTGATCGAAATGACCCGACAACGCATCCGCCCGTCACTCCGCCGCAGCGTCTACGAAAACTGCCCGTCCTGCAACGGCGTCGGTCAGGTGAAAACCGCCGAAAGCCTCTCCATCGAAGTCATGCGTCTGGTCCTCGCAGCCGCCTCCAGCGAACCCGTTAAACGCATCGTCATCGAAGTCCATGACCGCGTCGGCAACTACCTCAACAACCGCAAACGCAAGGAACTCATCCGCATCGAAGACGAAAACGAAGTCGAAATCGTCATCGTCACCAAATCAGATGTACTCTTCGAACACATGACCTTCCGCGCAGAAGACGCCGCCGGAAAGGAAGTCGCCGTCACCTGAACATGCCGCGGCTGCACCAAACACCCTCAACAGCCGCACACTGCTCAGCCAGCCTTCCGCAACCGCCCCAGAATCCGCTCAAAGTCGTCATTGTCCGCAAAGTGAATCACAATCTGCCCCGCATTGTTCCGCCGCTGCCGAATATCAATCTTCGCCCCCAGAAGATCTCGCAGCGCACTCTCCAGCGACAGCACGTGATTCGTCGGCTCCATTGACCGCTCAGCTGATTCTGAGGCCGGTTCAGCTGCCGGTGACTCCGCCTCCGCCACTGCCTGTTCCGCTGCCCGCTTCAGCTGCTCACGCACCAGCTCTTCCGTGCGTCGCACTGACAACTGTTCTGTTTCAATCTGCACCGCCAGCGGCTCCTGTTGGTCCGCCGGCAGCCCCAGCAACGCTCGGGCGTGACCAGCCGAAATGCGGTCGCTCCGCAACATCACCTGCACTGGCTCCGCCAGCTCCAGCAACCGCAGCATGTTGCTCAGGTTCGCCCGGCTCATGCTCAGCTGCCGCGACAATTCCTCAATCGTCCCCCCAAATCGTTCCAGATAATCCCGAAACGCGCAGGCCTTCTCCAGTACGTTCAGGTCTTCTCGCTTCAGGTTCTCTTCCAGAGCCGCTTCCATGGCCTGACGGTCAGAGAAATCAATGACGCGGCAGGGAACCGTCTCAAGACCAGCCTGCTGAGCGGCTCGCCAGCGACGTTCGCCTGCCACCAGCTGATAACCACCCTCCGCACGCGGACGCACAACCAGGGGCTGCAGGATCCCGTGTCGACGAATGCTCTCAGACAACTCATCAATCGCCGCCTGCGCAAATTCCCGCCGTGGCTGCAGCGGATTTCGCTCGATCAGCTCCAGCGAAATCTCATCAGAACCCGGTGCCGGTGGACCTGAAGGGGTGTGCATCGGCAAAATTGACGGCTGATCACCGGGTTCCCCTTCGCCACTTCCCAGCAGTGCGCTCAGACCGCGACCCAGCCGTCGCTTCAGGAAATTCTGTCCAACTGCCTGTTCTGACGCCTGCGCTTCCATGGCTGCTTCCTGCTCCAATTGAAGAACTCCGGCCAAAACACCGGAACTCATCGTGCACATCGGCATTCACCAGCCAAACTGTTCAGCATAATCCGAAAAATCGCCACAATCGGAATAGAATTTACAAAGCCCCTGCCCACCCTATCCATCCCGTCTGGCGCGGGTGGAAGAAACGGCCCAATCTGCACAAATCTCACCCCGATTCGGCTCGGACGACACCAAAACTCGGTAGAATAAGGGTGACGCCAGATTTCCGCCCTGCACACCAAAGGCCCCCCTGCATGGCTCGCATCCAGCAACTCGATACTCACGTCGTCAATCGCATTGCCGCTGGGGAAGTGATCGAACGCCCCGGCAGCGTCATCAAAGAGCTGCTCGAAAACAGCGTCGACGCCCTCTCCACTCGCATCGACGTCGATATCCAGGGTGGCGGTCTGGAACTCATCCGCGTTGCCGACAACGGTGAAGGCATTCACCCTGAAGACATGCTGCTGGCCGTCTCCAGCCACGCCACCAGCAAAATCCGCTCTGACGCCGACCTCGACCACGTCAGCACGCTTGGCTTTCGCGGCGAGGCCCTCGCCTCCATCGCCTCCGTCTCGCAGTTCCGCATTCGCACCCGCCCCGAAGACTGCTCCGTCGGCCGCGAACTCGAAAGCCACGGCGGACGCATTATCACCGATCGCGACTGCGGCTGCCCCCCAGGCACCGTCATGGAGGTTCATAACCTCTTCTTCAATACCCCCGCGCGCCGCCGCTTCCTCAAAAAAGCCTCCACCGAATTCGGACACATCGTCGAACAGTTCTCCCGCGTCGCACTCGCCAACCCGCGACTCCACATGGTCCTCCGACACAACGAAAAACTCGTCTACGAACTCCCCTCCGCCAACGATCCTCTGGACCGCATCCGCCGCTTCTTCGGAGCCGAAGTCGCTGATCATCTCATCGCCGTCTCCTCTGAATCCCCGCTCCCCAGCGGCTCCGCCATCCGACTCTGGGGCTACGTCGGCGAACCTGCACTCAGCCGCGCCACCCGCAGCCACCAGTTCCTCTTCCTCAACGGTCGCTGGATCCAGGACCGCAGCCTCCAGCATGCCCTCGCAGAAGCCTACCGCGGACTGCTCATGGTCGGCCGGCACCCCGTCTGCTTCCTCTTCCTCGAACTTCCCCCGGCCCTTGTCGATGTCAACGTCCACCCCAACAAAAGCGAAGTTCGCTTTCAGGACGGCCAGACACTCTACCGCCAACTCCTCAAAACCCTCCGCGACAAATTCCAGCTCCTCGCCTTCCAGTCCGGCATCGATCTCCCAACAACATCCCCCGCCGGCAACTCATCCCACGCCTCAGACAGCCCCGCCAACTCAGCCGAAATCCGCTTTGACCGCCCCCAAACACCCAATCGCTCCCACCAGACTCTCAACTTCATCGCCCCCCACGCAAACTCCCCGTCCCCATACCCGCGCTCCGGCAATCCCACCGATCCCGTCCGCTCAACCTACAACGACAGCGCCGTCTTCCATCACCCCGGCGTCATCAAAGCACTGGCTGTTGACCATACCGCTCCCACCATCGCCGCCTCAGCAGCAACCGCACCCGTCCCGGCACCAGCATCCGCTGCTCCCATGCAGGTGGCCGAAACGCAAATCGTCACCGACGAATTTCGCGCCTTCCAGATCCACGACTGCTACATCGTCGTCGCCAGCGACGCCGGCATCGAAATCATCGATCAGCACGCGCTGCACGAACGCATCATGTACGAATCACTCCGCCAGCGAATACTCGCCGGCCACGTCGAATCCCAGCGACTGCTCATCCCAGAAACCATCGAATGTTCCCCCGTCGAATCCGCCGCCGTCCTCGAATCCACCGAACTCTTCACTGAAATGGGCTTCGACATCCAGGACTTCGGCGGCACCACGCTCCTTGTCAACTCCTGTCCCGTCCTGATCCCCCGCGGAGGACTTGTCCGCATCGTTCGCGACTTCGCCGAAAAACTCGTGCAGGCCGATGGCAAAATGGCCCGCCGCGATCTCCTCGATTCCATGCTCCACACAATGTCCTGCCGCGCCGCCATCAAAGCCGGTCAGCGACTCACACTCGAAGAAATGCGCGAACTCCTGCGTCAACGACACCTCGTCAACGACTCACATCACTGCCCACATGGCCGCCCCACATCGCTCACCATCAGCCGACATTCACTCGACCAGCAATTCGGACGACTTGGCTGAACCCGCTGCTGAATGTCAGCCACCAAGCTGCCTGCGAAGTTCGGCCCCACCCGCAGCAATCGCCTCCTCAAGCTTTTCAATCAGCTTCGCGCCCGCTTCCGCCAGGTCCGGACGACCGCCACCACCGCCTCCGGCTGCCGCAGCGGCCACTTTCACCGCGTTGCCGGCATGCAGATTCTTTTCCTTCACCAGCGGCTTGCTCACCGCCGAAATCAACGCCACCTTGCCGTCGATCACAGCCCCAAGCACCAGTGCCACCGGACTGTACTTGTCCCGCAGCTGGTCGGCAAAGTCGCGCAGTGCGTCGCGCGAAACATTCTGCAGTGATCGAGCGATGATGCGGACGCCGTTGACGACAGGTGCGTCCTGAGCCAGATCGCCGATCGCATCAGCAACCGCGGAGGCGGTGAGCTCGGCCAATTGCTTCTGCAGCGTCCGCACTTCCTGCTGCAGCAATTCAACACGCCCGGGAAGCTCTGTGGCCTGCGGGGCCTTTAACTGCTTTTGCAGCTTCGCGATCAGCTCGTCCGTGTCACGACCTTTCTGCAGTGCTTTGGGACCGGTGATCGCCGTGATCCGGCGAACACCGCGAGCCACAGGTTCTTCAGAGACGACGCGGCACAGTCCCACCTGGCCGGTGCTGGACAAGTGCGTGCCACCACACAGCTCAACACTGAAGTCTCCCATGCTCACAACACGGACCTCGTCCGGATACTTCTCGCCAAAGAGCGCCATCGCGCCGCGTTTGCGAGCGTCTTCTATTGGCAGCAGTTCCGTGACGACCGAAGCACCGCTGGCAATGCAGGCGTTGATGATGTCTTCAACCTGGTGCACTTCGGTGGCTGTGAGTGCCTGATTGTGGGCGAAGTCAAACCGAAGTTCATCCTGCTGCACTCGAGAACCACGCTGAGTTGCATTTTTCCCTACGGTGCAGTGCAGAGCGTGGTGCAGGATGTGGGTAGCTGAATGGGCGCGGCGGATACCGGCACGTCGCTCGGCATCGACCTGCGCACTCACCTGCAGACCCTCGTGAAGTTTACCCTTCAGCAGATGGCCGATGTGGATCCAGAGATCGCCATCCTTCTGAGTATCCACGACGTGGAATTCAAAGCCGGGGGCTGTGAGTGTTCCTGAGTCGCCGACCTGACCACCGGATTCTGCGTAGAACGGGCTGCGGTCCAGGGCCACGCCGAGCGGTTCTGCGTGACCGATTTCAGAGAATTCCGTGACGAGTTCGCCGCCGGAGATGATCCCCAGCACTCGGCTTTCGGAATGCAGGCCATCGTAGCCGACGAAGCGTGTGCCACCCTGTTTCTTGAGCGAATCGATGGGGCCGGCGCTCATCACGGAATCCGCAAAGGCTCCGCTGCCGCTGGTGGCTTCGTGCCGTCGCCGAGCTTTCTCGTAGCCTTCACGGTCGACGGTGAGCTGATTCTGTGCGGCGAGCGTTTCCGTGAGTTCGATGAGGAAGCCGTAGGTGGCCTGCAGATCGAAAGCGTCTTCGCCGGAGATCACACCACTTGTTTTTGCCTTCGCCGCCAGTTTTTCAAAGCGCGGCATACCGCGGTCGACCACATCCAGAAACTGTTCCTCTTCGGCGCGGATCACGTTGGTAACCGTCTCGAGTGTTTCCGCAATTTCCGGATAGGGAGTCCGCATGGCTTCGACGACGGCGGGCACCAGCGAATGCAGGAAGGGAGTGTTGCGTCCCAGCAGGTAGCCTTCCATTGCGGCGCGGCGGAGCAGCAGGCGGACGATGTAGTTGGCCTTTTCCGGCCCGGGCACAGCGCCTTCATGAATCGCAAACGTGCAGGCACGCACGTGATCGGCAATTCGGCGGCAGGCGCGGCCATGAGCCGCGTCGTAGCTGTATTTCAGCTTCAGCACATCACCGACGGTGTTGCAGAGCGGTTTCAGGATGTCGATCTCGAAGTTGCTGAGCACTCCCTGCAGACAGGAGGCACAGCGTTCAAGGCCCATGCCGGTGTCGATGTTTTGTTTGGGGAGCGGATGCAGGTTGCCTGGCGGGTTGCCCACACGATTGAACTGTGTGAAAACGAGATTCCAGATTTCGACCGACTTTGTCGCGCCCGGTGCCAGATAATAAATCTCGGAACAGGGGCCGCAAACACCATCCGGGCCCTGCGACGGTGCGGAAGCGGGCCAGAAGTTTTCGGATTCGTCGCAGCGACTGATGCGACTGGCCGGAAGCTTGATTTCGTTGTTCCAGATACCGAAGGCTTCGTCGTCGTCCAGGTACACCGTAACCGTCAGCCGTTCCGGGTCAAGTCCCAGCCAGCGCCGGTCCGTCAGAAATTCCCAGGCCCAGTGAATCGCTTCCCGCTTGAAATAGTCCCCGAAGGAAAAGTTGCCAAGCATCTCAAAGAAGGTGTGGTGGTAGGCCGTGACACCCACGTTGCCGATGTCGCCCGTACGCAGACATTTCTGGCTGGTTGTGGCTTTGGTGAAATCCAGCGGGCCAATTCCCAGGAACTGATTCTTGAACTGATTCATGCCCGCCGGAGTGAACAGCACGGTGGGGTCGTCTTTGGGGATGAGCACGTCACTGGGGCGACGCACGCAACCTTTGGATTCGAAAAATGACAGGTATTTTTCGCGCAGTTCGTCGGTTTTCATGGCGGTTGCTGTGTTGGGCTGCGGGGCGGGAATCTGGATTGGAAACGGTGATCACCACGGAAAGTCGCCAGAGCAGAAACGGGCGGAATCGGCAGTTTACCCGGTTTGCGACGGAGATGCACGCCTGCGGGGGGAACAGTGGCGTGGGGGAAGTCAATGAGAATCCACGCCGATTTCATCAAAACCGGCAGCTTTTCCCACCAAATTCCCCGAGCTCTTTTCTGCCTCCACCCGGGTTTGCAGTGGACACAGACCGCAGCAGCAACCGAGAATTCACAGGGCTCGCCAGCGTCGCGTTGCGCTCTGCGAAACGAACCAATCCCAGGTGGCTCTTTTCGCAATCCGAAAAGCAACTCTGCCCCAACCCTCCGGAACCCACGCCGCATGTCGCTGCTCCGTCTGTTCTCCATCAGCCTCCTGTCGGGACTTTGCTGCGCGCTTCCCGCGGTCGCTCAGCAGACGCCCCCCGTCTTCACCGAAGAACAAACCACCTGGTTCGAAAACCGAGTCCGCCCGCTGCTCGCTGAACACTGCTTCGAATGTCACAGCAGCGACGCGAAAACCATTCGTGCCGGCCTCAAGCTCGACTCCCGCGCCGCCGTGCTGCAGGGTGGCGATACAGGTCCCGCAATCATCCCCGAACGCCCCGACGAAAGTCTGCTGATTCAGGCCGTCCGCTGGCAGGGACTCGAAATGCCCCCCGCCGGAAAGCTCAAACCACACGACATCGAAGTGCTCGCCGAATGGGTACGTCTCGGAGCGCCATGGCCCGCCGACACCACCGCGTCCCCCTCCGAACGGTCCTGGGACTTCAATCAGCTGCGCACCGAACACTGGGCCTGGCAGCCCATTCAGCGACCGGCCGTCCCACCCGTGCAGCAGACGGCATGGATCACCAGCCCGATCGATGCCTTCGTGCTTTCCAAACTGGAAGCCAGCGGTCTTCAGCCCGCGCCCCAGGCTTCTCCGCGAGCGCTCCTGCGCAGGCTGTCGCTGGATCTCATCGGACTCCCGCCCACCCCAGCTCAGCTGCTGGAATTTGAACAGGCTGTCTCCATCAATCGACAGGCTGCCGTTGATGCCGCCATCGACCGACTCCTGGCTCAGCCCCAGTACGGGGAACGCTGGGGACGCTTCTGGCTGGATGTGGCCCGTTACAGCGATGGCTTTGGCGGCTTCCTCGATGCAGCCGCCCTTCCCCATGCCTGGCGGTACCGCGACTGGGTCGTCAATGCCCTTAACCGCGACCTGCCACTCAACGATTTTTTGCGGCTGCAGATCGCCGGGGATCTCGCGACACCACCGCAGCCCGAAGCCACAGGGTTCCTCGCGCTGGGGCCGACCTATGTTTCTGACGGTGGCGATCCCGACGCCATCGCTCAGGCCCGCGCCGAAACCCTCGATGACCGCGTCGATACGCTCACCCGCGGACTGCTCGGACTCACCGTCTCCTGTGCTCGCTGCCATGACCACAAGTTCGACCCCGTCCCGCAACTCGACTATTACTCACTCGCCGGCATCTTCAATAACACCCAAAACCGCGAAGCACCGCTCGCGCCCGCCGAAGTTGTGCAGGCCTTTAATGACCATCAGCAGCAGATCAAACAGCTGACCGAAAACATCCGCAGGCGAAAGGAAATGGCCGACCAGCAACAGCGACCGCTCAATGACACCGAAGCAGCCGCTCAAAAAGCCGACGAAGAATCCCTCGCGCGGCTGCAGGCCACCGCTCCAGCCCCCTACCCCGTCGCTCATGTGCTCGCCGAATCCGGCGCTGCCGACATGCCGCTGGCTCTTCGCGGCAACCTCCGCAAGCCCGGCCCCATCGCCCCCCGCAGGATGCTGCGAATCCTCGAACCCGGCGATGCTCCATTCACTTCCGGAAGCGGCCGCGCACAGCTCGCCGAAGCCATCGTTGACCGCCGCAATCCACTCACCGCCCGCGTACTGGTGAACCGCATCTGGCTGCAGCACTTCGGACAGGGGCTTGTGCGAACCCCCGGCAATTTCGGAAAGCTCGGTCAGCCTCCCACCCACCCGGAACTGCTCGACTGGCTTGCCGCAGAACTCCACGACGGCCCCGCCCCGTGGTCGCTCAAACACCTCCATCGACTCATCCTCCGCTCCTCCGCCTGGCAGATGTCCAGCAGCCTCAATGCCAGCGCCTTTGCCGTGGACGCCGATAACCGGCTCCTGTGGCGCATGAATCCGCGACGCATGGACGTGGAAGCCTGGCGCGATGCCCTGCTGGCCACCACCGGCGAACTCGACCTCACACAGGGTGGCCCGCCCGTTGAAGCACTGCTCGACTCACCCCGCAGAACACTCTACGCAGCCGTCAGCCGCAATGGTGATCGCTATGCGTCCGACAGCTTTCTCAGGCTGTTCGATTTTCCTCT
Source organism: Planctomycetaceae bacterium (assembly GCA_040382995.1). Classification (GTDB taxonomy): domain Bacteria; phylum Planctomycetota; class Planctomycetia; order Planctomycetales; family Planctomycetaceae; genus SXXK01. The sequence goes on from JBEIEK010000072.1 coordinate 19,342, forward strand.
GCCTCGAGCCACCAGCGAAGGTCGAGGAACCAGCGTCGTCCCACAGCAGTCGCTGTTTCTGATGAACAGCCCGTTCATGGCCGCCAGATCCAAAGCGCTCGCGGCGCGCCTCGAACGTGAAGCCGCCAGCGACACCGATCGCATTCAGCTGGCCTGCCAGCTGCTCTTCGGACGCCCCGCAGGTGACTCCGACCAGCAGCTCGGGCTTGAGTTTCTGGCTGCGGCTCGAGCCGACGCGGAAGCTGCAGCCGGCAATCAGCAGGACGGCAAAGCTTCCGCCCCCCGGCAACCGCTCAACCCGTGGCAGCAATATGCTCAGGTGTTGCTCAGCTGCAGCGAATTCATGCACATCGAATAAGGACCCATCCATGACCGCCTTTCACATCAATCCGCTGCCGCCATTCAGCCGCCGTGAATCTCTGCGCAGACTGGGAGCTGGTTTCGGCAGTCTGGGTCTGGCTGCCGCAGTGATGGACAACGCCGCGCTGGCTGGGGCTCCTGCGAGTGGTTTCAGCCTCGCTGGTCCAGAACCGGCTGCTCCGCTGGCGGTCCGAGCACCGCATTTTGCCCCGAAGGCCAAACGTATCATCCAGCTGTTCATGCCGGGCGGACCG
>JBEIEK010000073.1:0-19940 GCA_040382995.1 Planctomycetaceae bacterium
ACGAAACAAGGCGGCTGCCGGGAACAGCGACGTGCGAATGTCTGTTGCGGATGTGGTTCTGGGCGAGGAGGAGTCTGCGGAGATTGCTGTGCGCTGGGATCGTCGTCTGGTACCACAGCTGGCGGAGGCGGTGATGGAGGTTGTGGCTGAGCGGCTGGATGCGAATGGTGAGGTCCTGCCGCCTGTGGAGGGCGAAGCGGTGATTACAGCGCGGCTGCGGCCTGCCGCGGATGCTCCGGAACGCTTCAACGCGCGGATGCCACCACTGCCTGAAGGCACGTGGCGACTGCGGCTGCAGGTCACGGGAACTGCGGCGGCCCCGCGGGAAACCATCGCCACGGAAGTGCTGGTGCGCCGCCAGCTCTCTGCCGAACTGGCGAATGTCAGCTGCAATCGGGAGTTCCTGAAGCAGTTGTCGGAGCTCAGCGGGGGACAGATGATTGAGCCGTGGGATGCCCGGCGGTTGCTGGAGCTGGTGCAGCCGAAAGACGAGCCGGAGCAGAAGGTGCAGGAGCGAACGCTCTGGGATCACTGGCTGGTGATTGTGCTGTTCAGCGGGCTGCTGATGGCGGAGTGGGTGGTGCGAAAGGTGAACGGTTTGCCGTAGGTGGTAAACGGCCGTTTCAGCGGAGTTGTTCGGCGAGCATGAAGGCGATTTCCATCGACTGTTCGTAATTCAGCCGCGGGTCGACGGTGCTGCGATAGTCACGTGTGAGGTCGGATTCGGTGAGATTGCCTGGTCCGCCGGTGCATTCCGTGACATCTTCGCCGGTGAGTTCGAGATGGATACCGGAGAGTCGAGTGCCGATCTGGCGGTGGATGCGGAAGGCAGAGATGACTTCAGAGACGACATCATCGAAGGCGCGCGTTTTGATGCCATTGCGGGCAGTTTGGGTGTTGCCGTGCATGGGATCGCAGCTCCAGAGGACTCGCAGGTTTGCTTTTTGAACGGCTTCGGCGAGCCGTGGGAGTTTGGAAGCGATTTTGTCGGCCCCGAAGCGGTGAATGAGAGTCAGTCGTCCGGGTTCGTTGGCGGGATTCAGGATCGTGATGAGTTCGATAAGTTCGGCGGGGGTGATGGAATTGCCGACTTTGAGCCCGATGGGATTGCGAATGCCGCGGCAGTATTCGATGTGGGCACTGTCCAGAGCACGGGTGCGATCGCCGATCCAGAGCATGTGAGCGCCGAGGTTGTAGGAGCCTCGATTGCGTTCGGCGCGGGTGAGTGCCTGTTCGTAGTGCAGGAGCAGGGCTTCGTGGGAGGTGAAGAAGTCGACGCGTGTGAGTTGCGTGAGTTCGCCGGGAGAGACGACTTCCATGAAGCGAATGGAGTCACTGAGGGAATTGAGAAGTTCCTGGTAGCGACGTGACCCGGGCGTATTGCGGACGAATTCGAGGTCCCAGTTTTCGGGGTGGTGAAGATCAGCGAAGCCACCTTCGCTGAGGGCCCGGATGAAGTTCAGGGTGAGAGCAGAGCGTTCGTGGGCGCGGAGCATGAGCCGGGGGTCGGGCGTGCGTTCTTCGGAGGTGAAGCCGGGGTGGTTGACGATGTCACCGCGATAACTTGGGAGTTCGACGCCACCGCGAATCTCGGTGGCGGAGCTGCGGGGTTTGGCGTATTGACCTGCGATGCGTCCGATGCGGACGATGCGTTTGCGGGCGCCGCAGATGAGTACGAGGCTCATCTGGATGAGCACTTTGAGTTTCCGCAGGATGGTGGCGCTGCAGCAGTCGTCGAAGCTTTCGGAACAGTCGCCGCCCTGGAGAATAAAGGCCTGCCCGGCATCGACCTGCTGCAGTTGAGTGCGGAGTCGGTCGACCTCCCAGGCAGTGACGAGCGGGGGGAGTTGTGCGAGTGTCCGGAGGACGGATTTGAGTTGTTCGGGATTTTGATATTCAGGCTGCTGGAGGGCCGTTTTGGTTGTCCAGGAGCCTGGCGACCACGCCGACATGGCAAACTTTCGGGGATCAGGTTTGAGCGGTCTTGGCCGCGGTGTGAGGGTCTGCTGCGGACGGCATTTTATGAGATGAATGGACAATTGGGCCAGTGCAGGAGGCGGAAGAGCAGAAAAGGTGAAAATCGCGTTTTTTTTGATCTGCGGGAGAAGTCTGGGTGCTGCGGGCTGTGGTGGCATAGAGATTGCTGAGGCGAGATTTCCGAAACACTTAACACAATCTTAACAATTCGGGTGTCGAATAGCATTGCGTGAGAGTTTGGTTTGAGATTCACGGGACGTCCTGTTGGAGGTGAGCATGTTTAAGAGCGTTCAGGGTGGTAATGGCGGGGGCATGTTTCGGTCCGGCAGGCGGCGTTCAGTGGTGACGATTCTGGGTTTGGGGGCTGCCTGTCTGGGATTGCCGTTTGGGTGTTCGATTGAGTCTGTGGATGGGCCTGCGACAGCATCGGGGAACGGAGAGGCGGCGGGTTCAACGGGGCCCGGGGGTGCGGCGGCGGGTGTTGCTGGCGAAAATCCAAGACGCATTCAGGTGAATGGATCCAGCACGGTTTATCGGGTTTCGATAGCGATCAACGAGGAATTTGAGGACAAGTTTCGGGACACCAAGGTGCAGGTGACGAGCACGGGCACTGGCACGGGATTCAAGGAGATGATTGCCGGGCGCATTGACATTGCCAATGCGTCGCGTCCAATCAAGGCATCTGAACTGGAGGAGTGTAAGAAGAACGGAATTGAACTGGTGGAGTTGAAGATTTGTCTGGACGGTCTGACGGTGTGTGTAAATCGGGAAAACACGTGGGTTCAGTCGCTCACGGTGGCTCAGCTGAAGAAAATCTGGGAGCCGGGCAGCACGGTGATGACATGGAAGGACGTGGATGCTGCGTGGCCCGCTGAGCCGCTCAAGTTATTCGGTCCAGGGGACGAGTCGGGGACGTTTGATTTCTTCACGGAAGCGATCAACGGCAAGGAGGATGAGATCCGAGAGGACTACGGTGCAAGTTCGGATGACAACGTGACGGTCACTGGGATTGCGGGCGAGAAGGGTGGGATGGGATTTTTTGGGTGTGCCTACTACTTTGCGAACAGCGACAAGGTGCGGGCATTGAAAATTTCCGCCACGGACAATCCGGAAGAAGGTGTTGAGCCGACGGTGGAGTCTGTGCGTTCGGGCCAGTACAGTCCGTTGTCGCGGCCGCTGTTCATCTACGTCCGCAAAAGTGCTCTGGCGCGTCAGGAAGTTCAGGAATACGCAAGATACGTGCTTGGTGAGGGCCAGTTGCTGGTGGGCAAGGTTGGTTATGTGCCACTTGACGACGCCCAGTTGAAGGCCAGCCAGGAGGCGTTGGAATCAGCAATTTCTGAGTTGTCCGGGACGAAATAGTCTGACATTTGAGTCTGACAATGATGGGCAGGTAGCAGTCGCATGTCGACATGGGCGAATCGCCAAACCAGTCGCCGTCATGAGACAGCCATCCAGTGGCTGCTCTTTTGCTGTGCGGCATTGTCTGTCTTTACCACCTGCGGAATCATCGTGGTGCTGCTGGGGAATGCCGTGTATTCACCGGGTTCTTCGGCAGCATTCTTTGAGCGGGTTTCGCTTGTTGAATTTCTGACCAGCAGCCGCTGGCGTCCTGCCGAATCGGATGGGCACTATGGCATTCTGCCACTGTTGTCCGGAACTCTGATGGTGGCGTTCATTGCATCGCTGGTAAGCATTCCGGCGGGCCTGGGTGCTGCGATTTACATGAGTGAGTACGCGCATCCGAAAGAGCGGGAGTGGATCAAGCCGATTCTTGAAATTCTGGCTGGGATTCCATCGGTCGTGTTCGGTTTCTTTGCACTCAAGTTCATCACCCCCTGGGTGCTCAAACCACTCTTCGGGCTGCTCGGTGTGCACGTATCGGTATTTAACAGTCTGAGTGCTGGCATTGTGGTGGGGATCATGGTGACGCCACTGATTGCATCGCTCAGCGAAGACGTCATTCGTTCTGTGCCGCGAAGCCTTCGTGAGGCCGCCTACGCGCTCGGAAGCACCCGTTTTGATGTTTCCGTCAAGGTGGTTGTTCCTGCGGCGCTTTCCGGAATTCTCGCGTCTTTCCTCCTTGCCTTTTCGCGGGCTGTAGGAGAGACGATGGCGGTGGCGATTGCGGCAGGCAGCGGCCCGGCACTCGCCCTGAATCCGCTTGAAGGGGCTCAGACAATGACCGGTTTTATGGTTCATGCAAGCACTGGGGACAGTGCCGCGGATTCGATCAGCCGCATGAGCATGTACGCTGTGGGGATCACTCTGTTCGCCATCACACTGATTATCAATCTGATCTCCAACTGGGTGCTCCGTCGATACCGCGAGGTGTACCAGTGAGTACAGCACCGGTGAACTTTCGTTCGGGAGCCGACCCCTGGATTCGGCGACGACTGTTGGTGTCGCGATTGTTTTTGTGGGCCTGTCGGCTTGTGACGTATTCGTCATTGGCCGTTTTGGGAGTCCTGCTGGCATCGATCGTATGGAAAAGCCTCGGACGACTCTCCCCGGATTTCCTCACGAATTACTCGTCCATCAACCCGGAACGCTGCGGGATGCTGGCCGGAATCTGGGGTACGTTCTGGCTGGTATCGCTGACTGCTCTGTTTTCGATTCCGGTGGGGATTGGTTCGGCCGTGTATCTGGAGGAGCTGGCGAAGGACAGTTTTTTGGTGCGAGTGATTCGAGTGAACCTGTCCAATCTGGCTGGCGTTCCTTCGATTGTCTACGGGATTCTGGGGCTGACGCTGTTTCGTCCGCTGATAAACTCGCTGTCAGTGCTGTTTGATGGTCGGCATGCGGTGAATGTCTGGGGACTATTCAGGGTCCGCCTCGCGCAGCTTGAGATTTTCGATAGCTGTGTTCTTGCGGGGGCGTTGACGGTGAGCCTGGTGATTTTGCCGACGGTCATCATCGCTTCTCAGGAGGCATTGCGGGCGGTGCCGTCAACCATTCGTGTGGCATCTTTGGCTCTCGGGGCAACTCGCTGGCAGACCATCTGGCGTCAGGTGGTTCCGGCGGCACTTCCGGGAATCTCCACGGGAGTGATTCTGTCGATTTCGCGGGCGATTGGTGAAGCGGCACCGCTGATGATGATCGGAGTACTGACGATGACCAGTTTGTGCCCGGGCGGTATCGAGTCCCCTCTGCAGGCGCTGATGCACCCATCAAAACTGCTGGCCGTACCCTTCGATCAGTTCACGGCGATGCCAGTGGCGATTTATGACTGGTCCAAGCAGCCGGATCCGCAGGATCGATTTGCGGCGGTTGCTGCTGCGGGAATTGTGGTGCTTCTTGTGGTGCTGCTTTCAATCAACACGACAGCAATGTTGGTCCGGGCCCGCGCTACTCGCAATCTGAAATGGTAGGAGAACTGGAATGGCGGCGATTTCGGGTGGCATGTCAGCAGTGCCGCCCTCAGTGCCTGGAGTCGATCGGAATCTGGATACGTCGGGCCACGCGGCGGCGATCGATGTGCATGGCATGAACTTCTACTACGGCGACCACCAGGTGCTTTATGACATCACGCTGATGGTGCCCGAGCGATCGGTGACGGCCCTGATTGGTCCTTCGGGGTGCGGCAAGAGTACCTTCCTGCGAACGCTCAATCGCATGAATGACCTGATCGAGGGATCGCGGTGTACGGGTGAGTGCCTGGTGGAGGGGCAGAACATCATGGACCCCGCCGTCGATGTGGTGCTCCTGCGAAAGCACGTCGGCATGGTCTTTCAGAAGTCGACACCATTCCCCAAGAGTATCTTCGAGAACGTGGCTTATGGGCCGCGTGTGGCGGGCGAGCGTAACCGGGCAGTGCTGGCGGATCTGGTGGAATCCTGTCTCCGCCGCGCCGCGCTTTGGGATGAAGTGAAGGACCGTCTGCAAACATCCGCCATGGCACTCAGCGGGGGTCAGCAGCAGCGTCTCTGCATCGCGCGAACGCTGGCCACCAATCCGCGGATCATCCTGATGGATGAGCCAGCTTCCGCACTGGACCCTGCCAGTACCGACCGCATTGAAAACCTGATTGGCGAGTTGTGCGCGAATTACACCATCGTGATCGTGACTCACAACATGCAGCAGGCATCGCGTGTGAGTCATCGGACGGCCTTCTTCTTCAAGGGGCGGCTGGTTGAATGCGGGCCGACCACGAAGATCTTCACGAGTCCTTCGGCGAAGCAGACTGAGGACTATATCACGGGACGATTTGGCTGAGCATGCAGTCATCAACTGCTGCTCCGGATGCGCCGATTTCGCATAATTTCTTAACACAATCTTTACATTTGCAGCGAGACTGCGGGCGGGTCAGATGACGATTCACTTTGTGCGTGAGATGGAGCATCTGCATCGTGGGATCCTTGCGATGTGCTCCACGGTTGAGGAATTGATCCATGACGCGATGGACGGGCTGCGTTCCGGCCGCGCAGAACTGGCTCGGGAACTTTCAAGCAGGGACGTGGAGGTCGATGAGTGGGACGTACGGATTGAAGAAGAGTGCCTGAAGATACTCGCACTGTATCACCCCGTGGCAAATGATCTGCGGCGGGTGACTGTGGTGATGAAGATCTGTGGTGAACTGGAGCGTGTGGCGGATCTGGCTGTGAGTATTGCGGAGCGTGCCAGCGGTCTTGCGGAGCATTCATCGTTCCCCATGCCGGAACGACTGACCGAGATGACTCGCGAAGCATTGAGCATGCTGCATGACAGCATTGACGCCTTCGTCCAGCAGAACGCGGTCCTTGCTCGCCGTGTCTGTCAGCGGGACGAGGCCGTCGATCAGCTCAATCGTGAACTCATACAGGAAGTCGTGCTGATGATGAAGCAGCGACCGGATCTGGTTGATCCGGGGCTGCATCTGTTTTCCGTGATCCGGCATGTGGAACGCGTGGCGGATCATGCGACAAACATCGCTGAAGATGTGGTTTACCTGGTGGAAGGTGCAATTATCCGACACCCCAGGCTGCCTCGCCGATCCGGCAATTTGCGGATTGGGGGTGCCGAGTAATTCCGGGGTGCCGATTCCCGATTGAGGAAGGTGTAAAGGATTCCATGCAGCCAACGATACTGGTGATCGAAGACGAGCAGTCCATTGCGGATGTGCTCACGTGGAATCTGCGGAAGGAAGGCTTTGCAGTCCAGTGGGAGCGCGACGGTCGCACCGGGTTGGCTCGCGCCCAGTCTCTTCTGCCCGACCTGATCGTGCTGGATCTGATGCTGCCGGGGATTGACGGCCTGCAAATCTGCAGGGTGCTCAAGAGCGAACCCAAGACAAGAACCATTCCTGTGATGATGCTCACGGCACGGAGTGCGGAGACCGACGAAATTGTCGGCTTCAACATGGGGGCCGATGACTATGTGACCAAACCCTTCCGCATGCAACCGCTGATCCATCGCGTGAAGGCTTTGTTGCGACGCGTGGAAACAGCAGAATCCGGGCGGAGCGTGATCAGCCTGCATGGAATCGAGATTGACCGAACGAATCACACGGCAGTGCTGAATGGCGTTCCAATGGACCTGACACCGACTGAGTTCCGCATGCTTTGGACGATGATGTCACAGCCCGGGCGTCCATTTTCGCGGAACGAACTGATGGAAACATCCCGAGGCGAGGACGCGAACTCGTTGGAACGTACCATTGACGTGCACGTCAGATCGCTGCGGAAAAAAATGGACGGACTGGCGGATCTGATTGAGACGGTGAGGGGCGTGGGGTATCGGTTTGTGAGGAAATGACGAATTAGCCCCAGTATTTTTCACCGTGCCAGTTGATCGGGGGGTGTGTTTCCACGTCAATGTCGCCGCGGACGCAGGTCTGGCATGCCAGCCGGACATCTTTGCCTTCGTTGCTGACGATCTTCAGAGCAAGAAGTGGATTGAGCCACTTCCAGAGACGTTCGAAGATGCTGCGGGGTGAGACGTTTTCCTGGCCCTTGCTGATCACGACGCTGCAGCTGCAGCACTGGCCGAAGCCCATGCAGTTCACGTATTTGTGCGGGCCTTCGTAGATCTGCACACCGTTATTGCGAGCAATTTTGCGCAGGTTTTCGCCCTGAGCGACGTCCACGGTGAGTTTTTCGTTGACAAACCTGACCTTGGGCATAAGGAACGCTTTCCGCGACGGTGAGTAGAGCGACTGGAAACTATCGCTAGGGCAATGCTAGCCCTGAAATCGGCGTAATTCCAGATGCGGCGGGGCAATCCCGACACTGAGAAGCAATCGCGGCGCGATCAGGGGGAAGAATCGAATTCTGACTGGCAGTGCGGGCAGAATTCGGCGGTGCCGAAGTGGCAAATAAAGCCGGTGTCGACGAGTCCCGGGTGGACACCAGCTTCGGGGAGCAATTCTTCTACGAGCAGTCGGTAGGCTTCTTTGGCGGAAATGTGATGGCACATGTCAAATGCGACGCCACGGAGCGCCATTGCCTGAAGCAGCTGTGTGAGAACCTGCCACGCGTGGGCTTCGCTTTGAAGGCTGGCTGGGGTGGGCAGGCAGAGCGGTTCATTGAACAGCAGCGTGAGCGGTTCGTCCTTTTCGCCCCCCAGCACCTCGTCCCATGTTTCATAGAGGCGTTTGGTTTCGGGGTCAATTCCAGGGATGATTTCTTCCCAGCGACGGCGGGCAAACGTTGACGTGAGTGGCGTGACCTCTGAGTGTTCGGTGGCCGACTGCCGGATCTGCTCTTCAAGGTCCGGATGGAACAACTGGAAGTGATCATCGTGGTCACATTCGGCTGCGTTATCAGCGGCAGATTCACCGGAGCCCGCAACATTGTCAGCGACGATCTCGAAGCAGGTGTCATCTGAATTGAGGAAGGAGGATACAGCGGGTGGGAAGGGCGAGGCGGCTACGGCGTCTGATTCGCCCATGTCAGCAGGATCGAATGGCAAATTTTCGACGCGTTCGAACTGGATGAGGGAATCGAGCAGTTCGAGTGCGACAGTGCCATTCTGACTGTGCCACTGAAGGTACACCGATGCACGTTGCTGACACTCTGATGGTTCAGAAGTGATACCGGGGTTGTAAAGCCGACCTTCCGGTTTTGCGTCGGTTGGCAGGTCGATCATTCGCAGCAGAGAATCAGAGATGACCCCGATTTGCTCGGAGTGGAAGAAATCCGGCAGCGGCTTTACGGCCGAAGCGAGTGGCTGACGCAGGGAAAATCGGAAACGCTGACCGCTGAGGCCGGATGATAAATTTCCGGTGAGAGACAGCAGCAACAGCGCGGGGCGAATTACAGTTCGACCGTTGATGGTCTGTGCACGCAGCACTTCCAGCCGACCAGTTATGGAGTTTCTGCAGAGGTTGGAGATTTCGCCCTGGATGACATAGGTGTCCAAGCGGTGGGCCATGAGAAGTCGGCTCCTTGGGAATTTCGGTGCATCATGCTGTTGGCTTCACGGCGGATGTCTGCGAGCCCGGTCACTCAAGTGAACAGCGAGGGTGTCGGGCGTCGATCGCTCTCTGACTCCCTGCGAACTTCATTCCAGGTCATAAATTTCGTCACGTTTTTGCGGATCCTGCAGGCTGCCGCGGGAGAGAAACCCGAGCCGCCGCTGATCCATCCGCTGCTTCTGCTCCGGGAAAATGTAGTTGGGCCCCGGTACCTGCACCTCAGAAGCCCATGAAAACGTTTCCACGTGGCCGTCCAGAAACGCAGCGTTGGCGGAATCCAGATGCCGGAAATGAACCGTCGGAAAATTCCGCGAAGGTGGCTCCAATAACCAGTTTTCCTCGAAACTGAACACCAGTGGTGAGAAGTTCAGGAGATTCACGGCTGCTGAGTCCGCAAACGCGACTGTACCCGAAGTTTGAGGCACGTCCCGCAGGCGACGGCACGCCGGGGCCGGACTTGGCGCTGGCAGCCAGTTTGGCGGAAGCCATTCGATGCCACTGGTGCGAGCGAGATATGATCCGTTATACCCATATCCTGTGGCCGGGCGCCCGAATCTGACGCGGTCCATTTGATTTGACCCAAAATCGGGACACTGAAAAACTGCGTAATTCGATTCGATATACGGACTCAGTGGGCCTTCAGGAAAGTTCAGCCGCTTCAGGGGATCAGGTTGCCCGTAGTCCACAGTGCCGAACCAGAATCCTGCCGTGCCAGGATTGCCCGAGTACGTCTGCAGGAACTGCAGGCGACTGGTGTCTTCAATGACGTAGGGAATCAGAAAGTCATTGTGCACGCTGGCGTAATTGTGCATTGCGAGCACCAGCTGTTTGAGGTGATTGCGGCACTGGGCACTGCGGGCAGCGGCGCGAGCCTGCTGGACGGCGGGCAGGAGGAGTGCGAGGAGTACAGCGACGATGGCGAGGACAACAAGCAGTTCGATCAGAGTGAAGGCGCGGTGACGGACAGGGTAACGCATGGGTATCCGATGTGAAGGAGACGGAGAGAGTTGCGAGTGTTGGCTGGGCGAGCGATCAGGATTCGGGAGGCGGTTCGATGCCGAAATCACGGATGGTGAGCAGGGCGGAGAACGGCAGCCCGCGGGCCTGAAAGGCGGCGGCCCCGCCCTGCAGGCGATCCACAATTCCCACCACGTGCACCACCTCGCAGCCGAATTCCTGCACGCGGTCAATTGCCTGCAGCGCACTGCCTCCGGTGGTGACGACATCGTCGACAATCACGACGCGGTCACCCGGCTGCATTGGGCCTTCGATGTAGCGCTGCGTGCCATGTCCTTTGGCTTCCTTGCGAACCATGAAGCCCAGGAGTTGACGATTCTGAGCCGCGGCGGCAACCAGCACGCCACCCACGATCGGGTCCGCACCAATGCTCATGCCACCGAATCCGGTGAAGTTCACATCTTTGAGCAGTTCCAGCAATCCCCACGAAATCTGCAGCAGCCCTTCGCTGCTGAGGGTGACCTGTTTGCCATCGAGGTAGTACGAGGATTTCTTTCCGGAGGCGAGTGTGAAGTCGCCGAATTTGAGTGCGCGCTGGCGGACCAGTTCCATGAGTCGCTGGCGGTTGTACATGGTTCAGGGTTCCCGAGAGTGCCTGCAGTGAGTTGCCCGATGTGAGCGAAGCATGGTAGTGAGTCGCCGGTGACAGCGGAATTCGCCGCACGAACATTCCTGCGGGTTTGCATGAGCGAGTCTGGTTTGCGAGACTCAAAGCTTCTGAGAGCACCACGGGACACAGTGGCCGAATCGAAATTCCGGATGCAGGTTCAGGAAGTGAAGTCATGAAACAACTGCTGCGAATGCTGCTGGCCATGTTCTGTGCCTGCCGCATTTCTTTCGCTTACCCACAGGACGCTCCTGCCCCGGCACCTTCTCCGGAATCATCTCGTGCAGACGTGCTGCTGGCCGGGGGCGAGATTCATGTGGGTGACGGTTCAGTAGCGTTCACCGGCTCCGTGGCGATTCGCAGGGGGCGTCTGGAAGTGCTGCCCGAATCACGCGCGGGCGGAGTGGAAGCTGACGTGGTTGTCGACTGCCGCGGGCTCGTCATCTGCCCTGGCTTCATCGACCTGCACACGCACAGCGACGATCCGGTGCTTGAACGCGATACTCGAGCCTGCGTGAATTATCTGCTCCAGGGCTGCACCACCATGGTCACCGGCAACTGCGGTTTTGGACCGGTGGATTGCGGGAAGTATTTGAGTGCCATCGACCGTCAGGGGGCTGGCACCAATGTGGCTCATCTGCTCCCACAGGGAAGTCTGCGTTCAGAAGTGATCGGTAAGTCCGACCGTTCGCCCACCGCTGACGAACTGCAGAAGATGCGGGAACTGGCAGCACAGGCAATGCAGGATGGTGCTTTTGGAATGACCACTGGCCTGATCTACATCCCGGGCACGCTGACCCCCACCTCCGAACTGATCGAGATTGCTCGCGTGGTGGCGGCGGGTGGCGGCTTCTACGGGAGCCATATTCGAGGTGAGGGGGCTGAGTTGTTATCCAGCATTGAGGAGGCACTGAAGATCGGCGCCGAGGCGGGCTGTGCCGTGCACGTTTCTCATCTGAAAGCCAGTGGCCGGCCACACTGGGGCAGCCTGCGTCTGGCAATCGACCGCATCGAAGCGGCACGTGCAGCAGGCCAGAAGGTAACTGCCGATCAGTACCCATACACGGCCTCCAGCACATCCCTTGAGGCCACTCTGCTGCCTGCGTGGGCCCGAGAGGGTGGCCGTGAACAACTGCAGCAGCGGCTGGAGGATCCTGAGGTGGCAGCGCGAGTTGCGGCCGCCGTTGCAGACAAACTGAAAACCGCAACTCGAATTCAAATCGCGTCCTGCAGCTTCAATCGCAGCTGGATCGGAAAGTCACTGGATGAACTTTCAGCAGCACAGGGGCGAAGCATCGTGGAGATTGTGCTGGAGATCGAGCGAAACGGCGGTGCTTCGATTGTGAATTTCAATATGAGCGAGGAGGACCTGCGTTTGGCGATGCCACGCGAGTGGGTGGCGACGGCAAGCGATGGTGGCGTAAAGGTCTTCGGAGCTGCTCAGCCGCATCCGCGGTCCTTTGGCACTTTTCCCAGGAAGATCGGGCGATACGCGATTGAAGAGGGCGTGCTGAGTCTTGCGGCCGCCATTCGCAGCGCCACCGGTCTGCCCGCTGAAATACTGGGACTGAAATCCCGCGGACTGCTTCGGGATGGCATGGCGGCCGATGTGGTGGTGTTTGATGCGGCTGAATTTCGTGATCGGTCGGACTTCGACAATCCGTGGCAATCCAACTCCGGACTTCGGCATGTGCTGGTGAATGGTGTGTTCGCGGTGCACAACGGTGTACCGACAGGAGCGATGGCGGGCAAGGCACTGCGACGCGGGGCTGAAGTGGGAAGTGAGAATTGAAGAGTGCGTGTTGAGCCGCCGGACGGCAGTCCGCGGGCAAAGCGCCCTGTGAACGTGTTCGGTAAAGTGGTGCGGAGCGTGCGAAGTGAGTGGTGGGAAGCAGGAATTGAGGGGAGGAATCAAATGCGTCGTCGAAGAATGTTGCAGGGTTTGGCCGGTGTTTGCGGTGGCCTGGCAACTGCTGCCGGGGAGACCGGGATAACATCCTTGCAAGCACCCTTTCGGGTCGCCGTGATCGGACACACGGGGCGTGGCAATTACGGCCACGGCCTCGATGTGATGTGGCAGAAGTTGCAGAACGTGGAGCTGGTGGGGGTGGCGGACGCCGACACCGCCGGTCTGCAGTCAGCCACGAAACTTCTGGGGATCCAGTCCGCGTTTGCGGATTATCGCCGCATGCTTATGGACGTGCGTCCCGACATCGCCGTGATTGCTCCAAGACATGTCGATCAGCACCATGAAATGCTGCTGGCTTCAATTGCTGCGGGAGTGCGGGGAGTTTTCATTGAGAAGCCCTTCGTGCGCACGCCTCAGGAGGGTGACGAAGTGCTGTCGGCGGCAACGCGTGCCGGAGTGCAGATCGCGGTGGCTCATCGCAATCGCTGTCATCCGGTGCTGCCGGTCATTCGCCGACTGCTGGAGGAGGGGCTGATCGGTCGGGTGCTTGAGCTGCGTGGTCGTGGCAAGGAAGACCCGCGGGGTGGCAGTCTGGATCTCTGGGTGCTGGGTTCACACGTCATGAATCTGGCAGCGTACTTCGGGGGAGCACCGCGGGCGTGTTCCGCTGGCGTCTTTGTGGGAGGTGAACCGGCTGCAGGTGAGCACGTGCAGGATGGCGCCGAGGGTCTGGGCCTGATGGCGGGTGATGAGGTGCATGCGCGGTTTGAGCTGTCGTCGGGGTTGCCCTTTTTCTTTGATTCACTGAAGAATGCGCGGCTGCAGAAGGAAGCATCCGCAAGGCCCGCGTCCTTCGGACTGCAGATTATCGGCACAACAGGAATCGTGGATCTGCGGGCAGACCAGCACCCGTTTGCAAGAGTGCGTCAGGGAAGTCCCTTTGATCCGGACGCTGCTGTTGGAAACTGGCAGGTCATCTCAACTGCCGGCGTGGGGCAACCGGAGCCGCTGGCGAATCTGGCCGGTGATCTGTCGGGGCAGCTGACAGGCGGCCGGGATTTGCTGGCTGCAATCACGGAACACCGGCCACCGCTCTGCGACGGCGCTCAGGGTTTGCAGACGGTGGAAATGATCTGCAGTGTTTTTGAGTCTCACCGTCAGGGTGGTCGGCGAGTCACCTTTCCGCTGGAGACGCGAGTGAATCCGTGGTCATTGATGCGTGAAAATGGGCAGTAAGTGGTTGGTGGCTTATTTTGTCGGCGGAACTTCGCGTGAGGTGCCAGTGGTGTTGAAATCCCCGGGGCGCTCCGCTGGCATGGGATTGGTCCAAATCGGTTCCCCGGGTTGTTCGAGGCAGACGATGTCCATGGTGGTTGTGGTTTTTGCGGCGGGGGTTTGGCTGAACGAGCGAACGAGACCACCTGGAACGTCGTCTGACGACCACGATTTAGTTTCTGTAATCCCGGCTTCGACGCGAACGTCAGCAATAAACCACTGAGTATTGAAGGTGCGGTCGGCAATTTTGAGCGGTTCGGCGCCGTCAGCCTTTCTGCCGGCTGGTTTTCCAAACTGCTTCGGCGAGACTCCTGGGGGCAGACGAAAGAGACGGCGGGCCGTCTGCGACTGTGTGGTTGCGTCGGCGGCCTTTTGATGTTCAAGGCGTGAGCGAATTTCAACGGTGAGCTGATCGGCGGATTTGTCCTGCAGCTGGTAGTCGATGATCCGCCGTTCCTCAAAGGCACCGGCCCTCGTGATCTGCAGGTACTGCACGCGGGTACCGACGGCGAATTTCTTCCAGCGGGAATAGACCGGGTTTTCAACTTGGCCGGACTCATCCGCAGAAGCCGGCAGTGACGAGCAGCAGAGTAGGCTGAAGAGCATCAGCAGAGGGATCATTACCGGTTCTTCCTGTGCAAAGAGGTGAAGTGAGGATCCTGGCTGCGGAATGTTGCCGCGAATGCTGAAGTTTCGATGAATCTCCGACTCTCTCCGCCGGGAATACACACATGGAATTCATCTTTCCGCGTTCAAGACGGGCATCTGATGAAATTCCTGTCAAGAGGGGCTGCGTGAGCGAAGCAGAGCCATCGACACCGGCGACAATCGTTGCAGTATCAGTGAGCACTGCGTTGAGTGCTCCATGGGATGAACTTCGGAGGAGTGCACGATGAAGCGACACGTGGGCGACGAGCAACGAGTTGTAGTTCGCAGAGGATTTACTCTGATTGAACTGCTTGTTGTCATCGCAATCATTGCAATTCTGGTGGCATTGCTGTTGCCGGCTGTTCAGCAGGCGCGGGAAGCGGCCCGACGAACTCAGTGCAAGAACAACCTGAAGCAACTGAGCCTTGCGGCGCTCAACTTTGAGGGAACCTACGGGCACTTGCCGCAGGGGCCGCACGATGGCCATCCGCAGGCCATCGATACGTCCGGCAACCCCAACCCAGCGGGTTACAACTACACGGAGGTGCCACCGGCCTACGGTGCAACAACCTGCTGTCGGGCGGCAAATAAGGATGGCTGGAATCACTTTTACAGAATGCTGCCGTATCTCGAGCAGGACAATGCGTTTCGACTGGGGCGAGACGATCCGCCGTTCTGGCCCAACGTCGCAAATAATGCGAATGAGGATGCGGTGGCACAGGTCGTGGTTCCAGCCTTTTACTGCCCAACCCGCCGCGACATGGCAAGGTATGGTTCAGCCGGCTTTTCGAGGAATGACTATGCTGGCTGTGCTGGGTTCTTTCAGGGAGAGCCAATCGAGGGGACCGGCGTGGTTCCACCTCCTCCTCTGGGACTTGGGCCGATTGGAGACGAGCGTGCGAATGTGAATCAGGGTGATGAGAGCGGTCGTCGCGGCGCAATCGTATGGTCCGGTCGTGGAGCAAAACGCAAACTGCGCGACATCACCGACGGAACCTCCAACAGCATTATCTTCGCTGAAAAGGCTTTACCCCGCAGTCGTTTCGGTGCTGACGGTGGCGACAACGAACGCTGGCAGAACAGTGGCTGGGACGAAGACTGCATCCGCTGGCATTTCCAACCTGAATCCGACTTCACAACGGCACCATTTCGGCCACCCACGACGAACCAGACAGCGTGGCGCCGATTTTTTGGCAGTTCACATGTTGGCGGAGTGCAGGCAACTCAGTGTGACGGTTCAGTGAAGTTTTTCAGTTTCAACGTGGATGCCAACGTGTGGCGCAAGTTGTGCGTCATCGACGACGGCGAAGTGATTGGTGAATTCTAGGAATTTGCAGCCACCCGCGGAGGGCCATCCGCAGGCGGCATTGATTCGCAGGAGCCGCGCCGCTCTGTGGGTTGCGGCTCCTTTCCCATTTCCTGCTGTGGATCGCCTCGTTTACTGGAGACCCCGGAATGTTGAATTTGCGACGACATGTGTGGTTCCTGCCCATCGCTGCCGTGCTGTTGACTGCCGCCGGTTGCGGATCTGACCCGAACGCCAACACCACGGAACTGACTCCGGAGGTGCAGGAAAAGATCAAGGCGGAAGATGCAGCAGTGGACGCTGAGGAAGGCGGTCAGGGTGCGGTGCGGTAAGCGAGGAAACACGCACCATGCAATAGTGATTGCCACACCTGAAAACGACAAATTGCCGCGAAGGCGGGCATTTGCTGGGGAATCGATTTGATTCCACAAGCCTCGCAGGGTAAGACATGTCATCCGATGCTGCCCCTCTTCCGCCTTTCCTGCTCCCAGGTTCCCATGGCTGCCAACGAAATTCGCACCGTCACCGCTCCCGGTATTCCGCTCCTGCTGGATGACATTGACACCGACCGGATCATTCCAGCCCGCTACCTGCGGTGTGTGACGTTTGAAGGTCTGGGGGAACATGCGTTCGAAGACGATCGTCGCCAGGATCCCGGCCACCCGTTCGACCAGCCGCAATACAAAGGTGCAGGTGTACTTCTGGCAGGTCGCAACTTCGGTTGTGGTTCCTCCCGTGAGCACGCACCACAGTCCCTCATGCGCTGGGGCATTCGTGCCATTGTGGCGGAATCCTACGCTGAAATTTTCTTCGGCAACTGCAACTCACTGGGGATCCCGGCCGTCCGCGCCAGCCGGGAAGACCTGCAGCGTTTGGCTGCCGTGGTCGAAAAGACTCCCGAAACCCCGGTCACGGTCGACCTGACAACGCTTAAAGTCACCGCCGGCGACGTCACCGTTTCGGTCTCGCTGCCTGACAGCGCCCGCGACGCTCTCGTCTCCGGCCAGTGGGACTACCTCGGCCGACTGCTCAGCGCGGCCGATCAGGTGACTGCTCACGCCAGCACCATTCCATACCTGACTGGTTTTTCCGCCTAGGCCCCGTCGATGGCTCAGGAACATCCGGCGCGCATGGGTCACCCCGGGCCAGCCGTTACACGTCCCAGTGCTCCGGCCATCTATCAAACGACGGCCTTTGATGTGCCGGACCTTGATGTCCTCCAGCAACTCTACGCGGGTACTGCTGTGGGGGACATCTACACGCGTGACAGCAACCCCAATCATTCGGCGCTTGGTGCTGCGATTGCTGAACTTGAGGGTACCGAAGCGGGTGCCGTATTTGCCTCCGGGATGGGGGCTGCAGGCAGCATTTTTCTGGCACTGACGTCCGCGGGTGACCATGTCATCCTCGCCCGGTCGCTTTACGGCAAAACGCTCCAGCTGGCCTCACGTATGCAGCAGCTGGGAGTGCGGGTGTCGTATTTTGACGTGAGTCAGCCGCAGCAATTGCTGGCGCTGATTCAGCCAAAGACGCGTTTTGCGCTCGTGGAAACCATCTCAAATCCACTCCTCGAAGTGGCCGACATCCCTGAGATTGTGCGTTGCTGCGGTGATCTGCCGGTGGTTGTGGACTCCACATTTACAACTCCGCAGCTGATCCATCCCTGCAGCCTCGGTGCGGCGATCGTGTACCACAGTGCCTCCAAGTATCTGAATGGCCATGGCGATGTGATGCTGGGCGTCGCAGCCGGCTCAAGAGAGCTCATGCGAAAGCTGCAGGAAACCGCCAGCATCTTCGGGCAGAATCCCAACCCCTTTGAATCATGGCTGACCTTGCGCGGCCTTCGAACACTTCCGCTGCGGATGCAGCAAATTTGCCAGACCGCCCGCAAACTTGCCGAATACCTGTCGTCCCACCCCGGCGTCCGCAAGGTGCATTTCCCGCTGCTGCCCGGACATGCCTCGTGGCAACTGGCACAGCGTCTGTATCCAGCCGGTACCGGCGGTATTGTTTCCATCGAGCTGCGGGGTTCCGGGTTCGCTGCAGTGAACCAGTTTATGCATCGGGCCACCGGCATTCCTTTCTCGCCCACGCTGGCCGACGCCCGGACCACCATTTCGCATCCGGCAACAACATCTCATCGGTTTTTGTCCGCAGCTGAACGTTCTGCGGCTGGCATCGCTGACGAACTGATCCGCATCTCCGTGGGTCTGGAAAGCTTTGAAATGCTGCGGGCGGAGTTTGATGTGGCGCTGGGCGAAGGAGTCGCACTCTGAATTGCCTGGCCATTTTGAAAGCTCATTGGTCCAACGGGGATCAACAGGTTTTACATTTGGCGGGGCGCCGGCTGAATGCGGAAAGCTGGCACCATTGGAGCGATCCAGAGGCGGGGCACGCTGATATGTGCGAAAAACTCACGCTCTGCGTGCGGACTCGCTGCCGTTTGCTGCGAAGTCGGCAGATAGCCTGAGACGCAAACGGTGATTTTCCCGAACTTTCACGCAGTTTTCCTTGTCAACCAGCTGAAGGCACAAAGGTTGCTTCGGGAGTGGGCAGGCTTTGTTTCCATTTTGGTTCCACCGGGTTGCTCTTTATGGATGACCTTCAGCTGTTTTCTGCCCAATGCTGGCAGTTCGTTGATCTGATGCGGATTCCCGTCAGAGCATTGCGGGTCGTGCAGTTTCGCCACAGCCAATGCAGGCTGGAGTCCGGCGCGGCTGATGTTTTAAGGGACAGTCAGAAACCGGTTTACCAGTTTCTGCAGCTTCCCTGGGGCGGTTTTACCATCCGCCTGGCGAGGCACAATCGGGCACGATTTAACGCTTACAGCCAGTTTGTGAATGAGGCATTTCAATGCCCCGAGTACATCGACCTGACGATTCTTCTGGACGCCCTGGAAGTCTGGCTTGATCGGATCGAGAACGAGAGTACAGCATGTACGTTCGGCCAGCACGGCAGTGCGGTCAGGATGCAGGAGCTTGCGTCTCGCCTCGGGGCTTCAACCACAGAATCTGAGGCCTGGTCGCATCTTTCAGCACTTCAGGATGAATTTCGGCAGTTGGCGAAAACGGTCCCTGGCGTAAAAACATCCGAGGCTAGCGACGGATGTGAGGCACAGAGTAGACCCGCAACTCTCCGCTTGAGCTCACCTTGACGACAACGGAGCCAGGAACGCTCTCAGCAACCTGCTGCGCGGCTTTGCGGCCAGTTCCGCCGTCGTCGGAGTCGCTCTGTTGTGCTGGTGGCACTGGCAGGACAATTCGGTGTGCAAAACAAGTGATTTGACCATCGCAAATGACGTGGGCGCCATCCAGACGAAAGACAGACGCAAGCGTGCTGGCGAGGAAATCCTGAAGTCGACCGCCAGTGAATGTGGCTCGTGGAGTGGATGATTGCTTGTGATTCACCGCAGCGGACGTGCTGGTATCTCCCCGCCCCTGCTGCAGACCGTGTTCCTGGTGTAATCCAAGCATGGGCCGCATCGGCGTGAGCAATGAATTGAGCTGCGGTTGGTGTTCAGGGCGAACGAACACCAGAATCGAACTTTCCTGAGCATCCATAAGGATGGAGATCGCAGCGCAGATTTTCTCAAGGATTTGTTCTTCGGAGCCGGGCGGCAGGACACCGCTTTCATGGATTCGTCGGCGCACCTGGCCGAACGGATCATGTCGCCAGCGATAGCGGTCGTACCAGAATGTCAGGGCCCCCTGATGATGAATTTCCACATAACCGGATTCGAGTGCGGCGATTGCGAAAACAGGGTGGCTACTTTTGGACAGTGTGAGCTGATTAAGCGTCTCAAATCGAG
>JBEIEK010000074.1:0-19898 GCA_040382995.1 Planctomycetaceae bacterium
CCAGGCCCGCACCGGCCGATTGACCTCGGCCGAACGCCTTTGATGATCGAAACCAGCGTGGCTCATGGAACTGGCCCTGCAGGCCGGAAACGCAGCAGCCTTCAATCGGGCTGCGGACGCATCGACTGCAGTTCCAGTTCAATTG
This sequence comes from Planctomycetaceae bacterium, assembly GCA_040382995.1. Taxonomy (GTDB): domain Bacteria; phylum Planctomycetota; class Planctomycetia; order Planctomycetales; family Planctomycetaceae; genus SXXK01. The sequence goes on from JBEIEK010000074.1 coordinate 146, forward strand.
CATCCAGTTCAATTGCATCCAGCTCCCGCACCAGTTGTTCGCCAAAGTACCACCGCAGATCGTCCCTTGCACCGCGGTAAAGCGTGCTGCCGGGCCCAAGGCAAGCAAGGGAGCTTTCAACGGTTTCGCTGCACGGCAGCAGGATTCCCTGATCGAAGGTGACGGGGAACAGAGAGCTGATCATGGGCTTGAGGTGCTGATAGGGGATACCCTGCTGCAGGCACCAGGAATGCACCAGACAGCCGCGACCATTGCGATTGAGGAACACGCAGCGACCGTCGATGACCTGCGTGCGGCGATAGCCTCCGCCCGGATACTCGGGATCCAGCACCACCTGATTCTGAAACCACTGGGATCGCGGACGACCAACAAACTGCTCCAGTTCCTCCGGGGCCGCCTGCAGTCGTGCGACATTGTCCAGATCCACGTCGACACCATACTGGCAGCAGATATCATTGCAGAAGCTGCACCCCATGCAGTGCATGTAGTAGGTGAGCTGGAAGATCCGCGTGTCGACCCGGTCGACATGTGTCGATGGCGCGCCAGTGAGGCTGTAGGGTTGGCTGAGCGAGCGAATGGACATCGGATTTGACAAAGGCGGATAAGATTTCCTGGCAGAGGACTTCAGGAAGAAGCTGAGCGGAGAGCGTGGCTGGCAACCGGCAATCCTTTTGGGAACCAGGTCATGCGGTGCGGAAGAAGCCGGGGTGGGGTGGCCAGGATCGAAAAGATGGCAGAAGCGCGGTGGTATTTCAAGTGAGCGGTGTTTTGTGGTGGGGATGGCGGAGAGAAAGCTGACGCACATCAAAAAAGAATCAATTTTGCATTTATTCAAATGCGATTAAAAACAGCATATGATTAATGCTTTTTTGGTTCATGTTTTAATTCTGTTCTTGATTTTTCATGTAATTCAGCCTACGATTGCCTGCGCCGTAGTTGCATCACGCCAGGCTTCAGGAAAGGCATGCTTCCATGCGCAACATCAACGGAACCCCCGCCACTGGCCACGACTTCTTCGGCCACGAAACCGAACTGTTGCGCCTCGTGAGAATCCTGCTCACCGGTGTATTTCAACGCCGAAGACTGCAACTCCGAACTCGATTTCGCCAAAAAACTCGCTACCTCCCTCCAGCAGCAGGGGCACTTTACCGCTGATCTGCAGCAGCAGCTTGGCAGTCTGGTGCGCGCATTCACTGAGGCCGTAGGTCTGCAAAAGATCCCCGCCCGAGGACTCGATGTGCCGATCGGCGAATCAGCCGGCGAAGACACCATCCGCTCGCTGATTACCAGCCTGCTTCGCAACATCGAAACGCTGCCCAACGCCGGAACAGCCATCATCGCCGTGGACGAACTCCCTGAATTCCTGCTCATACTCGAACGCCAGGAAAACGGTCTGCAGCGAGTCGCCAAATTTCTGCACTGGCTGCGCGCCCTGCGACAGGAATTCCACCTCCGCATTCGCTGGATCTTCCTCGGCTCGATCGGACTGGACACCTTCGTCGACCAGCGGTCGCTCACAAAAACACTCGCCGACCTCGTGCCGGTATCCCTCGGAGCTCTTGAAACCAACGAGGCTCACCGCTTTCTTGAAGCCATCGGTCCTGCCGCCGGGCTGGAACTTTCCGCCGACGTGCGGACTGCCATCCTACAACAGGCCGGCTGGGCGATCCCCTATCACCTGCAGATCATCATTCAAGCCCTTGCGGAGCTCAAAGCCGCCAGACTGCCCACGTCCGGACAGCCGCGCGTTGTCGTGCAGCTGGCTGATGTGACAAACGCTGTCGAGTGGCTGCTGCAGCCGGATGGTTTCACACGGTTTGACACCTGGCGACAACGCCTCAAGGACCAGCTGTCAGCCCCGGACCATGCAATCGCCATGCGAATCCTGCAACGTCTCTGCAGCGTCCCTGCCGGCATCCCGCGACAACTGCTGCTCCACGAACTTCTGCACTCCAGTCCCCTCGCCGACCCGGACATGATCGCCGAGCGACTGTCGCAGCTACTTGCCATGCTCCAGCGCGACGGCTACCTGCTTGAACAGCACGGTCGCTACGCGTTCCGCTCCTTTCTCCTCCGCGAATACTGGTACCGCCGGGAGGTCCGCTGATGTCCGAAACTGCTCCCCCAACTCATCCCGCCATTCCCCTGCACCGACTGCGGGTCTACAACCCTTCCCGCATGACTGACCAGGAAATCACGCTGCTCTTCGCGGTCCGCGAAGATCTCCTGCAGCGGATTCTGGCTGACCTCAGCGGCGAAGCCCCGGACAGCCACCCCCAGCATCATCTGCTCGTGGGACAGCGCGGCATGGGCAAAACCACGCTGCTGCTGCGCATCGCCGCCGCGCTTCGCAGCCCACCCCTGCAGGACCGCTTTATTCCGCTCTCCTTCGCCGAAGAACAGTACAACATCGATCGACTCTCCCAGTTCTGGCTGAACTGCCTCGATTCACTCGCCGACACCTGCGATCGCGAAGGTCACCGGGATCAGGCTCAGAAAATTGACAGGCTCGTCTCCGCCATCACCGCTTCCCAGCCCTCCTCACCCAAAGACGACACCGCCGCAGCCCGCACTGCACTCAAAACCTTCCTCGATGCCGCCGCTCTCACCGGCCGCCGCCCGGTGCTGCTGGTCGACAACCTGCAGCTGATCTTCGAACGCTCGTCCGATCAGCAGCACGACCTCCGCGTCGCACTCACCGAACCAAACGCCCCGGTCCTGATTGCCGCAGCCCCCCAGCTGCCCCCCGCTATCAGCGACTACTCCTTCCCACTCTACGATCACTTCAAAATCCATCAGCTGCGCGCCCTCTCACTCGACGACATGCGAAAACTCCTGCTGCAGCTGGCCGACCGCACCAACAAACCGGCAATCCGCCGCCACGTGCTCGACCACCCCGGCCGCCTCCAGGCCCTGCACCAGCTCACAGGCGGTAACCCCCGCACCACCGTGCTCCTGTTCCACCTCTATGCCGAAGACTGTTCACCCTCCGTCACCGAAGACCTCGAAAAACTGCTGGACGATGTCACCTCCCTCTACAAAGCCCGGTTCGAAGAACTTTCCCATCAGCAACAGGTCATCATCAGCCGACTTGCCGAACACTGGGATCCCGCCGACAGCCGCACACTCACCGAAAACACACGCCTTGAACCCGGCCAGATCAGCAGTCAGCTCGATCGACTCGTCAAGGCTGGCGTGGTCGAGGAAGTGCCGCTGTTCGGCACCAAACGCACCGGTTACCAGCTGGCAGAACGCTTCTTCAACATCTGGTTCCTCATGCGACACGCCTCCCGCCGGCTCAAACAGCCCGTGCGGTTTCTCACCCAATTCCTTGAAACACTCTACGAACCCGGTGAACGCGAACGCTTCGCCCGCTCGCACAGCAATTCCAGCGAACACCTCTGCCATCCGGATTCCATCGACGACTGGGAACGCACACTGGCTACAGCGGCCGACGCCGCCACCATGCAACTGGCTGTCGACAGCCTGCCACAACAGCTTTCAGCAAGACTCAATCCCATAACCCTGCAGAGGGCCAGTGCTGTCCTCATGCAGTCAACTCCTCACACATCAGACGGCTGGTACAACCTCGGCTGCAGACTCACCACGAAGCTCCACCAACACCACGCCGCACAGACCGCCTTTTCCAAAGGACTTGAATCGCACCCACGAAACCCGCAACTCTGGATTGGGCTTGGAAATCTGCTTCAGTATTCCCTCGCTGATCACGCTGCCGCTGAACGTGCCTACAAACGTGCTCTGGAACTCCATGCAGAAGACGCCCGAACATTCCTCGACACCGGAACCAGGAGCCAGGCTGATCCGAATCTTGTTGAAGAGACGGAATGGACCTGTCAAACCTCCAGATCGCCGGCTTCAAAGCACGCCCCGCTGTGGCAGAACCTCGGAAACCTGTATCAGGACCACCTCGGTCTCTACGGCGATGCCGCCGACGCCTTCGCAAAAGCCGCAGCATTCCCTGAATCACGTCCAATGGCCCTGCACAATCTTGCCTTCCTGCAACGCGATTATCTTGGTGATATCGCCGCCGCCCGCCAGACATTCGCTGCCATCGAAAACGACTCCTCGCTGGAACTCGCCGACACCCACGCGCTCCACCGCGCCCTGTTTGCCGCTCACGAACTCAATCTTGGAACTGCCGCCAGCCACCTCGATGCGGCACTCGATCTGGTCCCCAGCGGCCTGCCACCGTTCACCATCGACGACTGGGTTCACACGGCTGCCGTGCTGCTGGAACTGGGACACGGCGAATGGTTCCAGCAGGTGCTCATTCGCCGCGAACATCAGCATTCGCTGCGGCCCTTCTTCGAGGCCATCCGCGCCCACTCGATCGGTGATCGCGCTGCTCTGCTGAATATCGCCGTGGAGGTGCGTCCGGCCGCTGGATGGCTGTTCGACCAGATCCAGCAGCGTCGCGAACGCCTTCAGGACGCGCGGCGCCAGCGTATCGGCCCTGAACCCGAATCACGTTCCGCTCGCCGCAGGCGAAAAAAATAGGCACTGCAGATTACCCAGTCATCACTCCCGCCCCTGAAAAGAAGCCGCCCGCAGGGAAGTTCATTAAGAACCTCGCTGCGGGCGCTGTTGCGCGGTGAACGAATCGCGGGGCAGTTGTCAGACGCGGTCTGCCGTGGGGCAGATGTAGGGGGCGCGGTATTCGCGGGTGAGCAGTGCGTTGGCGTCTGAGTTGTTGGTGAAGGTTTCCTTTTCGGGGTCAAATTCCAGCAGGGCCCCCAGTGACAGGAAATCGCGGGAGGTATCGACACCGTTTTTGGCCAGATGCGTCAGGGTTCGCTGGAGCGTAGCCTGGTTGTCGTCGAGCGACTGGAATTTTTTCAGCTCCGCGGCCAGTTCGTCGGCGGCCAGACGCTGGGGTTCGCCCATGTAGAAGGAAATGTTTCCAAGATGGCTGATGGCGGCCGACAGGTGTCCTTCACGAACATCCGCATTCAGATCCTCCACCTTGCCCGACTGGCAGGCGGAGACGAAGTTCTTGAAGTGTTCGCCACCACCCTTGAATTCCTTCACCACCTGCATGTCACGGTTGTAGACCCAGCAATGGCTGTAGGAATCCTGAACGACGAAACCTTCGGTCCCGTAGAACACGACCCCCACCTTGTTGCCGCTTTTGCTTTGGAAGAGCGTGTTCAGTTCGGTGTCGTCGCTGTCATCGACAGACAGTCCACGGGTTTCGAAGACGATGCAGCGATCTCCGTAGTGATAGATGGAGACTTCAGTGTTGGCGGTATCACCGGCATCGATGTAGGCGGGGTCTTTGCGTTCAGCCTGGTATCCCAGTCGTCCGCCGTAGGAGAGGATGCGGGTGGGGTGGGTGTCGATCCCCAGGCCCCAGCGGGCGATGTCGGTCTGGTGCGGTCCCTGATTGCCGAGGTCTCCGTTTCCGTACTGACGCTGCCAGTGCCAGTCGTAGTGGAAGTTGGGTCGAGTACATTTGGGGTCGGTGAAGGCGGCGGGGCCGCTCCAGAGGTCAAAGTTGACGGTGGCGGGAATTGCGTAATCGCCGCGAGCGCCGATGGATTTGCGGCGTTTGTAGCACAGTCCACGAGCAAACCTGACTTCGCCGATACCGCCGGAACGCATGAACTCGACGGCTTCGATGATGGCTTTGCTGGAGCGGCACTGGGTGCCGACCTGACACATGCGGCCGTACTTGCGGGAGGCGGCAATGAGTGCCGTGCCTTCGTGTACGTTGTGACAGACGGGCTTTTCGACGTAGGCATGTTTGCCGGCCTGCATGGCCCAGATGCCAGTGAGTGCGTGCCAGTGGTTGGGAGTGGCAGTGCTGACAAGATCGACGGCTTTATTGTCGAACGCCTGACGCATGTCGGTGACGGGCGTGGGTCGGAGTCCCTGTTTCTTTTCGATGTCGTCACAGCGGCGATTGGCGACGGCTTCGTCGACATCGACGATCACGCGAATTTCGGTGCGGTCGTCACGCAGAAATTCGCCGATGTGTTCGCCACCACGACCGTTGACGCCGACGACGGCAACGCCCAGTTTTTCGTTGGCTGAGAGTCCGGCACGGGCGATGGCGGGGGCGGCGAACAGCAGCGATGCGGAGCCGACGGAGGATTTCAGGAAGGAGCGGCGCTGAAGACGTGGCATTGAGGCGGGCGTCCTGTGGGAAGTGGGGGGATGCGACGTGAGAGACGCGGGTTCGGGAGTTGACCGAGCCGGGAAGAATGGCAGAGGCGGGGGGGTGATTTCAAGCGTAAGGTGGATTTTTGTGGCGGGCTGATCAGACATCACGGCCAAAGACCATGATGGCGATGTCGTCATTCTGAGCTCGGCCACTGGCATGTTTGCGAACGTCGGCAAGGAGAGCACGACCAATGGCGGCTGCGGAACCCGAGGCTTTCGTGAAAAACTCGTGGACGCGCTCTGTTGTGTAAAGATCGCTGTTGGGGGCCATGGCTTCGTCCACTCCGTCGGTCCGCAGGAGAAAGGTCTCGCCTGGAGTGACCTCGTGAACGATCACGTCGTAATCGTAGTCTTCCATGATTCCCACCGGGATACCGATCTGGTCCTTGCCGATCTCTTCCAGCGTGCCGTCAGGTTTACGCACAATAACGGGATAGTGCCCGGCGTTGGCGAGCGTCATGCGATTGGTTTTGAGGTCGATGACGCCGAGCGTGTAGGTGACGAAGCGACCGGAGGCCATGTTGTGGCACATGTGGTTGTTGATGTGGCGGATGGCAACCACCACATCGTTGGTGAACTTCATGGTGTTCTGCACGACGCTGGCGATGCGGGACATGATGAGCGCCCCGGGGACACCCTTGCCGGCGACGTCACCGAAGGAAAAGCAGATTTTGGAATGGTCGTCGCCGATTGGGAAGCAGTCGAAGTAGTCGCCACCGACGGCCTGAGCCGCATCGTAGGATGCGTAGAAGGTATAGCCCTGCACGACTGGCATGGAAGCGGGCAGGAGCGCTTCCTGAACGGCTTTGGCGATCCGCATTTCGTCTTCGCGTTTTTTGCTTTCGGCTGCCGTTTCAGCAAGCCGCATGTTTTCCCAGGCGGTGGCAGCCTGTGCGGCTACCGCCAGGAGCAGCTGCAGGTCTTCGTCGCGAAAGCTTTTGGCGGGGTTTTGCGTATCGAGATTGATGATGCCGAACGCGTGCTGCTGCAGGTCGAGCATGGGCACGCACATCATTGAGCGGATGGTGAGGTTGGAAATGGATTCGCTGGCGCTGAAGCGTTCATCGTTGGCGGCATCAGCGGACAGAATGCCGGTTTTTTCCTGCAGCACTTTGGTCATCACGGTGCGGCTGAGTCGCACGGATTCATCGTTGCCTTCGTCACGTGTTTTCTGAGCGATGGGGATGAATCGGTCGGTTGTGGCCTGTCTGGTGAGAATGGAGCCACGGTCGGCCTGGGGGAAGATTTCAAAGAGTGTGTCGAGGATCAGTGGGGCAATGCGGGCGGGATCGACCTGTCCCGCCAGCGCGTTGTTGATGCGGAGGATTCCCTTGAGCTTTTCTTCCGGCTTGACCTCGAAGGCACCAAAGCCGACCGCCGCTGCACTGCCCATGATGGTGGATGAGTTGCCGTCGACGATTTCAACTTCACTGCTGTCGGTCATGACCGTGCCGGTGACAAAGTCACTGACCAGCTGTGTGTTCTCGAACCGCAGCTTGATGGGGCCCAGCTTGATGCGATCGCCGTTGGCCAGCGGCGTCTGGTAGACGGTTTCCCGAGGCACCTGATGGCCGTTGATAAACGTTCCGTTAGCGCCCCCAAGATCTTCCAGATGGTAGTTGCTGCCCTTCTGGATGATCTGCGCATGAAAGCGGGAGACCATTCCGGAGTCGATGGAGACGCGGCAGGACGGGTGTCGTCCCAGCTTGGCAGGGAATTCAGTCAGATCGAAGACCGTCTCGTGATCTGTCAGCAGAATGATTCGCACCATGGGGTCTTCCAGTTTCGGCCGGTGATGGGTGTCGCAGGGGTGTTTTCAAAGGGGCATTGAAGGATTTCAGCGGGGACGATTGAAGATCTGTTCGACGTTGCCGCGAAGAATCTGCTGGCCCAGCCGGACAGCCCTGTCGATCGGCCAGCCCTTGTCAGCCACGAAGTCCTGGGCCAGCACCCTGGACAGAACACGGCGATACATGGCGAATTTGGGCAGAGCAAATTCGAGTTTGTACATATCGCTGTAGTAGCCGATTTGTTTACCTGACGGGACAGCCTGCAGCCGGGCACGGGTGTCCCGTTCAATGTAAACCGGTATGTTGGAATACCACCAGTGGCCGCTGGTGACAACATTCGGGAAGATCCATGAAAAACTGACCAGTTCCTGATTGCTGGTTTCGGCCAGCACCGAAACAGGAAATGTGACGCGGGGGAACGCGTTGAACAGCGTTTTGTACTGAATGAGTGAAACGCGGGAATCGAACAGATCCTGTCCCTGAAACACGCCATCTTCGTAGACGCGACGGTTGACACCAATCATCAGATCGAAGGGAAGCTGGTGCTGACTGCAGAAGTCCGCAAGCGTCATGAAGACGAAGGAACTGAGCGTTGCGGCCTGGTCGGCATCGGGCGTCTGACCGCCGGCAACAGCCCCCAGCAGTGGATCGGCGACTGCATCACTGACAAAACGCGGGCTGAAATCGGGCGGAAGAGAGATGGCACAGGCACGGCAGTTGTGTTTGAGGAAGTGCGCGAACAGCAGGCCGATACCTTCACGCAGAGTGGCCGCCGTGGAAGGAACCAGCCCGGTTGCAGCCGCAAAACGCTGCTGAACGGCGGGTTTGGCCAGATGAAAGACAAGGTCATCAGTCCGCAGACAGGGCACATAAAACTGCGTGTTGAAGCCTTTGAGAGGATCATCGAAGTCGTTGGTCAGGTAGACCTGGTCAAGCCCGGAAAGTTCCAAAACCCGCTGGTCCCAACCTGGAGCAGCCATGCGGGCGGCGGAAGAATCGTAGAGGGCTTCCCAGTTGTCAGCAGTGATTCGATCGTCTTTGAAATCGAAAAAGCGGGAACAGATTTCCAGCAGCCAGCTGTACTGGGCCGTGTTTTCGATGGCAGACAGCCAGGGCACAAGCCGACCGACTTTTTCCTTTGGATCCAGCCCCGGCTGTTCGATGTGGCTGCGGGGCATGCCGGCTGAATGTGCCAGTTCGGTGTAGTAATGGTAGCCCAGAATGTCGGCCAGCGTGCAGGAGGAAGGCTGCAGCGGGTTGATGTGCGTGTGCGGGTCGATCAGTCGGAGACTTTCCAGCTGCTGGAGAATTTCCTGATAGACGGATGGCGACATGGATGATGACTTTGCGACGGTGTGGCGGAAAAGCAGCGGACCTGCTGTATGGATTTTGGGCCCGACGGCGACGCGGTGGCTGGAAAGCATACCGCGTTCTGCCGTCAGTGTCAGCAGTATCCAGGCGTCTCAGACGCTGGATTCCACGGTTTTTACACCCCGGCTTGCTTTTCCCGGATTTTCTGCGAGACTTTTCGCCGTCCCGGCGGTGACCGTCAGGTCGACCGAAAGTTCCGGGACCATTTCTGTCCGTTCAGCGATCTGTATATGGACCGCCGCGTCGCGGGCTTTCGCTGGGATCTGCCACAGGGCACCCAGCTGCAAATCTGGCAAAAGCTCACCCCCCCCCAGCTCTTCATCGTGTCCTTTGCGTCGCTGATCATCTCCGGCGCACTCGGACTCTGGCTGCTCCCGGGAATCTGCGTCTCCACCCCGTTCACATGGGTCGATGCGCTCTTCATGTCCACCAGTGCCGTCTGCGTCACTGGCCTTGCCGTCGTCGACCCCGGCTCGCATCTCACCTTCGCCGGCGAAGCTTTACTGCTCCTGCTGGTCCAGTTCGGCGGCCTCGGAGTGCTCACGTTCACCAGCCTGATCATCTCGGCGCTCGGTCGTCGCCTGTCGCTCCGCGAAGAGTCGCTCTGCATCTTCACCTCCGAAGCCGCACCACACCTGACCGCCGGCCAGATCACCTGGAATATCGTCCGCTACACGTTGATTTTTGAACTGGCTGGCGCACTGCTCCTGTGGTGCAGCTGGGGGCCGAAGCTGGGCTGGCAAAATGCAGTCTGGCCCGCCGTCTTCCATTCGGTCAGCGCCTTTTGTAATGCCGGTTTTTCCACGTTCCCCGACAATCTGATCAGCTTCCAGAACTCCCCCGGAGTCCTGCTCACCATCAGCGGCCTGATCGTCCTGGGTGGCCTCGGATTTCTGACGCACGAAGAAGTATTCGGGTTTCTGCGTCGTTCACGACAGCAGCGGATCCGCCGATTTTCGCTGCAGTCCCGTATTGTCCTTGTCACCACCGCCGCACTGATTGTCGGTGGCTGGGTGCCGCTCACCATTCTGGAATGGGACAACACGCTCAGCCGCCTGCCGATCCTCGATCGACTCGTGAACGGACTGCTCCTCAGCATCACTCCAAGAACCGCCGGCTTCAATTCCATCGACTACGGCAAAGCTGCCGACGCGACTAATCTGCTGACCATGATTCTGATGATGATTGGTGGTTCACCAGGATCCACCGCCGGAGGCCTCAAGACCACCACCGTGGCCCTGCTGCTGATTCTCGCCTGGTCCCGTCTGCGCGGTCAGGAATTCACCACGGTCTGGTGTCGAACGATCCCGGAAGAGACCACCTATCGAGCTGTTGGGCTGTTTACCATTGCCACCGCAGTCGCCATGGGGGGAATGCTCCTGCTGACGATTTCCGAAAGCGGCATGCAGCCCGAGGGACGCGTGATGCCTGAATGTTTATTCGAAGCGATCAGTGCGTTCAACACGGTGGGGCTCAGCATGGGCATCACCGCAAAGCTCTCCGTGGTTGGCAAACTGAATCTTGTTGTGCTCATGTTTTTCGGCCGCGTGGGACTGCTCACGCTGGCCGCCGCGCTCACCGTGCCGCGCCGCGGTGCCCGCGATTTTCGTTATGCCAGTGAAGATGTTGTGGTGGGCTGAATCATGAAACGATTTGTCGTCGTGGGCCTCGGAAACTTCGGATCCAGTGTCGCTGAATCGCTGGCCTCCCAGCGCCATGAAGTGATTGCCATCGACATGCACGAAGACGCAGTCGAGCGGATCGCGCCGTTTGTCGCTCGCGCTGCCGTCGGCGACGCCAAAAACCTCGCCACCCTCGAACGCCTGGGGGCCCGCGGTGCCGATGCCGCAGTCGTCAGCACCGGCGACGACATCACCGCCAGTATCCTCACCACCATGGCCCTGCATGACCTCGGCATCCGCGACGTCTACGTCAAAGTGATTTCCAGAGACCACGCCCGTGTGATGGAACGCCTCGGCGTCTCGGAAACGATTTTTCCCGAGCGGGAATCGGCCATTTCGCTGGGCAAACGCATGTCCGGCTCCGGCCTGCTGAACTATGTCACCATCGGCACCGGCTTCAGCATCCAGGAAATGGGCGTCCCCGCCAGCTGGAACGGAAAAACTCTGCGATCACTGGCCCTGCGACAAAACTTCGGACTGACCGTCGTGGCAATCCACGATGTCCTGTCCGATCGCATGTCGTTTGTTTCAGACCCCGATCTGGTGCTGAAGGAATCCGATGCCCTGATTGTGGCAGGCCAAGATGAGGATCTGGCGCGAGCCGCCGAGATTCGCTGATCGCTTCAGCGGGAACCAAAGTAAAACAGCATCATCGCCAGTGCGATGCGGTCAAATTCCACGGGAATCGGCCCGCGATCGGGCAGCAACTCGGCCGCGGCAGCCAGTCCCACAACAGACAGCACCGCAAATGCTTTCAGGTCACCCCAGCGGGATGAAGGACGAGAGCGTTTGCGTTTGCGGAACCAGCCTGAAATGCTCTGCAGCACCGCTCCCAGCACGAAGGCGGCAACCAGCAGCAGCAGTGAAAACTCGCGAGTGGTGAAGAGCCGGCCCTGCTGGTAAAGCCAGACTCCCAACCCCGCGAACGCTCCGGCCAGAAACACGCGAATGCTGTGCCGCGGCAGAAACAGCGGCGATGATTCACGCTCGATCACACCTTCCCGCTGCAGCCGCTCAATCACGTCGGGCGGAAGTGCCACAAAGCGGCGAGACGTGAAATACCACGCAAGTGCGATCAACAGCGTTTCCGTCCAGATAATATCGAGACTGCGTTCACGGACGATCGCCTGAATGACAACGCCGACAACTGTCATCGTGAGCAGGGCGCGGACACTGCCTGTTGGCAGGCCCAGTGGTGGCCAGGATTCCGGGGAGCCTTCTGGTTCGAGCGACATGCGGGACCTTTCATCAGAAACTTCAGAATGGAGGTGATGTAGCTTTGTAAAACGCAGAAGACATGGGGTGGATCAGCGGATTCGAATTGGTTTTCACAGGGAGCTGCAGCCAGCCGTCATTTCTGCTCGCCAGCCGATGGCAGTCCCTGCAGCCAGTGAGCGGCCAGTTCCGGCCATGAACTGATGCGTGAACCGGGGATCTGGCGGAGTCCATAGCCATGACCGCCACTGGCGAACACATGCAGCTCGGCGGGAACCCTGTGCTTTCGCAATGCCGCGTAGAACATTGCTGAGCTGAGTGAGGAAGCGGAATCATCGTGGGTATGCACAAGAAACACAGGTGGAAGTCTGGCCGAGATCTGTAGTTCCGGGAGCAGCTGCTCCGTGTCGGGATTCCAGAGATTCCAGGGATAGATCAGCAGGGCGAAGTCGGGCCGATGATGGGACAGCCTGTCGATGGGATCCGCCGCCGAACCCTTGTAGGCCAATTGTCCGCCATCCCCCAGCAGCCTGGCAGCGGCCTGACCACCGGCAGAGAATCCGGCGACTCCCAGCTGATCCGGGTCGATCTGCCATTCCGCCGCTCGGAAACGAATCAAATTCATCGCCCGCTGGGCGTCCTGGAGCGGTTTCAGCCACGGCGTTTTGCTGGAGTCGTCAGCGGTCCGGTAGCGCAGCACAAAAGCAGAAATGCCCAGACCATTCAGCCAGGCGGCGATCTCACTGCCCTCCTTGTCCACCACCACGCGACGAAATCCGCCCCCCGGGAGTATCAGCACGGCACGACGCGGGGCGGCAGACTGTTTTGCTAGGTAGACAGCCAGCTGCGGCTGAGTGATACCGGTGATGCGGGTGACCGGCGGTTGTTCTTCCGGACGCTGCGGCAACGCCGTGCCTGGCTCGCGCGTGGTTTCGTCTGGGGCCGTGCCTTCCCAGAGGTCCACAAGTTCAGCAGCTGCGGAAGGCTGCTGCAGCGGACCGGCTGTGGCTGTGGAACAGGCGAGGGCTGTCCAGAAACCGGTGGCGAGGGCGGCACAGGCAGTGAGCGAGCGGATTGCGACGGGCAGGCTGGTGAGCCGCGGAGGGTAGGATCGCATGGGCGGGATTCCGGTTTGGGCCGTGGGCGTTCAGGGTTTGGACTTCAGGGTTTCAGGAGCAGCGGAGCCCAGAGACCTTCCCGAACTTCGGGGATCTGGCCGGACGCAGGAAGAGTGGACTCGACGGCCTGTTTGAGCAGGGCGGTGAGTTCCGTGACGGTTGCAGCGTGGTCGGGGTGTTCGGCGAGATTTGTCAGTTCGCGGGGGTCCGACTGGTGGTCGTAAAGTTCACGTCCCGCGCGGCCGGCGTCCCATTCCGTGTAGCGGAAACGCTGCGTTCGAATGCTGTAGCCGAAAAGCCTTGAGGAACCAGCGTCCGTTGCGGTTTGTTTCTTTTTGGTGGCGTTACCGGCGTTGTTGCCCCGCACGACCTGCGTGAGTGCCCAGCCGCGACTGGTTGCCTGGTTGTCCTTCAGCAGTGGCAGCAGGCTTTGTCCCTGCAGACCTGCTGGAGGCTGGATGCCACAAAGCTCGGTGAGTGTAGGGAAGAGGTCCACGTGGGACACGGGCGCCCGGCAGACCTGCCCCGCCGCTGTACCGGGGGCTGCGATGAGCAGCGGAACACGGCTGCTTTCCTCAAACAGGCTCTGCTTCTGCCAGAGTCCGTGTTCGCCAAGATGATACCCGTGGTCACTGGTGAACACGATAATTGTGCGATCCGTGAGCTGCAGGCGATCGAGTGCATCCAGAATTCGTCCCACCTGGGCGTCCATAAAGCTGATGCTGGCGTAGTAGGCCTGACGTGCCTGCTGACGCTGTTCATCAGACATTCTGGCCTGTTCGTTTTTGCGGCTGGCGAGTGCCGGTGGCGGGATATCCGCGAGGTCTGCATCGACGTTGCTGACGACAGGCATGGCATTGACATCGTACATGTCGAACCATGGTTTTTGGGGGGCCACGTAGGGCGTATGCGGACGGAAGAAACCAACAGAGAGGAAAAAGGGACGGTGAGCTTCGCGGGCGCAGCGTTCCAGCACCCATTCGGTGTCAGCCGCCTGGAGAGCGTCGGTGTGATGTTCATCACTGTGGGGCGACGCGTACCAGCTGAGCGTTCCGCCGAACTGCCCGGGTACCAGTGAAAAAATGCGATCGTGTTCAAGCGTCCGATCCACGCCTGCCGGATTCAGCTGCAGTTCCCACGAGGCGGGGTCGTCATGCCCCACCGTGCCAATCGAATTCGGAACGTTGTAGTGATAGAGCTTCCCGATGCGGGCTGCAAAGTAGCCCTGCTGCCGGAAACACTGTGGCAGACTGATGGCGTCAGGGATTGTCTGGCGGAAGATCTGGCTGTTGGCGAGGATTCCGGTGGAGTTTGGATAGAGCCCCGTCAGCAGTGAGTTTCGACTGGGGCCACACAGCGGGAATGTGCAGTTGGCAATGTCAAATCGAGTCCCCCGGGCGGCCAGCCTGTCGAGGTTGGGGGTGCGGACAAGTGGATCGCCGTAACAGCCCATGCTGTTGTTCAGGTCATCGGCGATGATGAAGAGTACGTTCAGGGGCTTGTCAGCGGCGACGGTTGAACAGCACCAGCCGCAGAGTGCCAGGATAACGGGTATCACAAGTCGCCAGGGCATTTTGCTTTCCCTTGATAACACAGCTTCCCCCGCTGAACGCGCTCTGCCGTTCGCGGGGGCGGAAACGACAGCGTGGCCGGTACTCTGCAAGTACCGGCCACGCGGGAAGTGTACATCGAGTTGCTGTGCGGGGAAAAGTCGGTGGTCCCCGTCAGATGCTAGAATTCACCTGGCACTTCACCACCCGAAATTGTTGCCAGACCACCGTAAAGTCCGTCATCAATGCTGGAGGAAACAAAACGGACAGAACCGTCTCCAAGGACAAACTGCGCCCCGCCGGTGTGAGGACTGCTGAAGTCATCGAAGTGCAGGTGCGGGTCATTCGGCGGATGATCGGCCACTCCCAGAATCCGCTGGAAAGCCTCTTCACCCTCCGCGATCACTCCCGGCCAAGTGGAGTACCAGCTCAGCAGGCGATCCGTACGACGCTCACCCACCATCAGCGTATTGCTGGTGCCATCCGTGATGTCCGCAATGCGAACTCGGCTGTTGTGGAAAAAGATGCCATCACCCATGCACTGACCGCTGGGACTGACCGGAGCGATTCCCGGATCGTACTCGCAGCCATGCAGTTCTTCCGTCCCGAAGACGCCGATGTAGTTGGCGACGGGAAGCCGGGCAAGAACCGCGTTCCCGTCTTCGTCAGAAAGGTCGAAGTACGGTGGCTGGGGATCTGAAGGACAACGATACATCGGCAGTTGGGCAGCAAGAAAAGCGGAGTTGGCGGGGTCCGTCAGATACAGGCTGGAACGGAACTGCTGCCACAGGTTGTTCTGTTCGAGCATGGGCAGCACCATTGCCGCCCAGCCGGCTCCGCTGCCACCATCGTGCGCGGCTGGCAGCCCGAATGTGTTCACACCAATCCAGCCCGATGGGAAGGCCTTGTGGATTTCATGGTAGTTGTGCAGAGCAAGGCCGATCTGCTTGAGGTTATTCTTGCACTGCGTCCGCCGAGCCGCTTCGCGGGCCTGCTGGACAGCCGGGAGCAGGAGTGCCACAAGGATCGCGATGATGTCGATGACAACCAGCAGTTCAATGAGCGTTAAGCCGCGGGGACGGCTTGAATGCCGAATAGACATGGGAGAAGTTTCCTGAGCTGAACCGCCTGTCCTGTGAAGGCAGGACCGACAGTGGGTGAAGCGAGACGAGGATGCCTGGAAAAATCCGGAGGCGATGTGAACCGCGATCCGGCAGGCTGGAACATGAGTCGTGCAGGCCCGCGAGGGTCCGCACACTTCGCTTCACTTGCAGGGGGGCCCGCGAGCCGACGCGGTGCTCCATGGCACCTCAGCCAGCAGCCTGTCGTTCGGCAGAATTCGCCGCACCTCAAGCGGAATCACCTGTTCAGCAACAACCTGCGCCTCAGGAAGGCTTTGCAGCAGGAAGGTCAGACAGACATTGCAGCGATCGGGATCGTGATCGCCATCCGGCGAACTGGGGGATTTGGGGTCAGCGGACCGCACCGGAAGGTTGTGGCAGACCACCGGTGCGTGATGCACACAGGCACAGCCAGCGGACGCCACGGCCGCCGTGGGGGTGGCATGTTCCAGCAGGTGCAGGGGGCGTCCCGCGAGCGCAATCAGAACCAGCGTGACGGAAATCGCCACGGACAGAAAACGGGCTGGTTTTGCGTTTGAAGTGCCCATGGAGCCATTCTTCCCCTGATGTGTGTTGGTTCTCAAGCCCTGAACCAGTGAATTCCGTGGATTTTCGAGGTTTTTTCGGAGAATTTGCTTGTTCAGGTGCTGTGGGGGGGAAGATTCAGACTTCGGTTCCCCGAACGGCCCCGCAATTCTCTGAGGATGAATCCATGATCAGGCGATTTCTGCAAAACTACCTGCCCCGCCACCGCAATCGCTGGAACCAGCTGCTGCATGCCATCGGAGTCCCGGTGACTTTTGTCGTCCCCGTGATCCTCGCGATCCGCGGACTTGAGTGGTATTGGGCGGTGTCCAGCTTTTTTGCCGGATACGCCCTGCAGTTTGCCGGTCACGCAATTGAGGGAAACGACGCAGGTGAGGTCGTGTTTATCAGAAAAATGCTTGGAATGCCTTATACCGAATACGGTCCCCTCTCCGAATATTCAAGGCATTCCGAAGGAATCGACGATAGCACGGCCGGTGGATGACTTGACTGCAGTGCCCATGGCCTGGAAGTTGACAGGGACGTTCCATGAATCGTCTGGCAAATGGATTTCGGCAGCGGAACTGGGCCCGGAAACTGGGGCGCGGGCTCGCCGCATTATCGCTGACGCTGCCACTGACGCTCCCGCTCACACAGGTCGGGTGTTCGGCGACGGCAAAACCCGGACTTTCCGATCTGCAGTACGTTGACGGTGATAAACCGCTGCAGTACTTCAAGTCGCACAACACGGCGATTGAACATCCGCTGGTGGACGGCCCGACAACCGAAGCGGTGCGGACCACGGACGCTCCCCGCAGCCTTGATCGTCGCGTGGATGACGAAGTGCGCGAGTTCACTCTGGAAGAAGCAGTACTCACTGCACTGTCGCGCAACCAGGTTGTGGAAACAAGCGCCCTTGGGGGTGCCGGGGCGGCGCGAGTTCTTGCGGGACCGGAAGGCGTTTCCACCGTTTACGACTCCGCCATCCAGGAGACCGGTGTCCTCTTCGGTCGTCGCGGTCTCGAAGCCGCTCTGTCCGACTTCGACGCCCGCTGGGCAACATCAATGGGCTGGGGCCGCGATCGTCGCATGACGCATCAGTCGGCACCGTTCTCGATCGGCAGCGAAACCGCGGCGTTTCGCACCGGCATCGATAAGGCACTCGCCAGTGGTGGCACCGTCGGCGTCTTCCACTCGTGGGATTACCTTGGCAGCGCCTTTGGCGCTCCGCTCTATCCATCCTCCTACGCAGGTTCGCTGGGCGCCCAGGTTCGCCAGCCGCTGCTGGCAGGTGCCGGCACAGAATTCACTCGCGTCGCAGGCCCCCTGAGGCCCGGCTTTGGAGCGATTGCCGGGGTCAGCCAGGGCGTCGTGATCGCCCGCATCAATCAGGACATCACGCTGGCCGACTTCGAGATGGCCGTCCGGGATGGACTGCGTGACATTGAAAATGCCTACTGGGACCTGTACCTCGCATACAGAATCTACGACACCACCGTGTCAACCCACCAGAGCGCTTTTCAGACCTGGCGCGAAGCTCGCACCAAGGTCGAAGTGGGAACGCTCAAACTGGCCGACGAACTTCAGGCACGCGATCGCTTCTACGAAACACGAGCCCAGCTGGAGCTGGCCCTGAATGCCGTCTACAACACGGAAAGTGCCCTGCGACGACTGATCGCCCTGCCCATGAACGACGGCACTGTCCTGCGACCGGTGACCGAACCTGTCAAAGCCGAATTCCACGCCGACTGGGAAGCCTGTCTCACGGACGGACTCGTGAAACGCACCGAACTGCGACGTCAGAAATGGCAGATCCGCAGCCTGCAGCTGCAGCTGGATGCAGCTCGCAGCCTTGTTCGTCCTCAACTGGATGCTGTCGGCTCCTATGCTGTCAACGGTTTTGGCGACCAGCTGATTTCGGGGAATGGCAGCAGTGGCTACGGGTCGATGACCGGTCAGGACCTGGACACCTGGTCCATGGGGCTGGAAATGTCGATTCCCATCGGGCTGCGACAACCGCGCAGCCAGGCCCGCAATTACGAACTGCAGCTGGCCCGAGCCAACGCCATCCTTGCAGCTCAGGAACGCAGCATCGCTCATGACATCGCGACGGCCATCCAGGATGTGGCCGCAGCCTGGGCAGCCGCGGAATCAAATTTCAATCGCGTCATCGCCGCCGAAAAACGCGTGGAGCTGCTGGAAGCAGAACGCGAAGTCGGCACCACAACGCTCGACCTTGTCCTCCGTGCTCAGGCCAGTCTCGCCGAAGCCGAAGCTGCCTACTACCGCCAGGTCATCAACTACAACAAAGCCATCACCGCACTCAATCTCTCCACAGGAAATCTGCTGGATGTCAATGGAGTTCAGCTGGCTGAAGGCAGCTGGAATGCCGATGCAATTCAGGATGCTCGCCTGCGAGCACTCGAACGGACTCACGCCCGACCCAACTCACATGTTCATGCCGAACCCCGTGAATTCGCCTGGCCTTCACCTGTTGGCACCATTGAACGAGACCCCGCGAAGGCCAACCTGAATTCCGAAACAGCCCCGGAACCCGTTCCAAACCCACCCGCACCGCCGGCTGCTCAGACACCCGAGGGAGCCATCAACGCCGACGCCCCGCGCGACGTGGTGCAGTAAATGCCGCGTCACTGACCCGACCCCCGGCACCGTGAAGGATCAAACTGCGAAGCCGGTCAGACTCTCGCAGTTCGCCAGTGGAACACAGGACCACCCGTCTTTGTGTCCGCCAGCAACCAGAACATCTCAATTCTGGTTCCCTTCCTTCCCGGTGCCGGTGGCCGGAGTTCAATGTCGCGGATGGCTGTGTCTGCATAAGGGGGCGGGAACGTGTGGGTGCATGCGATGCCTGTGTAAACGTCGGCCTTGGCATCGCCGCCGAAGCCTGGCACGGATGCGCAACAACTACGCCCGCGGAACACACGAATTCATGCTCGCCCGCGACACGCGACCACCCACGCATTCCACCCTGCTCACAGCTGATTTCTGCTGAGAGCTGCCCTGACAGGGCAACGGAACTCCGGGATCGTGGGACCTGGCATTACATGCCAGGCTGATGGAGCTGGCCCTACAGGCCGCAAACGCAACAGCTATCGCTGAGGTTGCAGGCGCATCATCTGCCTGGCCCGTACGATGAAAGGGTCCGACCTGGCTCTCGTTGTACGCCATCAGGTCTCC
>JBEIEK010000075.1:0-19883 GCA_040382995.1 Planctomycetaceae bacterium
AGGACAATCGGATTCGGAACGCGGCGTTCATCAAGGAACCGCAGCAGCCGTTTGCGGGCAACTTCGTAACCTGGCCACTGGTCCATGCTGAACAGAGCTTCGGGGCCGGACTTGCGGTCAACGCGTCCCATCATGACCTGTTGACCAAGCACATTCCAGCGGGCTGTGGAATCCAGCAGTTCGCGCATCAGCCAGCGTTCCTGGGCTTCACCCAGCAATGTCCCGGCCGGATCGAGGGCTCCACCGGACAGTGGTTTCAGGCGGTCGCCATTGGGCTGGTCGGTCCGGTACTGGCGGGTATCGAGCATTTCGAGGCGGGCCAGCCGGCCAAAGTCGATGGTGCGATAGAGTGTCAGGTCTGCGCCGCGGGGCAGGCAGGATCGTCGGACGGGCATGTGTTCATACCACGCCTGCCACGCATTAGCGCGGCGGAGCAGAAACTCTGCGGGGTCGATACCGTCTTCTTCTGAGATCGCGCCGGCGAAATTGTTGTCAAATTCGTGATCATCCCAGACGACAAGCCATGGGCACAGCGCATGCACGGTCTGCAGGTGCTCATCGGTGCGGTACTGAGCATAGCGGTTGCGATAGTGTTCAAGGGACGTGATTTCCGGGCCGCTGTGTTTGCGGACGCGTCCATCGATTCCGGCATACTCGTAAATATAATCTCCCAGGTGCAGCACCAGATCCAGCGGTTCTTCAGCCATGTGCCTGTAGGCCGTAAAGAATCCGGTTTCATAGTGCTGGCAGGAGGCGAACGCGAACCTCAGCTGCGAAGGAAGGGAATTCGCAGCCGGCGTTGTTCGGGCACGTCCCGTCCGGCTGACGGCATCCCCGTGCATGAAGCGGTACCAGTACCAGGAGTCCGGGCGGAGTCCCGTGAGTTCAACGTGAACAGAATGGCCCAGTTGTGGAGTAGCGGGAACGGAACCTGTCTGCAGAATGTCACGGAATTGATCATCAGCAGCGACTTCCCAGCGAACGTCGTGAATCTCCGGCGGCATGCCACCACCATCGAGGGGTGCTGGGGCAAGACGAGTCCAGATGACGAATCCATCAGGTGCCGGATCACCGGAAGCAACCCCGAGCGTAAAGGGATTGGCAGTCGTGCGAGCACGACAGGAGGGAAACGCGACAAGATCGCGCTGCAGCAGCGGCAATGCGGCTGCTGAACACCCCGCAAGGATCATCTGGCGACGTGAGAGACTGAAGCTGGCAAGTTTGCGGCTGGTCATGATTCAGGGGGCTCCTGTGAAGTGAGAGGGAAACACACGGAAAGCATAATGGATCAGGATGAAAAAACGGTGAACCACGCCATTCGCCAGCGTTGCGGTTGTGGCATGCTGCGGTGCGTTTCGGGCCGAGCCCCGGCCGTACTCACCGTCAGGAGCGAACGGAGCCGCTCTGAGATCTGTTGGAAGACAATTCAAACGTGCCATCCGCGGACATTGCGGATGTGGCGTGTTGACAATGGCGTTTCACCCCTCACCCCCGGCATCCTCCCCGTGCGGGGGGGAGCCGCGCGGTGCTGACTATTCTACAGAGGAGACAAGTCGAGCGGTGACTGTCTGCAGGAACTTTTTGACATCGGTCGCCCTGGCTTGTTGTTCGGTGGTGAATCGAATGCGGACGAGGTCATAGCCTTTGTCAGGAGTGATGGTTTGAGATTCGCCGAGGCTGGCGATAGCGCCGATGGTGATTTCTCCGGGGCGGCAGCAGAGGCAGAGGTCAACACCATCACTGCGTTTCGTGTGCAGCTCGGCGACGACCGTATCCTCTTCGGGGTGGCTCCAGTTGATCTTGCTGCGCAAACCGTAGTCGACAGTGAATCCCTGCAGTGACGATTCCACCGCCGGCAGCAGGTGCTCAATCAGGCCGAATTCCCAGGGAACGCGACCACTGCCGGGCAGACCCTTGCGGAGTTCGTGCCAGCGACGGCCGAGCTTTTTCCAGGGCATCAGGTCTTCGGGATTGGCCGCTTCAGCCTTGCTGAGCTGAAGACAGGACTGCAGTGCCTTTGCAAGGAATTTCCGAAATGCCGGGGTATCGATTTCAGATTTTTTCCAGACCTGCACGGTGACTTCCTGCCACGCGGTTTTCAGATTCCGGGCTCGCACGCGGGGCTCGCTGTTGTACACCGGAATTTCCTTGATGTCATCGAGCCGCAGCAGTCCGAGTTCGGTGTCCAGCTGTTCCGTGGTGAAGGTATCGCGGCGAACACGAAAACACAGGGACAACAGCCAGTCTCCAGCAGTGCGTGCGTGCAGGAACCAGCCCAGTCCTCCGGCGGGTTTGACTTCGACCGTGGAACGATCATTCCAGTTGACCGGGGCCAGATCCGGGGACTTAGCCAGTTCTTCAAGCACCCACGTCAACGCTGCTCCATCCCACCTGCATGGCTGACCTGAATTCGAGACACGGTCCTGCGTGTGCCATTTCCGCCCGTCGATTTCCCACGGAAGTTTGGCAGCACGCCCAAGTTCTTCGATGCTGACGTCGCCGGCGCGTTTTTCAGCCAGTTGTGCTGCATCGAAAATGGCAATGTCCCCCTGCTTTGACTCTTTCAGGGCCGGCCCCAGCAATTCACCGGTCCAGGACCGTGGCCGGGGCGGATTGCGTGTGCGTTCCTTTTTGCTGCCGACGGTTTCCGCTTCTGCTGCCACCTGTTCGGCGTATTGCACGACGTCCTCGGGAGTGCCCTGCACGACAATGCGTCCGCCACCTCGTCCGGCTTCCGGCCCCAGATCGATGACCCAGTCGGCTGTCTTGATCACATCCAGATTGTGCTCAATGACGACCACCGTGTTGCCCTGTTCGACAAGGCTTCCGAGGACGCTGAGCAGTTTGAGGATGTCATCAAAGTGCAGCCCGGTCGTGGGCTCATCCAGGAGGTACAGGGTGCGTCCGCGATTGGGTCGGCAGAGTTCGGCAGCCAGTTTGATGCGCTGGGCTTCACCGCCGCTGAGTGTGGGTGCTGACTGTCCCAGTGTGAGATAGCCGAGCCCGATGGCATCCAGAGTAGCCAGCGGCGCGCGGATTTTGGGGACGTTTGAAAAGAGTTCCAGCGCCTTGCTGACGGAGAGCTCCAGCACATCCGCAATGCTGCAGCCATTGAATTTCACGGCCAGGGTTTCCGTATTGTATCGTTTGCCGCGGCAAACCGGGCATTCCACCCAGACATCAGGGAGGAAGTGCATTTCGATTTTCTTCTGCCCCATGCCTTCGCAGTCTTCACAGCGTCCTCCAGCCCGGTTGAAGCTGAATCGCGCGGGTCGGAAACCGCGCACCCGGGCATCCGGCAGGCGACAGAACAACTCACGAATCTCATCAAAGACCCCCACGTACGTGGCGGGATTTGACGCGGGTGTGGTGCCGATCGGATTCTGGTCGACCGTGACAATTCGGCTGAGGTGTTCGACGCCGTGCAGTTCGCGAAACGGACCGGGGGATTCGGTGGTGAGGTTGAGCCGTCGCGCGACGGCAGGGGCAAGTGTATTCATCATCAGCGAACTCTTCCCGGAACCACTGACGCCGGTAATGCAGGTCAGCGTCTTCAGGGGAATGCAGAGATTAACCTGCTGCAGGTTGTTCTGGGTGGCGCCGAGCAATTCCAGTGCGGGCACGGGTGCGCCGGGCATGGCCTTTTTTCCCACCCCGGCCTGTTCCGTTGTGGCAAACTTCGGCCGGCCGTCATCCTGCCAGCCTGCAAGACAGACGCGCCGCACCGACGGCAGTGGAATCGCCCGCTGGCCGCTGAGATACGCCCCCGTCAGTGACCGTGGATGCTGACGCACGACGGCCGGGCTGCCCTGAGCCGTGACAGTGCCCCCAAATCGGCCTGCTCCGGGGCCGAAGTCGTAAAGCTGATCAGCGGCGGCAAGCACCTCACGGTCATGCTCGACCAGCAGCACCGTATTGCCCAGATCACGGAGTCGTTTGAGAGCCGCGAGCAGCCGTCCGTTGTCCCGCGGATGCAGTCCGATGGTGGGTTCGTCGAGCACGTACAGTACGCCGGTGAGCGACCGACCGGCCTGACCGGCAAGCCGAATCCGCTGCGACTCTCCACCAGACAGCGTCGGCATACCGCGATCCAGCGTGAGATATTCAAGTCCGACTTCGACGAGGAAGGTCAGTCTGTGCGCCGCTTCATTCAGGAGGTCACCGGCAATTCGCTTTTCATCGCGGCTGAGCTTCAGATTCTGCAGAAAACTCAGCGCCTCAGAAAGTGGCATGCGGCAGAACTGCGGCAGCGTGACATCCCGCAGACGCACAGCCGCCGCTTCAGCCTGCAGGCGGCTTCCGTGGCATGCCGAACAATCCCGTTCGCCCGCCATTTCCATCAGCGACCGACGATGCGAATAGGACAGGCGGGATGCGGCTTCGATTGCCGGATACAGGCCGCGGTAGCGAACGCGGAACGCTGCCGGTGAACCTGGCTGCTGTCCAAACGGCAGCTGCACCCCGGCGGCACGACCACCGGCAGCCAGTTCTTCGCGAACCCGCAGCTGACGCTCTGCTGAAACCTCCACCCAGCGTTCCTCGTCCCCATACAGAACCACCCGCTGCTGCTGCGGGGTCAGCCGATACCACGGTTCGTCCAGTGGCAGCCGGAAGGTTTCAGCGAGCGCTTCGAGGAACATCAGAAAGGTGGGATTGGTTCGAGGATCCGGCCATGCTCCGATAGCCCCTTCTCTGAGCGATCGTTCGGGACTGGAAATCAGCAGTGCCTGGTTGGCGCCGAATTCGCGGCCGAGCCCTTCGCAGCTTTGACACCAGCCAAGCGGGCTGTTGAAGGAGAACTTCTGTGGTGTCTGCGGTTCGAAGGAGCGCTGACACTGACTGCAGGACAGATGCAGGCTGAATCGCAGCGTTTGCCATTCCGGTTCGGGACGGGTGGAATCGGCGATCACGGCCAGCATGACGCCTTTGCCGGGTTCCAGCGAGGCTTCCACGGAGTCTGCAATGCGAGACCGCTGCTTTGAATCCACGGCAACGCGGTCCACAACAATCGCCAGCTCATGCTGTCTGCGATGATCGATGTCGGGAAACTGGTCCAGATCGTAAGTCGTGCCATCAACACGAACACGAGCAAAGCCATCTTCGCGGAGCCGATCGCGAAGTTTGGTGAAGGGCACTGTGCGGTCGATCTGCAGGGGAGCGGTAAGCAACAGCCGGGTTCCGGCGGGCAGCTGCAGGATGCTTTCGACAATCTGATCGGTGGTTTGCTTGACGGCCGGTACCTGACAGTGCGGGCAGAACGGCTGTCCGAGTCTCGCGAAGAGCACTCGCAGGTAGTCATAGATCTCCGTGACCGTACCAACTGTGGACCGCGGAGTCGCACCGACGGTTTTCTGTTCGATGGCGATGGCGGGACTCAGTCCCTGAATGCTTTCAACGCGAGGTTTGGGCATTTGTCCGAGGAACTGTCGGGCGTAGGCGGAGAGGCTTTCGACGTAGCGTCGCTGGCCTTCGGCGTACAGCGTATCCATGGCGAGGGAAGTTTTGCCGCTTCCGCTGGGGCCGCAGAACACGCTGAGTTTTTCGCGGGGTACTTCGAGGCTGATTTTCTGCAGATTGTGTTGCGTGGCACCGGAGATGCGGATGGACTGGCTAAGTACGAAGGGGTCGGATTTGGAGTCGGCTTTTTTCTTCTGTTTGGCAGCTTTTTTGGGTTTGAAGCCGGGAAGCACGGCGCGGAGTGCCGCTCCGGTGTGTGATTCAGTGCAGGCTGCGATTTGTTCCGGTGTGCCCTGTGCGACGATACGGCCACCACCGGAACCACCCTCCGGGCCGATGTCCAGAATCCAGTCAGCGGTCTTGATGACATCAAGGTTGTGTTCGATGACGATGACCGTGTTTCCGGAATCCACGAACCCCTGCATCACCTCGATCAGCTTTTTCACATCAGCGAAATGCAGGCCGGTTGTGGGTTCATCCAGCAGATACAGGGTTTTTCCGGTCGACCGTTTGCCGAGTTCGCGGGCCAGCTTGATCCGCTGAGCTTCTCCGCCGGAGAGCGTGGGTGAGGCCTGTCCCAGCTGCATGTAATCAAGCCCCACATCGCGGAGTGCCCGCAGCAGCTGTTTGATTTTCGGAAAGCTGTCGAAGAGTTCGAGGGCTTCGCGAACTTCAAGGTTGAGCACATCAGCGATACTTTTTTCGCGGAAGCGGACTTCCAGTGTTTCGCGATTGAAGCGACGCCCCTCGCAGACGTTGCAGGGCACCCAGATATCGGCGAGGAAATCCATTTCCAGCTTTGTCGCCCCGTGACCTTCGCAGGCTTCGCAGCGGCCACCTTCCACATTGAAGCTGAAGCGGCCATCCTTATAGCCACGGATTTTTGACTGCGGCAGCTGCGTGAACAGCTTCCGAATTTCGTCGAAGACCTTGACATAGGTAGCCGGGTTGGAACGCGGCGTGCGCCCAATCGGTGACTGATCGATATCGATCGCCTTATCGATGAGTTCGAGGCCTTCAATGCGATCATGTTTGCCCGGTTCGCCCAGACCGCCGTTGATGTCGCGATTGACCACCTGCCAGAGGATATCATTGACGAGGCTGCTTTTCCCGGATCCGCTGACACCGGTCACACAGATCAGCCGGCCCAGCGGGAATTCAGCCGTGACGTTTCTGAGGTTATTGTGTGAGGCGTCGTGGACGACGATACAGCCACGGTCGGGGGCACGGCGGGTGGCGGGAATGTCAATGGTCTGTCGCCCCGAGAGGAACTGTCCTGTGACGCTGCGGGGGGCTTTGAGAATATCATCGACGGAGCCTTCAGCGACAACTTCGCCACCCAGCACGCCGGGACCGGGCCCGAAATCCACGATGTGATCCGCAGCCCGCATGGTTTCTTCATCATGCTCGACGACGATCACGGTGTTGCCCTGATCCCGCAACCGCTGGAGGCTGCTGAGCAGCATGGTGTTGTCGCGAGGATGCAGGCCGATGGAGGGTTCGTCGAGGATGTAGACGACACCAACAAGGCCGCAGCCGATCTGTCCGGCAAGTCGAATCCGCTGAGATTCACCGCCGGAAAGCGTGGGCGCGGAGCGTTCGAGTGAGAGGTAACCGAGCCCGCACTGCAGCAGGAAACCCAGTCGACCGCGAATTTCACGCACGGCTTCTTCAGCAATCATTTGTTGTACGGGGTCGAGCACCAGCTTCTGAAAGAATTCGGCTGCATCTTCCACAGAGAGCCTGCAGACTTCTGGCAGGCTGAGTTCACACGCACGATCGTTGCGGTTGAAGGCCGGGCTGGCCGTGCGAATGCGAACATGCCGCGCCTGTCGGTTCAGCCGTTCTCCGTCGCAGCTGGGGCAGGTGTCGACCTCCATGTATTTTTCAAGCTGCCGACGCCGCATGGGATTGGAGGCGGTGCGGTAGGCTTCGAGCAGTCGGTTGACCCAGCCTTCCCACTTACCACCATGCTTCCATGCTCCGCCACGAGTCCGCCATGTGAACGTGACATGTCGATCGCCGGTACCGTAGAGCCAGAGTCTGCGAGCAGGTTCGGGGATGTCCTTCCATTTCATTTTGAGCAGTGAGTCGGCGGGCAGCTGACAGTCTTCTTCGATGGCATTGGCAGCGCCGACCAGCAAATGCTTTGGCCAGCGGCCCATTTTGGACCATTCAAGCAGCAGCAGCGCACCTTTGGTGATGGATTTGTCCGCGTCGACAATCAGCGTGTGCAGGGGGAAACCGTGCCGCATGCCCAGACCATTGCAGTCCAGACACATACCGAGCGGGCTGTTGAAGCTGAACAGCTGCGGGCTGGGCGGCTCGTAGCTCATCCCGCTCTCTGCACAGGCATAGCGGGCGCTGTAAAGACGGTCGCCGGAGCTGGAGCGACGATTGCGGGCAGGGGCCTCTTCAGCAACCAGTTCTGTCCTGGGTATGCCGCTGGTGGCGGAATCCGGGCCGGTTTCGTAGTTGATGGAACTGCGGGCGGGTTCAGTACTGCAGATGAGTCGACCGTCGGCGAGCTTGAGGGCCTGTTCAACAGCTTCGGCCACACGAGACCGCTGACCGGGGCCGGCCACGATGCGATCAATAACCACTTCAATATTGTGTTTGTGGTGTCGTCGCAGCACAGGAGCGTCAGCGAGGGCGATCACTTCACCGTCGACGCGAACGCGGAGGTAGCCTTTTTTCTGCAGGTCTTCAAAAAGGTCCCGGAATTCGCCTTTCTGATTCTGAACGATCGGCGCCAGGATTTGAAAACGAGTACCTTCGGGCTGACTGAGCAGACTATCGATGATCTGATCGGACGACTGAGCTTTGATGGGCTTTCCAGAGACGTAGCAGTAGCCCTGGCCAACGCGGGCAAACAGCACGCGGAGATAGTCGTGAATTTCCGTGATCGTCCCGACGGTGCTGCGGGGATTGCGACTGGTGGATTTCTGCTGGATGGAAATCGATGGGGCCAGCCCGGAAATGGAATCGACATCCGGTTTGGGCATCTGCCCGAGAAACTGGCGGGCATAGGTGGATAGCGATTCCACGTAGCGTCTTTGGCCTTCAGCGTACAGCGTATCAAAGGCAAGACTGCTTTTTCCCGAACCGCTGACGCCGGTCATCACGATCAGCTTATTGCGCGGCAGAGAGAGGCTGACGTTGCGAAGATTGTGTTCACGGGCGCCGCGAATGACGATGTCTGAGCTGGGCATGCCGCTGCTGCACTGTTCTGAAAGGATGAGATTTGCAGGAATAAGGCGGACAACGAAGGATCACACCGAGTATTGTAGGCGGTCCTCCTGAATTTGCCTGTTTCCCCCGCGATCGGGCCGCGCGGAGCTGCAAATGCCCGGTTTGCGCAAATTCACACCGTTTCGTCCGCCAGGCTTTTTCCCCAGCTGAAGACCTCAATTCGAGTGGGATGTTTTCACGTCAGCATCTCAAACCTGCGAAGCACTCACCGCAACTTTACCCGACCCTGCAGCTTCATCCACATCAGCAAGTTCGCGGTGGAGCAGCATCAGCAGCGTCTGCACGAAGGCCACCACCAGGGGCCCAACAAAGACGCCGGCCGGCCCCAGCCCCTGAACTCCGCCCAGGACCCCGATGAGTGCTGCGAGCGGATGCAGCGAAGCCTGTTCAAGCAGCACCCACGGACGAATCAGATTATCGATCGTCGAGACGACCAGCGTTCCCCAGCAGAGCAGAAAAATGCCGGCACCAAAACGTCCTTCTCCAAGGATCAGCCAGAGCCCGGCCGGAATCCACACAAGTGTTGCTCCAACAAACGGTACCATCCCCATCAGCGCCGTCGCCGCGATCAGCAGAAACACGGATTCCAGCCCTGCCAGCCAATAACCAAGACCTGCCAGCAAAGCCTGCACCACCGCCGAAATCAGGCTCCCGGCCACCACAGCCCTAACCAGAACCTCGAATTCCCGCAGCAGTTCGGCAACGTATTTTTCCTCAAGTGGTGACAGCAGCATCAGACTGCGAATGATCTGCGGTCCCTCCGCAAACCAGAAAAACACCGCAAACACAAAAACCACAATTCCCATCACCAGCCGTGTCATCACTGCGCCCGTCGCACCACCGATGGCCGTCAGCCAGTCGGAAGTCATCACAGCGGCCTGGGCTGACAGTCGCCGCAGCTCGGGCGGCGACGGATTCGCCAGTTCACGCAGAGTGTGCATCCATGGCCCACCCAATGCCTCAGCGCGGCAGCGCCGAAATGCCGTATCGGCCTGCCTGAGTGCCTGCTGAGCGGCGAAGGTGCCGGGCGTGGCCTGAGCAGCTGTTTCCAGCAGGTCCTTCACTTCAGTCCATGCACTGGACGGATCGTGTCCCTGAATGCCACCAAGTCTCTCCGACAGCGAACGAAATTCATCGCGAACCCGAGCTAATGCCTGAGGATGACCTTCCGCGAGAGCTCCGCGGGCCGCGTCCGCTGATAGCAGATCCAGCGACTCCGACAAAAACCGCCACTCCTCCGCAAACGGATAGTCCAGCCCGGCCTGCAGACGAGCCCTGTCAAGCTTCTGCCGCAACTGTCCATCACGCAGCTGATCCGTGATCAGCAACGCCTCGTGTCCGGCGAGGGCCAGAGCAGCGGCAGCAGGAATCAGCACGGCCAGCAGCACCGCAACGGTCATCAATGCAGCTGCCGGATAACGTCGACCGCGACAGGATGCCAGCAGCCTTACGTAAATCGGCTGCAGCAGCAGAACCAGCACGACAGCCAGAAACAACGGCAGCAACAGGACGGCAATCACCTGATAAAACAAAAACACGGCCACCGCGGTTGCCCCCAGCAGTGCCCAGAGTGATGTGAATCGCGCCATCCCGACCGCTCCTGAAACCGGCTGAACCCATCACTGTCGCGTCTCCCGCCAGCATCGAGCACGACAGACCTTCTCCATTTCCATCGCCACCAGCGGGATCAGCGAAAGTCCCAGCACCACTCCCCACTCCCACGTCAACACAGCGTCGATGCCAAACACTTTTCGCAATCCCGGCAGCAGCATAATGCAAAACTGCATCAGTGCTGAAGTCACGATTGCCGCCAGCAACCATGGATTTGACAACACCCCCATCTTCACAATCGTCGTCACACGGCTGCGAAAAGCAAAGGCCAGCAGCAACTGTGAAAAGGCCATGATGCCAAATGCCGTCGCACGCGCGTTTCCAAGGCATTCCGGATATCCACGATGCACGATCCCAAAACCCGCCGCTGCCACCAGCGCCAGAACACTGCCGTGCATCAGGATCCGACCATACTGCTCGCGCCCCAGCAGTCGCTCTGTCGATCGCCGCGGAGGCTGCCGCATCAGACTTGCCTCCGGCGACTCCATTCCCAGCGCCAATGCCGGCAAACCATCAGAAACGAGGTTGATCCAGAGAATCTGAATCGCCAGCAGCGGCGCAGGCCAGCCCACCGCAGCTGCCAGCAGCATCAACAGCATCTCCCCCGAATTCCCCGTCAGCAAAAACTGCACACTTCTGCGAATACTGTCAAAGATCCCCCGCCCCTCCTCCACTGCACTCACAATCGACGCAAAATTGTCGTCCATGAGTACCATGTCCGAGGCTTCGCGAGTGACATCCGTACCCGTGAGCCCCATCGCAACACCAATATCCGCCTCACGAATCGCCGGCGCGTCATTCACACCGTCGCCCGTCATCGCCACCGTTTCACCCACAGAGCGCAAGGCACTCACAATCCTCAGCTTGTGCTCCGCCGTCACCCTCGCAAACACACGAAAGCTCCCCGCCCGCCCCCGCAACTGCTCATCATTCAATCCGTCCAGATCCCGACCCGTAATCGCCGCCTGCCCTGCCTCCGTGATTCCCAGTTCACAACCAATCGCATGGGCTGTTTCCGGATGATCGCCCGTAATCATCACCACGCGAATTCCTGCCGCCTGACAACGCCGCAGCGCCTCGCGAGCTTCCTCACGCGGCGGATCCATAATCCCCGCCAGCCCCACATAGACCAAATCCGACTCCTCCACGGCGGCCGGCTGCTGTTCCCCAACGCTTCTGAATGCCAGGCCGAGCATGCGCAGTGCCCGGCCGGCCATTTCACGACCAATCCCCAGCACCTCCCGACGCCGCTCTTCCGTCAGCTCCCGCGTCACACCATCACACAGCTCGAATCGGCACCGCTCCAGAATCGCCTCCGGTGCTCCCTTCACATGCAGCAATACAACCCCATCAGCCTCCCGCACCACAACTGACATCAGTCTGCGCTCACTGTCGAACGGCCGCTCCAGCAGCACACGCACGCCGTCACGCCCCGTCTCCAGCCCCGCCTTCATCCCAGCCACCAGCAACGCACCCTCAGTTGGGTCACCCACCATCTCCCAGCGAGGTTCCGCGCCGTCACGCAGATTCACCGCCGCGTTGTTGCAGCGAATCCCGGTCAACAGCAACTGCCGCAAATCAGGGTCCCGCTCACAAGGCGAAACAGCCACCCCTTCCGTCACCCCTGACTGATCCGAAAAACTCGCCTGCGTGTCCGCTCCCCGGTCGGTCACTGCACGCCGCTGAAACTCCCCGCGAGGCTCAGTCCCCGCACCTGTTACCAAATACCGC
Organism: Planctomycetaceae bacterium; assembly: GCA_040382995.1. Taxonomy (GTDB): domain Bacteria; phylum Planctomycetota; class Planctomycetia; order Planctomycetales; family Planctomycetaceae; genus SXXK01. The sequence goes on from JBEIEK010000075.1 coordinate 12,052, forward strand.
GACCGGGCCGTAGCCACCTCCCGCACTGTCATCTCGCCGCGAGTCAGAGTGCCGGTCTTGTCAGTGCAGATGACCGTCACCGCCCCCAGCGTCTCCACACTCGGCAACCTCCGCACCAAAGCCCGACGCGCCGCCATCCGCTGCAACCCCAGAGCCAGGGTCATTGTCACCACAGCCGGCAGGCCCTCGGGAATCGCCGCCACCGCCAGACTCACCGACAACAGCAGCGTCTCCACCCAACCGTCGCCCCGCAACAGCCGCGTCAAAAAAATCACCAACACCAGCGCCAGACAAATCAGTGCCAGCGAATGTCCCAGCGAAGCCAGCTGCCGCTGCAGAGGCGTCTCGTCCGGAACCGCCCGCTGCAACAGACCCGCAATCTTTCCGAGCTCCGTTCGCATCCCGGTCGAAGTGACCACTGCCGCACATCGCCCCGCCACAGCCACTGTGCCAAAATGGACCATTGATGTGCGGTCGCCAAGCACAGTGTCGGGAGCGTTTTCAGCAGTCGACTTCTCAACCGCCGCCGACTCCCCCGTCAATGCCGCTTCCTGAACCTGCAGCACATACGACGTCAGCAGGCGACAGTCCGCAGGAATCTGATCCCCAGCCTCCAGCAGCACCACGTCACCCGGCACCAGCTGTACAGCCGGGAGCGACAACGTTCGCCCCTCCCGCAGCACTCGCGCCATCGGCACCGACAATTTCCGCAGCGCCGACAACGCCCGCTCCGCACGCGCCTCCTGCAGAAAACCAATCACACCATTCAAAAACACAATCGCCAGAATTGCCGCCGTATTCGTCCACTCACCCATCACCCCAGCCACCACGGCCGCGGCCACGAGCAGTCCAATGACCAGATCCTGAAACTGCCTCCGAAATTGCACCCACCACCGCTCACCTTCGGCCTCTGCCAATGCGTTGTCGCCAAACTCCAGACGCCTCCGCTCCGCCTCCGCCTCGGTTAATCCGACCGCAGGATCCACGTCCAGCAAACTCGTGGCAGCTGCCGGCGACAAATTGTGCCAAACTGTCATGATCACCTCCGTCACTCGAGCAGGACCGGGCACCTCACGGCACCCGTTGGCCAGGTTCCATGCCCCGAGAACGACACAGGAAAGCAAAAACCGCACCAAACCACAAAAGTCGTGCCACCCTGAGCATACAAGAAAACACCCACAGAAACACTCCTGATCATCTGGCAAATCAGCCGCAGACCGCCTAAAATCCCAAAGCGGACCAGCGGAACTGACCCTGGCACCGCGTCCACTCAGCAGCGGAGCCAGCCTGTGCGATTTCGTTCCCGCATCAGCCATCGTCAACAGCAACTGCTCAAAGGCAGCCGCCGCGTCACCCTCACCGTCGCCGCCTGTGGCATCCTCCTGCTCGTCTGGATCGTCAACCGCACCTCCACCCCCACCAGCCCCTCCGCTGCCGGCTCCGCCACACCCGCTATCAACTCCGCCTCCGTCATCGGCGATCTGCAGTCCGATGAAATTCGCGTTGTACCCCCGCAGTCTTCTCCGACCGACGCCACTGCCGTCATCGACCGCGCTGGTGCGGCCGCCTTCGAAGCCGGGCCCACCGCCCCCTCCAGCGATACCTCCGAAGACGCTCCCGCTACCCTCACCCAAAACGTTCGCGATGATGTTCTTGGAATCAGCAGCAGCGAAACATCATCGCTCTACGGCACCCTCAAGCTCGCCCAGAAAGTGTTTCCCCAAAAATTCCGACAATTCCCCGAAGCCAGCTACCCCGTGGTCATGAACGCACCGGAAGCCTGCCGCGGCAAACCGTTTCTCATCCGAGGCAAACTCCGCAGACTCACCGCCGCACCACTGCCACCCAACGCCAACTCATGGGGCATCCGCTCCGTCTGGGATGCCTGGATCTCCACCTCCGACTCCGGCAATCGACTCGTCCACGTACTCGCTCTGTCCGCCGACGCCGGACTGCCTGTCACCGAATCCACAGGCAGCAAAGCCCCCGAAATCGAACTCGGTGGCTACTTCTTCAAACGCGAAGGCTACGCAGCTCGCGGCAAAGACGGCACCGGAGATCTTGCACACGCACCTCTGTTCCTCACCGATCGCATTCGCACTATCCCCGCAGTCGTCGTCGTCTCCCGCGCCGAAGAACTGCGACCCTGGCTCACCTGGGGAGCCGGCCTGCTGGGTCTTGCTGTCGTCGCCATCATCTGCGCCTTCAGCTACTCCGACAAACTCTTCCTCAACACCCGCGCACACCAGCTCACACTGCAGACCTTTCGCCCCGAATTCGACAACGTCGTCGCCGTCACCATCCAGCAGTCGCTCGCTGCCATGGAACAACACGCCCAGCAAAACGCCGACCCCTCGCTCCTGCCACAATCCCCGCCCCGCCCGCAAAACACTTGACAAGGCGTGCGGGGGATGTCAATCCCCCGGTACCGGTCCGTGCCCGCGTGGCCAGAACCGCATCGAGAACGCACCAGGGCTTTACCGGCCGATTGACATCGACCGCACGCCACGGGAGTTTTTTGTGATTCGTTCAGGCAGTGGGGCCTGACGATAGCGGGGGGGCTGAAACATCCCAGTTTGTCCGTTTTATCACCGTTTCACCATCCCAGCCTCGCCCCCCCGGAGCCTTCACCCGTCTTTTCACAGGATCCCGGAGAACTTCAGGGCCATCGGCCCCACGCCACAGGCTACCTCGGGGCGACGTGATCTCCCTCAAAACCCCGCTTCCGACATCGGTGCACTGTCATCAAGCACCATCAGACTGCGCAGCAACGCCACATCGATCTTCTTCGACAACGGTCTGACACTGCCATCAGCAAACAGGAAGTTCACCTGATAGGGATGGTTGCTGTTGAATGAACCAACCTGCAGTGCCTGAGCCTGCCGCTTCGCCCGTCCTTCCTCGCTGTCGTCCTGCCCCGCCAGCTGTTCAAAATCAGCCCGCATCGGCGACTGGGCCGGCTCTTCAAGAGCACCACCATTCCGCAGCGAACTCCGGTCACCAAAAACCCAGCCATGCCCCCGCAAACCACCTGTAAACTCACCCGCTACCAACGTCCTCGAACGACCGTCCGGAAGATCTTCAAGCGATTCCGAACTGTTGACAGAGAACACGCCGTCGCCCTGCTCTGAAATCGGCTGCTCAATGCTGTGATGCACGCCCGCATAGTTGTTCTGCGCCTGCCCCGCATTCCCCCATGGAGCTGCATACGACGGGCACTCAAGGATGGACAACCGAGGATAAAAGACCTTCCGCGGTGACTCCTCCACTGGCCCACCCATCACCCCCATCGCTCCCGAACCAAAAGCATCATCCGACTGAGGCTGAGCCTGAGCCTGAGGAAACGATGCGAAGGGATCATCCGCATTCACCTGCAGCCAGAGGTTCTCTTCACCCAACTGTGGCAGGATCTGAGCAATCCAGCCGATGCCCGTGGGAGGCTGCAGCCAGGTGACCGGCTGAGTCGCGCTGACGCTGCCGGGAGGCAACACTCGGTGGGTCTGCTGATAATTCATCAGCGCGATCCCGATCTGCGTCAGTTTGTTCTGGCACGTCACTCGCCGCGCGGCCTCCCGAGCTGCCTGGATGGCAGGCAGCAACAGGGCCACCAGCAACAGAATCGCAAGCAGGACGGTGAGCAGGTCAAGCAGCGTAAAACCACGGGCTGAGCGGCGTGTGGGGGTCATCAGAAGTCTCCGACCACCTGACGATCCTCACGACTGCCCAGCAGCGAGAGAATCTGCGGATTGATACTCTCGCTGATAAACCGCACCGATCCATCGGCGAGCAAAAACTGAGCTCCACCAACGTGACGAGAACTGAAGCCACTGGTGGAAAGATCGTCGGGAGGTTGTGGCGTCGCCGGCGAGCCGGCACGCACCTGGTCCCAGCCCCGATTGATCGGAACCCCCGTATTCCGCAGTGTGGACCGAGTACCCGACAGCCAGCCCTCCTCAAACGTGCCCTCGACAATCACCTTCTCACCAATCAACAACGTGTTCGAGGCACCATCGCGAATCTGGCGGTAGGCAATGCTGCTGTTCAGAAACAGCAGGCCATCGTTGTCCATGGCGATTGGCACATCAGAACCGCTGAAACATCCGGCATAGTTTGAAACACCCAGCGGACCGCTGAAACCACCAGAAATCACGCCCCGCCCATCCGAGCCACATGCGAGCACGGAAAGGGCCGTGGAACGCACTGCCATGTTCGCCGGGTCATAAGCCGACACATCAAAACGCAGCGTCTGAAACAGCATCGTCTGTTCCATCATCGGCAGCACCTGAGCCACCCAGCTCATGTGATAGCCTTCGACGACATTCCGCACCGGCCCGCTGGAGTTCACACTGCCCGGTGGCAGCATCTGAAACGCCATGTCATAGTTGTGCATGGCAATCCCCAGCTGCAGCAGGTTGTTCTTGCAGCCGGTACGCAACGCAGCCTCGCGAGCCTGCTGCACGGCGGGCAACAACAGCGAAACAAGAATCGCAATAATTGCAATCACCACCAGCAACTCAATCAGCGTAAAACCGCGAGGGCGATGCCCACGCAGGCTCGTTTCAGGAATCATCGGGTTCATATTCGCGCTCCTCCGGTTCGTACTGCACTGCATGTCAGATTATTGTCCACTCGTGCCCGCGCGGTGGCGGTGATGCTGCCATTCAGCACCTGCACTTCAACTTGTATCACGGTCTCTGCTGCCAGCACTCCCGCAGGCACAGTCCACTCGGCTCCCGTCCAGCCCGCGTCCGCTTTCAGACGCTCACCAGCCATCCGCAGGGCCGCGTCAGCCGCCGCGTCAGTCTGCATCCTTAAAAGCTCCAGTTGCTCCTGACGCCGGTCCGCAACCGCCCTCCGCACCTGCTCCGCACATAACAGCGAAATCACCAGCAGCACCACCAGTGCCATCACCAGCACCACGCCTCGGCGACACTGCGGAATGCCAGTCACCCGCGATCTTCGAACAACCATCCTCATTGCTCACCCCCATCACCGCCTCGCAGTCGAATTTCAATCATTCGACCGACTGCTCCACCCTGAAACGCCTCAGCAGCCGGCACCACAACCGCGTTCCGCGCCAAACCACCACTCCCCGCCTCCCGATACTTCACCAGCGGTGACCCTTCACGAATCCGCACCACCACCACACCAGGCTCAGACACAAACTCCACAGAATAACCAGCCGGAAACACATAGTTTTCCCGGCTGTTTGGACTTGACAAATCACCCTCAATTCGCTCCACAAATCCGCGATCGGTTCGCCACGTGGCTGTACCCCGCTCAGCGGACAGGTTTGCAAAGCTCATCTCTGAGACGGATGCTGCTGTTACCGCACCGGATTCACGCTCGTCAGCCCGCAGCTGATGCTCCAGACGTGTCAGCGTTCTCAGCAACAGCCCGGACTGACGTTCCTGACGATCCGACCGCAGCGCCGTATGCAGACACAGACCCCCAACCGTCAGCAGCATGCCTGTGATCAGGATTTGAATCAGCACAATCGGAAACAGACCGCCGCGCCGCCGGTCTGCTCGGCCAGGAAACAACCTCCGCCGCATCATGGTGTCGCTCCCGATCTGCCGCCACTAACCGGCCAGAAGACAAGGCTCACAGGAGCCGCCCTGCCCCGATCCGTCTCCGGTCTGGAAATGCTCAATCGCACACCCGCTCCTGCCGGCCAGAGCTCTGAACCTGGCACGGCCGAAATGCTCAGCTCCGCATCCGGATACCGAGTCAGAAACCACGCTGAAAGCTGCGGTGTCGCCGCCGCCTCTGCAGCACTGCGAAGATTATTGAGCTCCACCCGCGCCAGCACCTCAAACTGTCGTGCCTGACGGACGCGACTGGCAGCCTGCATCCCGGGCAGAAGCAGCGATATGGCCATACCCAAAACCGCAGCCGCCACCAGCAGCTCAATGTTGAGCAGCCCGCGGCGACGTGACAGCAAGGGCATGTCTGTGTTCATGATGAATGGCCGGAGCATTTGATGTTTCCGGTTACGAAAGGTCATTGACAAGCTTGATTAAGGGCATGAACAGGGCCAGCACAAACCACAGCACGAACAGAGCCACCGCAGCCTGCAAACCCCAGGCCGTCAGAACCTGCCGTCGGCGAATCCACTGCGTCCGCCGCCTGTCCAGCTGATCTGCCAGTTGTCGCATCGCCCAGTCGGGATGACCGGCGGCCGTTGCGGAATCCAGAAAGGCGGCATCCCTGCGCGACAGTAGCCGCGTTCGCGTCAGCGCCGCCGGAAGCTGCTCACCCCGCTCCAGCAGATCACGCAGATCCAGCATTCGATCACTCGCACGACCCGCCGGCAACTGCTGCAAAGCCGCCATGACACAGGGTATCAGCGGCTCACCGGCCGCAATCGAAGTACTGCACATCCGCAGCAGTCCGGGAACCCAGTATCGCGGCCACGCATGCGCGTAGAGCGGACAGCCATGCAGCAGACGGTGCCGGGAATCACGCCACACGTACCACATCCACCAACAGCTGATCCCGGCAGCCGGAAGCACAAGGAAATGCCAGAAGCTCTCGAAGAAGTCTGCCAGAGCGAAAAACGACGTCGTGGGGCCCGGCATTTCAAGACCAAAGCCCAGGAAGATCTCGGACATCCTCGGCACGATAAAGATTACACAGAATACCGTCAGAGTCACCAGCATCGTGCCGTTGACGGCGGACGTGAACACCAGTCCCGAAGCAGTTCCGCCTCCCTCCGTCATCTGGCCAATCAACCTCTCCGCCTCATCGCGCATCACAGCCGGCAGGCATCCTGTCGATTCCGCAGCAGCGATGGCAGCCGTGATGTTCGGCGGCAGCAGATCATCTGTCAGCGAAAGTGCAGTGGTCAGCGAGTGACCGGATTCCAAAAGTGTGGCCAGCTGCATCAGCTGCTGAGACCATTCTCCCCGGCTTGAACCAATCTGGGCTCTGAGCACCTGCAGCAGACTTTCGCCGCGACCGGCAGCTCCGGAAAGCAGCAGCAGCAAAGTGGCCTGCCGCAGCGGTTCTGAACGATTGCGAAAATACAGCCAGCGTCGCATCAGACTCATGACCACAGCCCTCCTGCGGTGAGTCGTTCAATCTCCGGCACAAGCATGCTCAGCGCATCCAGCAGCCGCAGCAATGGTACCAGCACAATCAGCCAGACGGCCGCCAGCAACAGTCCACTGAAACTCACAATGCACATGCTGAAAATCAACGCCGAAAATCCGGCATCACCCCGCGACGCCGCCTCAAACGCCCCTGCCATCCCGTCAAACGCATTCGAGATTTGCCGCGAGTCGTCCTCGGAAAGTGGACGGCCATCGGGTTTGGTCAGGAGCACCAGCGGGACTCCGTTCAGCCAGCGTCCAGGGACCTCCGGCGCACTCTGGCCAGATTCAAGCACCGCAGCAACCTCGGCCGCCTCACGGCGAATCCCCGCACCACCCGTTACAGCAGCAGCCGACCGCACCATGCCTGCCGCGACCCCCTCCTGACGCAGGTGCGCCGCCAGCACCCGACAAAACGTCGCCTGGGAAAGCCAGATCAAACTGCGCCCTACCAGCGGTATCAGCCCCACAAGACCCTCGCAGCGGCCCGTGGACACATTCAGACTGACCACGACAAACACGCCCAGCAACACCGCAGCACTCGTCAGACTGATCCCGAGCAGCCACGAGTCAGCACTTGCAAAAACGTAAGACGTCCCAAATGACATAATCGCGTCACGGATCTGAGGCAGCAACGTCGCTGAAACGACAGCAAGCCCACCCGTCAGCAGCAGTCCAAAAGGCAGGGGCCCCAGCAGCACTGTCGCCAGCCGGTACCGCTGCAGCCTGAGCCGACCA
>JBEIEK010000076.1:0-19707 GCA_040382995.1 Planctomycetaceae bacterium
CGGTAACGGTGCGTGCCCGCGCGGTCGGCGTCGCACCAGGAGCGGCCCGGGGCCACACCGGCCGATTGACATCGACCGCACGCCTCGCATGATCGGTTCGAGGCGTTTCAACGGAGAGCGAGTCCTCCAAAGCTTCTGAAACGCCAGAAAGTCAATGCCATTGGGCGGAAGCCCCCGGCGGCGATTGGCACCGAAGGTGTGTACGTCGACAATGGCCGTTTGTATCGCGTTGGCGGTGCCGTTTACCCGCGGACTGCCGTCCTGCGGCTCAGCGGACGGGCGGACGCATCCGGCTGTGTTTCGCACCACAGGTGCGTGCGTCGACCCAGGCGTCGTCAGATCGCTTCGCTCCCAGTATTTTTTTCCCCATGCAGTGGCCGAACGCTCCCGTTTTCTATAGCCTGCGGCAGTCCTCCCCGATTCTCAAAAGGAATTCGACGTCATGTCACGCCCGGCCCCATGGCTGCTGACCGTCTGCTCAGCCTGCCTTTTTCTTCTGAGTTCCTCAACGCCTGCACTCGCTCAGAATGCACCTCTGCAGTGGTTCACCGTTTCCTCCCCCGAGGCTGGTGCTGCCGGCTGGTTCCGCTGGGCCCTCGATGGCTCCGTTCACCCGGCTGACGAAGCCCGTCTGACTCTCAGTACGAATGTTCGCTGCTCGATCTATGTCAACGGCCAGCGACTTCTCCGCATGGAAGCCCTGCAGACACAGGCCGGTGGCCCCGCCGGACGCGTCTGGAACGTCTCCAGCCTGCTGCGTGCGGGCCGGAATCTGGTGGCTGTCGAACTGCAGTCGCCGGACAAGTCCGGAGCATTCGCCGCCAGTCTTTCCGTTCGCCGTGGCGATCGCTGGATCGTCGCTGGCGGTCCCTGGAAAACGGCCCCCGCTCCACCGCCCGTGGGCTGGCAGCAAACCGATTTCAACGACCGTGACTGGAAGGAAGTGCCTCCCGGACAGCGTCCCGACGGTACCGCAGAGCCACAAATCCCCGAACGCGTCGACGCACCCGTCGTCGCAGCCCGCGTTCGCAACAGCCTGCCATTTGTTTTCGAGGATGGGGACCACGTGTGCCTGGTCGGAGCGACCTTCATTGAGCGGGCTCAGCTGTCCGAGCATCTGGAAGCCGTGCTGGCGGGAACACTGGGAACAAAGCGCATTACCTTTCGCAATCTCGGCTGGAGTGCCGACACGGTCTTTGCTGAATCTCGCGGTATCTTCGATCCCCCCGCCGCCGGCTACCTGAGAATGGTGGAGCAGGTGCGTGCCGAAGAACCGTCCGTTGTGTTTGTCTGCTACGGTCAGAACGAAGCGCTCACCCTCGGCATGTCTCCCGAAAATTTCGCCCGGCAACTCGGACAGTTCCTCGATGAACTTGCCGCATCCGGCATCCCCTGTGTGCTCGTGTCCCCACACGAACTGCTCCCGGCACCCCCGCCGATCCCGTCCCCGGCACGATTCAACAGTCGCATTCGAGTCTACTCGGAGGCGGCTGGCAGCGTCGCTCAGTCCCGACAACTTGCCTTCATCGACCTCTTCAGCGATTTCTCTGCACAACTGCTGAGCAACAGCAAACTGCTGCAGCCTTTCACGCAGACCCCCGCTGGCAACGCAGCCTTTGCCGAACTCGCCGATAACGGCATGCACCTCACAGAACCAGGTTACGCCAGTGCGGCCCTCCTGTTCCGCCAGCGTCTGCTGGGATTGCCAGCCACTCAACCCACAGTACGCATCGATGCGGACAAACGCACAGTGACGGCTGCGGATGCAGTGATTGACCAGGTGGAATGGCAGGCGGATGGCAGTGAGGTCAGCTTCAGCCTTCGGCAATCGCAGCTTTCACCGATCCCCGTTGCCGTCGAGATTGCCGGAGCAGCGCTGGCTCAACGCCAGCCGTCAGCGGAAGCGTCAGCCGAAACCGTTCCCGCCGGCACTCCTGCGGATCCGCTGACGCCCACGGCCGTCGCAGCGGACGGAATGGCCCGCCTTGCCGGCTCTGCTCAACCCTACGAAAACCTGCGGCAGCTTGTTCGCGCCAAGAACGAACTCTACTTCCACCGCTGGCGTCCCCAGAACATCACGTATCTCTTTGGATTTCGCAAGCATGAGCAGGGCAATAACGCTGCTGATATCGCCCGTTTCGATCCCTTTGTGCGCGATCTCGAAGGAAAGATCCACGCGGCGCAGCAGCCCCCCGTACAGAAGGTGCGGGTGCAGCTGACGAAAGCCCGCTGACGGTTGAAATTCACGGCAAGGACTGTCACTCCCATGGGACTCAAACGCCATTTTCCGGGCAGTCGGCAGCCTGCTCTGGTTTCCGCCACCGACTACATCGTCGACCGGTATGCCAGCGCTGCTGAGCTTGATCTCTCGTCCGTTCTGATTGTTGTTCCCGGCGCCCGTGCTGCCCGCCGGCTCCTCGAACTGCTCACCCAGCGCGCCGGTAAACGTTTTCCCGGCCTGCGTCCCCCACGAATTGTCACGTTCAGCGTTTTTCCGGAATTTCTTTACCCTCCCCAAAAGCCCTTCGCCGACGACTTCACTCAGCTCCTCGTCTGGCGACAGGCCCTGTTCTCTCTTGCACACTCCGCCATCGCAGCCGCGCTGCCCTACGCTCCCGACCCCGATGCCATCGGGGCCTGGACGGCCCTCTGCACCACGTTCCGCAATCAGCACCGGGAACTGGCGGCGGAGGACAGCAACTTCGAGACTGTCGCACAGAGACTAAAGCAGGATGGCCCCGCCGCCGAAGCCGATCGCTGGCAGGCACTCGCCCGACTCCAGCACGAATACCACCGCTGCATGGATCAGCTGGAACTCTGGGATCAGCAAACCGCTCGGCTCGAAGCCGTTCGCCGCCGCGAATGCCAGACAGATCGTGACATCCTGCTCATCGCCACCACCGACATCAGTCGCGTCGTCTGCCGGATGCTCGATCAGGTCGCCGATCGTGTCACAGTGCTGATTCACGCCGACGAGTCACATGCTGAGGGCTTCGATGGCTATGGTGGGTTGCGGCCTGAGTACTGGGAACAGCAGCGTCTCGATCTTCCCCGCTCCGCCTGCCGCATCACCCTCAATCCCCTCGAACAGGCTCGACAGGCAGTCAGGGAAATCGCCGCCCACAACGGCAGTTTTCGCGCTGACCAGATCGTTGTCGGCGCAGCGGACGAGAGCCTCGTGCCGATCCTTCTGCAACAGCTCGCCGACGCCGGAACATCCGGACGCTGGCCCATCGGTCAGCTCCTGCGACAAACCTCGCCCTGGAGACTGCTCGCCGCCATCGCTGCCCACCTCGCCACGGCACACGAAGAACTCCCCCCCCGATTTTGACTCCCTCAGCGAACTGGTGCGTCACCCGGATTGTGGCGCATGGGTCCATCGGCATCTGCAGCAGAGCGGCGGCAGCGACGCGTTCCGCAGACGTGCCCACTTCTGGCTGGCAGAGCTCGATGCCTACCGCGCCGATCACCTGCAGCTCAATCCCGGTACATTCCACGGTCCGCAGCCGCGACGCGACATCGTTGCGGAGGTCTGCCGAGCCGTCGAACGGCTGCTGGAAACACTCCTGCCACAGACCGCCGGAAACAGCCCGCATCCCGGCAGCACTCAACTGAAATCCCGCCGCAGCCTTGACGTCTGGGCCACCGGTGTCCTTCGCCTGTTCGACGCTGTTTACGCCAACTCCAGCCAACCACTCCCCAACGGCTGTGAAGAATGCCGCGACGCCCTGCAGCTGCTGCAGGAGCATCTCGGGGCACTCCCGGAACAAATCCTGCCACGCTGTTCCGCTGATCAGGCCATCCAGCTGCTGCTCAGGCAGATCGCAGATATTCAGCAGGCCCGCGAAATTGAAGCCGATGGCATTGATCTGGTCGGCTGGCTGGACCTGCCGCTCGATGATTCCCCCCTGCTTGTGCTCACCGGCTTCAACGAAGGTGCCGTGCCTCAGTCCATGGCCGGCGATGCCTTTCTGCCCGATAGTCTCCGCTCCCGCCTCGGCATCAGGGACAACAGCTTCCGCTACGCCCGCGACGCCTGTGCCCTGCATGCGATCCTGCAAAGTCAGCGGAAGCTGGTTGTGCTCTTTGGACGCACCAGTGCTTCCGGAGATCCGCTGAGCCCCAGTCGACTCTGGTTTGCCTGTGCGCCGGAAGAAATCCGCCACCGCATCGTCTGGTTCCACGCTGAAGAAGATCCGTCCGCTGCGGCAGGCTCCGACAGCCACCACGTGCCTGCTGCGGCAGGTTCAGAAGCGACAGCGGCACCGGAATCCAGTCTGCCCCGCAGCCACAGCCGCTTTACCATCCCCGCGCCTGTCCCCCAGCCACCGCCGGCAGCGATTCCTGTCACTGCCTTCCGCGAATACATCGCCTGCCCCTACCGTTACCACCTCCGCCGCGAACTGGGGCTGAAGTTTGTCGATGGTCACGTTCGCGAAATCGATGCCCTCGCATTCGGCAACCTTGTGCACCTCGTGCTGAATCATTTCGGACAATCGCCCTTGCGGAATGCTCACGAACCGGAAGCCATTCAAACTCTGCTCATCGAACAGCTCCGCCGCCTCGCACTCGAACACTACGGTCGCACACGCTCGGCCACCGTCAACGTGCAGCTCAGAATGCTTGAAAACCGTCTGATCGCCTTCTCCGTCTGGCAGGCGGCTGAAGCCCGCGCCGGCTGGCACATCCTGCATACCGAACAACGCTTCGAATGCCCCGAGTTCACCGACGCCAAAGACCGCAAAGTGCTGCTCCACGGACGCATCGACCGCATCGATCGCCATCAGCAGACCGGGGAATATCGCGTGATTGACTACAAAACGAGCGAAAAGGCGAATTCCCCCAAAGCCACACATCGGAAAGGCGAGGACTGGATCGACCTCCAGCTGCCCCTCTACCGCCTCCTCGCCCGCGCCGCCGGGCTTGAAGGCAAAATGCAGCTCGGTTACGTGCAGCTCCCCGGAGATACCAACAAGGTGGGTTTTGATGTGGCTGACTGGGAAGAACCCGAGCTGCTGACGGCAGAGACACTCGCACGCAGCCTCGCCGCAGATATCCTCGATCGCCGCATCCCCGACGTCGCCGTCGACACTGCCGAACGAGCCCCGGAACTCTATCGCATCTGCCAGGATACCGTCATTGATCGCAGCACACCCTGGCTCCACACGCCACCGTGAACGGTCACAGGCGTGCGGTCGATGTCAATCGGCCGTTGCACTCCGGCTGCAAATTTGTTCCTTTACTGCCCGCGGAGACCTGCGACGTCACCCACAGGTTGTCATCCCCCGCAGGCCCCACCTGTCCGAATTCTCCACTCCGGATTTGCAGCCGAACGCCTGTCGGGATAAATTCGCGGGAAACTTCAATTCAGATCTTCTCCCGAAAGCAAACGGTATTCCGATGGAACTTGCAGACCTTGCGGCCATTGGTCCGTGGGGGCATCAGCATCTGCTGGACCTGGAAAAACTCACAGCAGCCCAGCTCACCACGGTCCTCGACCTCGCAGATCAGCTCAGCGACGCCACAGCAGGTGGACGCGGTCGGCTCGATCTGCTCAAAGGCATCGTCGTTGCCAACCTGTTCTTCGAAAACTCCACCCGCACCCGCACCAGCTTCAGCCTGGCAGCACGGCGGCTCGGAGCGGACACTGTCGATTTTTCACCCGGCTCCAGCAGCCTCTCCAAAGGCGAGACCTTCATCGATACGGCCATGACCATCGAGGCCATGGGGATCGACCTTGTGGTCTGCCGCCACCGTACCCCCGGCGCCCCGCACCTGCTCGCCCGACAACTCCGCGCCGGTGTGCTGAACGCCGGTGACGGCACCCACGAACACCCGACCCAGGGACTGCTTGATATCTACACCATTCGCCGCCATCGTGGTCGCATCGCCGGGCTCACCGTGGCACTTGTCGGAGACATTCGTCACAGCCGCGTCGCCCGCTCCAACATCCACGGTCTGGTGAAACTTGGAGCCCGCGTGATCGTTTGCGGCCCTTCCACGCTTGTGCCGCAGGAAATTCGACAGCTGGGTGTCGAAGTTGCCTGGAACCTCGACGAAATCCTCCCCGAAGTCGACTGCGTCAACCTGCTGCGTGTGCAGTTCGAGCGTCAGCGGGGGGCCTTCTTTCCTTCCATCGCTGAATATGCCACGCTGTTTGGCATGAACGCCGAACGCATTCGCCGGGCTCGCCCCGAACTGCTTGTGCTGGCCCCCGGCCCCATCAATCGCGGCGTCGAACTCACGCCCGATGTCGCCGACGGGCCCCATTCCGTGATCCTCGATCAGGTCTCCAACGGACTCCTCATTCGCATGGCCTGCCTTTCTCTTCTCGTGCGCGAACGACAACTGCAGGGAGCCAGCCGATGAATTCCCTGCACATCTGTGGTGGCCGCGTCATTGACCCTGCCTCCGGTCGCAACGAACTCGCTGATCTGCTGGTCCTCGATGGCGTCATTGCCTCCATTGTACCCACCGGCTCAGCGGCCCCCGCACTTCCTCAGGGCATCCGGCATATCGATGCCTCCGGACTCATTGTCAGCCCCGGCTTTATCGACCTGCATGTGTCGCTCCGGGAACCTGGGCACGAGGAAGATGAATGCACGGCCACCGGTACCGCCGCCGCGCTCGCTGGCGGCTTCACCACGATCGCCGCGCAGTCCGATACGTCACCAGTTGTCGACTCCCGCTCCGCCGCTGAATTCATCCGCCTCCAGGCCGATCGCGCCAGACACTGCCGCGTGGTGCCTTTAGGGGCTGTCACCAAGGGGCATCGAGGCGAAGAACTTGCAGAAATCGGCCAGCTCGTGCTGGGGGGCGCCGTCGGCTTCTCCGATGCCGGACATCCCGTCGCCAACGCCGAAGTCATGCGCCGGGCGCTCGAATACACCCGCATGTTCGACCGCCCGATTCTGCATCTGGCCATCGTCCCGGAACTGGCCGAAGGGGGCGTGATGCACGAAGGCGTGCAGTCCACCCGACTGGGGCTCCGCGGCATCCCCGCCGCTGCTCAGGACATCATGACCGGTCGCGACCTCGCACTCGCAGAACTCACCGGTGGTCGCATCCACCTCATGTGCGTGTCCACCCGCGATTCCGTCAATCGCATCCGACTCGCCAGACTCCAGGGACTGCCGGTCACCGCTGACGTGACTCCTCACCATCTGCTCCTCACCGATGACGTCATGCAGTCCTTCGACCCGATGTTCAAATGCACCCCGCCACTTCGCTCACGTGATCACATTGATTCCCTCATCTCAGGTCTTCGCGACGGCACCATCACGGCCATTTCCTCCGACCACCAGCCCCGGGCCCTCGAAAAGAAACAGGTTGAGCTGGATGCAGCTCCCAGCGGCATCTGCGGACTGGAAACGGCTCTGTCCGTCTGCACCAAAGCCCTGATCCACCCCGGTCATCTGTCGTGGACTCAGCTGCTGTATCTGCTCACCGCCGGCCCTGCTGAAATCCTTGGACTCGACGCCGGAACGTTGCAGATCGGCCGCCCCGCCGACATCACGCTGTTTGACCCCAACGCCACCTGGATCGTTGACAGCACCCACTTCCTCTCCCGCAGCCGCAATACGCCCTTCCACGGAATGTCACTCCCCGCTAAAGTACGCGCAGCAATCATCGGTGGAGAAATTCGCTATCAGTACCCGCAGACGCCGCTCGCCATCACCTGACGACTTTCCCGCCAGGGACGAACCGTGAATCAGGAGGATTTCGCCATGCTTCGTTCGCTGCTGGTGGTGATTTGCAACTGGTGCTGGCGGCACCGGATGTCGATGCCCGGGTGTTTGTGGAAAAGCAGGCTGCAAAACTTTCCGCTTTCCGCGATTTTGATCTCACCTTTCGCGGAATTACCCCAGCCGATCCGGCCCGCCAACTGCAGCAAAAAGCCGAATTGTTTCTGCTGCAGCCCTGAGGCACCCCGGTACAGATCCCGCTGTTTACCACCACTGGTCACCGAGCACCGATAGTCTCCGCGGCTGCCCCCGCCCCCGCTCCGGCCGTCGAAATAAAACCCACAGCCTGCTCACACCGCGGCAACCGCAATGTGAATGTGGTGCCGCGCCCCGGTTCGCTCTCAACCCGGATCCGCCCCCGATGCGCTTCCACAATTCGCCGACAGAGCGCCAGCCCCAGTCCCGTACCTCCCTGCCCGTTGTCGTCCGGCTTTTTCGTCGTGTAGAAGGAATCAAAGATCAGCGGGAGCTTGTCCTGTGGGATGCCACAGCCCGAATCCGCCACCACGACTTCCGCCCAGCCTTCGCTGAGATTATCTCGCACAATCAGCCGCAGCCTGCCGTTATCCGGCATCGCCTGCCGTGCGTTAATGATCAGATTCATCAGCAACTGCTGAATCTGACTGGCACTGGCCATTGCCCACACACTTGCCGCAGCATTCACATCCACCTGAATCCGGTGCATCTGCAGATCCTTCTGCACCAGCACCAGCACTTCATCCAGCAGCCGCTTCAGATCCACCGGCTCAATTCGATTCGATGAGGCCCGCGAATAGGAAAGCATGCTGGTTGTGATCTTCGCCGCACGCTGCGAAGCACTCAGACTCCTGTCACACGACTTCGTCCGCGTCGCCTCATCGGTGGGACGCAGTCCCATCTTCGCGTAGTTGATGACGGTGGTCAGGATGTTGTTGAATTCGTGAGTAATCGAGGATGCCAGAGCACCGACAGCGCTGAGTCGCTGGGCCCGCATCAACTCCTCCTCAAGCACGCCAATCCTCCGAGTCAACTCCCGAATCTGCAGTTCCGGATCCGTCATTTTCCGCCCCTGATTGAGCATTCGCCCCGATTTCGCCGGCTGTCACAGCGCGTGGAATATCGTCAAAGCTCCCCTCGTCGCTGCAGCCCACAAAATCCTCACCCACCGCTCAACCCATCCCCCCCAATTCCACATTGAATTCGCCAGTTGACGGATCCGGCTGCAATTCCTCTTCGGACACCGAGTCCATTTCGATCGCCGTGAGTGTGACAATGACACCAAACAGAATAATTCCAGCCACGGACAGTGGAGTTGACCAGGATTTCCTCTTGTAGTTCGGGTATTGGCTTGTGACCAGCTTTCTTTGACGTTCACCTGATCGCCACCACCAGGCGACCAGCAGAATCAGTGAAATTACACCGGGTGAATTAATGGTGAATAACAGAGGAGCCACAACTACCCCGATGCTTGCGAAGAACCATAGAAAACTCTCTTTTGCCCTTACGCCCTGCCCAAGGGCCTTCCAGTTCTGAGCGTGAATCCATGCTCCAAAAACAGGCGTGAAGATGATCGAAAGAAATCCCGCGACGTTCGGGTTCCACAGTTCTGGTACCGCTGGTGTCTCCGGCGGAGTTCTGGATGTGATCCGCTCGTCCGCTGCGGCATTGGGGGCCAGCAATCCCGGAACCGACAAAGCATTGACGCCTCTGTCAAAGAGCCGTGGCCGTCGTCGTGAAAAAATGTTGAAGATCGCATATTTCCTCAGTTGAGCAAGGCTGGAGCAGGCAACAAGGCGAGCAAACAGCCACAGGCTCACCACATCCCACGTCACCATCCACAACGGTGCCTGACTGAGATTGTGGCACGTATGCAGAAAATCGGAGACAAAAACCGTCGCGGCGATTGTCAGCATTCCAAGCACGGGACTGAGCCCCCCGAGCCATCGAGCGAAGCACTGACGCACGAATCCACCCGAAACATGTGCAAGTATCCAGCCCGAAGTCCCCGCCCAGACTGCGTGAATGGTAGTGCAACTGAGAAACCGTAGCGCGTAAACACCCCATGCGAATTGCCCAGGTGCATACATCTGAAAGTGATAGAGCACTCCCTCGCCGATCCCGAAAGCGAGTCCCGCCAGCATTGCCAGATAGATCAGGCGTGAATTGAAATCACGACTTCGGGCACTCCAGGGTTCGCGCATGACGGCAAGAGCCCAGAGTGCAGGAGTGATTTTGACGATTTCCTCGCAAAGCCCAACGCTCAGCATGTGATCCCGAAAATGTTTCAGGTAGGACGTTGGAGTTTCTCCATCGAACATGACAGCAAAGGTGTCGTGGTAGGCCGTCCCGATTGACGCCAGCACCGCCTGGGCGAGTCGGAAAATCCCAGTCCCGCTTCCGCTCGCCTGCCCTCCCCATGTCCCGGCCGCATAGCCAGCAAGGTCCTGTATGAGAAATAGAAGCATCAAGCTTCCGATAGACCAGACAAGCAGAATGAAAATCGATGTATAGGGTGCATCATCTGTAGTCACTCGCGGCCTATAGTAGGAAAGCAGCAATAGCCCGAATGCCACAGAGAGACCGTATACAACAACCACCTGCAGGTACGACAGATTCAGAGGCTCGCTTCCCAGCGTGGAAAGCAGATGGCCGGCAATCACAACAGCCGCCAGTGGCCAGACGGAAAGCTTCCGCGGCGTGGCAGCGGTTTTCAACTTCGCAAGTCGCTGAAGCAGGTCTCTGAGTTCCGGATTGTCCATCAGCCAGTCGTATTCCAGTGCCTTTTCGACGACTGCTTCCTCAATGTCCGTTTGCGATGTCGTTGCCGCCCGAAGTGCTGTCTCCTGGTGCTGCATTTTTGATTTCAATGATGCAGCATTCTGCACAGGAAATCCCACCGCTTCCGAAGCCCGCTGGTTCGTTTCCTCGCGCTTCTGGGCCGTCTCGCGAACCGCCTGCTGACAACGGGTGATACGGCTTCGCTGTTTTTCGATGGTCACCAGTATCTGTTCTGTCCCATCGCAGCGAATAGTGCCCTCTTCCCCTTTTGCCAGAATGTCCCTGCCGATGGCTCGATTGACTGAATTGACCTTCAACTCTTCAATTTTCAGCTGCCCCAGCAGTTTCAGGTCCTGTGCCTTGACAGTCGCCAGCTCCACAACGCCCTCACCGGTGCCTGTTTGCAGTGAAGATCGCTGCAGCTTCAGTGACAAAATCCGAGCGTGCAGTTCTTTTCTGTCCGCGAATCGCGGATGATCAGGAATCGAACCGGCTTCGAGGCCCGCAAAGGCGAGAGCGCCCAGTTTTGTTTCCAGTTCCTGCAGTTTCCCGCGGGCGCTCAGCAGGTCGCGTTCTGCATCGTTGAAGACAGTCTCAGCGGTTGATACCTCGTCGATGACCGGCCGCATGCGGTCGATCCAACGCTGCATGTCCTTGCGCTCTTTTGTGAGCTCTGCGTAGCGGATGCGTTCCCTCTTGAAGGCCGCCTCCTCAGAAACCGGTGACTGGTCAGCAAGCAGCACCTGCGCAAGCTCGTGTTTCTTCAACTCATATTCAGATTCGGGTGTCTGCGGGTGCGTACCAGCAGTGCTCATGGTCCAACTGCCTTTCGTTCAGCATCTCAGCCTGCCGACAACCGAATCAGTGATCGTTGCCTGCTCTCCCCCCCGATCGGCGCGGCGTAACACGGACTGCCTCGGCAGCACCAGGACGCAGTGATCGTGTTACGCTGCTCCGATACGGTAAACATGCGACAGTGGCTGCTGAAAAAATCGTAACACCAGCCGCTGAATCCGGTGATTTGCGGGATCCGGGGACCCAGATGCCAGACTCAAACGAACAACAGCAATCAGGCACACGGGCGGTGGCGGTTGGGAGGTTCCGTCGCCGTGATTTCTGGTTCCTGACATTGGGAATTGCCAGCTACGCCGTTGGGACGCAGGTCTACCGGTTCGCCACCGATTCACCTCCGCCAGCACCTTCCGACCCCCGGACGCAGCCATTGCCACCCGAAAGTCCTCCTGCAATCGATGAGAAGGCCGTTCGTCAGGAGGCGTGGCAGCGAGTCCAGCCGCATTTGCAGTTTGCGGATGTGGAAACCCGCAAACTGACGGACCAGCTGATTCAGCGGATTCATGAATTCTTTGACAGCCGCCGGGAACGATCCAGGGCCTTCGCTGAAGCCGCAGTCAGCTGGAAAAGTAAGTGGGAACTGATCAAAAGTCGTGAAGGTCACAGAAAGTTTCTGGAACAACAGTTTTCTGAGTACATTTTCACGCAGCAGGAACTGGCTGCGGTGCTGCAGGAGGCAACGAGCGAATATGCCATGGGGCTGAAAGGCCTCGAAAACCAAATGCTGGTGCGGGTGAGGGCGGATCTTGAGGATCTGCCGGTATCCGCCCTGCCTGCCTTCGCGGACGGAAGTGCTGTCGAGGCTCGCTTTGAGGTAATTGTCGCTGCGGCGGCTGCGGCGGTCGTCACGGACCTGAAGCTCGATGCTTTGCAGGGAATTACCACATTCGCAGCGGCCGAAGTTGTCGGAGTTATGGCACTGAAAACCGTACAGGCCATCGGTGTCAGATTGGGTTTCTCAGGTGCGATTCTTGGGGTCGGAGCGGCGACTTCATGGGCCACGTTCGGCGCCGGGCTGGCGATTACTTTCCTGGCCGACTACCTCGTGGATGTCATCATCCGCTGGTTTCATGATCCGACTGAAAATGTGGCCAGGAAAGTCACCGCAGGCCTGGATGACTTAAAGCAATCCATCACCCTCGGCGATCCCCAGGCCTGGAAGCTTCACGACAGGATCCTGCGAATGTCGCAGGAGGAATCGGACCCAGCGCTGCGTGCAAAGGCCGAAACAACGCTGGCCAGGATTCGCCAGGGTGGTAACCTGGGGCTCAAATACGCCTTGAGTAAGGTGGCTGACGTCCAGAATCGCTCGCGCGAATCGGCCCTGCAAAAACTCGTTCTGGAAGGAGGTCAGGAATGATGCTGCGATTGCCGACCACAGTACTGGCTGCTGTTGCCTGCGTTCTCTCAACGGCGGTTTCCGGCTGCTCCGACGCCACTGACTCCGGTCCGCCGGAAGTATCCATCGAACAGAAGCTTGATTCCACGGATCCGGCAGAACGAATGCAGGCACTGGAAGAGGCGGAACAGAAATATGGGGCGGCGAAATGATGAAAACAGCCTTCCTCGCGTGCACCCTGCTGCTCACCACTGTCTCGACCGCAATGGCCGATATCAAATCAAAGGTCATACGCGAGGCCGCCGAACACCTGCTCCGGCATTTCGGCAGCGAAGTCGCCGGCGAAACGCTGGAAACGCTCAGCTCGAAGATCGCCCGTTACGGAGTCCGCTACGGTGACGAGGCGATCGGTGCGATCAGGAAAGCTGGTTCGAAAGGCTTCAAGCTGCTGGATGATGCCGGCGAAAACGCGCCTTTCGTGATCCAGCTGCTCAATCGGCACGGCGCCGATGGTGTTTGGGTGGCCTCAAGGCCACGACATCTGGCCATTTTCGTGAAGTATGGAAATGAAGCGGCGGAGGCAATGATCAGGCATCCCGAAATCGCAACCGACGTGATCGATCAATTCGGTCGCCCCGCCGCGCTCGCCATGCGTTCCGCCTCCTCCCAAAACGCACGCCGCATCGCCATGATGGCAGACGATGGCTCTCTCAAGGCCACCGGCCACGCAGAGGAAATGCTGAATGTGATGGCCACCTGCGGAGATAAAGCCACCCAGTTCATCTGGGCGAACAGGGGCAGCCTCGCCGTGGCGACCGCAGCAACGGCGTTTCTGGCAGCTCCGGAACCCTTCATCAACGGCGTCAGAGATCTTGCCAAAATCGCTGTTCAGCCAGTCGATTCCGCTGCCAGGGAAGTTGCCAGGGAAGTCGGCAGGGGGGTCGCGGAAGGCGCTGACTGGACGCTCGTTCTCCTCTGCGTCCCGCTCCTGCTGGCGTGCGTGTTGGGCCTGAAGACTCTGACTTTCCCCTTTTTTTCCAAAAAATCCGGTCGATTTGGTCTGGGGAAAGGCGGCCGTGTGCATCAGACTGAAGACGCAGTGTAACCGCCTGCCGACACAGCTTCAGATGGTGCAGAATGTTGCGACTTCAAATGGCTCTTGTCCTGTGGATCCTTGCTGCTCCCCTCGCGGGCGGATCGACGGCCATTTTTGCGGCCGATCCTTTTCAGGAATTCCTTGAACGACACTGCCTGCGGTGCCACGGTCCGCAGCGTGAAGATGGCCAGCTCCGCCTCGATCAGCTCTCCCGCGATTTCCGTTCCGGAGCCGATGCGCATCGCTGGGGCGAAGTCATCGAAAAGGTAAACAGCGGCGAAATGCCGCCACGCGATGAACCGCGGCCAACGCAGACCGAAATTGGCGAATTTGTCACGTTTCTGGATGCGGGCCTTCGCGAGGGGCGGGCGGCCCGCATGGCTTCCCGCCCGGCCGTGGCCCACTATCGTCTCAGCCGACGCGAATACCAGAACACCGTCTATGACCTGCTGGGCGTGCGCTACGACCCCTCGCGGCCGGGGGAACTGAACGAAGACAATCTATGGCATGGCTTCGAACGCATTGGCTCCCAGCTGTCGCTTTCACCTTCTCACGTGGACCGTTACTACAACGCCGCGGGCCTGGTGCTTGACCGTGCCCTGCCCAGCACATCCGCAGCCGCTCGACTGGTTCGCAAAACAGCGGCCGAACTGCGGTACGGAGGTGGAAGCGAACAGCAGGCCGCGCTTGATCGCTTTGGCATCAAACGACCGCTCCGCTGGCTGCTCTTTCCAGGTCGTGTCGAAAACGCGCTCTCCACCCACTGGTTTGGCAAAACCGGGCCGGAGCACAGCGGGCTCTACAGATTTCGCATTCAGGCCAGTGGCATTCGTCCGCCT
Organism: Planctomycetaceae bacterium; assembly: GCA_040382995.1. Lineage (GTDB taxonomy): Bacteria > Planctomycetota > Planctomycetia > Planctomycetales > Planctomycetaceae > SXXK01. Next base: position 14,629 of record JBEIEK010000076.1, read on the forward strand.
GGCGGGCAGCCGGCACATCTCAGTGTTGGCCGGGCAACCGGTGAAGAGACCGTCGAAGGGCTGATTGAATTTGACATCACCGCCCCTGAAGACGCGCCGCAGGTGTACGAGTTCGAAGTCTTCCTCGAGATGCCGACTCAGCTGAGCTTCTGTGTGGTGGCGACCGACGTGGTCGACAGACGTGGCGGAGCGGCGTTTCGCAACGCACTCTCCAGCCGTGGTGGTTACATCTTCACACACAGCAGCGAAACCTTACTGCTCAATCCCAACGCTCCGCAGATGTTCGATGACAAAGGCAACGGAATCTTTTCCACCGTGCTGCTCGACTGGATCGAATGGGAAGGCCCGCTGGTCACGGATGCAGAACTGTCCCGTCGGGCTGGCCTTGTACCACCTGACGACTCCGGTGCGGACGTCATTGCAGCGCACCTCCAGCGGTTTGCCGAACGTGCCTGGAGACGTCAGGTTCGCCCTGAGGAACTCCAGGTGTATCTGCAGGCTTACAATGACGAGCGGGCGGCGGGCGAGTCGGTTGCGGATGCCTTTCGGGTGGCCCTCCAGGGAGTGCTCACCTCGCGCCACTTTATCTATCTGGTCGAGGGCGACCCGACAGTTCGCGACCAGCTGAATGACTGGGAACTGGCGTCGCGTCTCGCCTACTTTCTCTGGAGTTCCATGCCGGATGAAAACCTGTTTGCAGCAGCGCGGTCCGGTGAGCTGCGGGGTGACCGCCTGGCCCACGAAGTGGATCGCATGCTGCTCGACAGCCGCTCCGGGCGCTTTGTCGACGACTTCTCACGCCAATGGCTGCAGCTGCACCGGCTGGGAATGTTTCCACCGGACAAAAAGTTGTACCCGATTTACGATGCGTGGCTGGAGACCAGCCTGCGGGCCGAGCCGATCGAGTACTTTCGCGAGCTGTTCGTGAAGAACCTGCCGATAGACGCCATCCTCGAATCCGACTGGACCATGGCGAATGCGAGGCTGTGCGACTTTTATGGTCTGCCGGAACCTGCTCAGAGCGGTTTTCAAAGGGTGTCTTTGAAACCCGAGGATCACCGGGGTGGACTGCTCACCATGGGCGCCATTCTGGGGCTCACATCCGACGGCACTCGTCATCGTCCTGTGCACCGTGGAGTGTGGATCAGCGAGGCAATCTTCAATCGCACACCGCCTCCGCCACCGGCCAATGTGGCGGCAATTGAACCGGACGCACCAGGCAGCCCCAGGGCCAGTCTGCGGATGAAAATTGAAGCCCACCGCAAATCCGCGAACTGTGCCGCCTGCCACGCCACCCTGGATCCGCTCGGACTGGCCTGGGATCATTACGATGCCATCGGACAGTGGCGAACACATGAACGGGCCGATGGGGGGCAGGGTGAGGCGCCCCCGGTGGATGCTTCCGGGGTGCTCCCGGACGGTCGCCGGTTTGAGGATTCAGTCCAGTTCAGACGTCTGTTGCTGGAGGATCGTCAGCAGGTGGCTCGGGCCTTTATCGAACATCTTTGCACCTATGCACTGCGGCGAGTGCTGACTGTGGATGACGCTGAAGATCTGCAGCGAATTGCGGACGAGGCAGGGAAGAGCGATTACCGGATCCGCGACACTGTGCGTGCCGTGGCCCTCTCGGAACTGCTCCGCAAACGCTGAAACCCGTTCAGACATTTTTCAGGAATAAACTCATGGGCCATTTTCTTTCTCAGTCGTGGCTGCTTGACCGTCGGCACGTCCTGCGGGCCCTGGGAACCTGCATCCCTCTGCCCTTTCTCGAGTGCATGGTGCCGCTGCAGGCGAAACCGCAGCAGCAGCCGGCGACTCCCAAACGCAGCGCATTCATCTACCTGGCCAACGGCGTGCATTCGCTGAACTACCAAATCACCACGCCCGGACGGGACTACCAGTTTTCCAGATCACTGAAACCGCTCGAAAAGCACCGCGACGTGATCACGCCGATCAGTGGCCTGCATCACCCCGGGGCACTCAGTCATCACCACAACTGCATTTCGGTCTGGCTGACAGGCGGCAAGCTGGGCCCGTCCGATCGCAATACCATTTCCGTGGACCAGAAGATCGCTGAGATGACGGCGAAGCACACCCGCTATCCGTCGCTGGAAGTGGCACTCACCGGAGATTCTCTGAGCTGGACCACGGATGGAGTGCGACTGCCGTCGCTGCGCCGCTGCAGCGAGATCTTCGCGACACTGTTTGAAGCTCCGAAGGGTGGCACCGCCGCTCAGCGAAGAGCCCTCCGCCGCAAAGGCAGCGTTCTCGATGCCAACCTCGCCGAAGTCCGGCAGCTGGAGCAGGCCATGGGAGCTGGCGATAAGGGCCGACTGGATCAATATCTCACGTCCGTGCGGGAGGCGGAAATTCGTACCCGCCGTGCTGACGCGTGGCTGGATACACCGCTCCCGGAAATCTCTGAAAACGACCGCAAACGCACCAACCGTGATGTGCCGGCAACACTCGCCGGAGATTACTTCCGCACCGTCTACGACCTGATCGTGCTGGCATTCCAGACAGACGTCACTCGCGTCGCAACGTTCAGTCTGGGTGGAGAAGGCGACGCGTTTGCGATTCCAGAGATCGGAATTACGGAATCGCGACATCAGCTGAGCCATCACGGTGGGGACCCGGGCTATATGGAAAAGCTGACGCTGTACGACACGTTTGCCATTGAGCAGTTCAGTTACTTCCTGACGCGCCTTGCCGAAACACAGGACCTTTCCGGTCAACCCCTGCTCAGCTCCACCCTGTCGCTGTTTGGCAGCGGTATGTCCTACGGTCACAGTCATGGCAACGCCAATCTGCCGCTTGTGCTGGCGGGCGGCGCAGATCTGGGACTGAAGCACGGCAGTCACCTCGACTTCAATCAGGGGCACTTCGCCGGCTACCAGCTGGACAAACCCGGCGAACATTATTCGCTGTGCAGCCGCCCGGCAAATCCCGAGGCGCATATGAGCAATCTGCTGCTGATGATGGCCCGCCGCATGGGAGTGGAGACCGACAGGTTTGGTGACAGCAACAAGGTGATCGAGTTATGAAGGACTCCAGGATGCTGATCCGTTTTTGCGTTGTCAGCCTGCTGCTGATGAAGATGGTGCCTCGTGGAATCGCGGGAGACTCTGATGAGCCCTTCAGACCAGTTGCCGGGCAGTTTCCGCCTGTCGAGAAAGCACTCTCGTATCGGGGTGAGCTGGTTTTTGTGGACCATGCGAATCGACGTGGCAGTCTTCGCGTGCAGGGGGAAGGCACATTTTTCCGCAATGCTCCGCATCCTTTCGCCATGCTGCCGTACGGCGTGATTTCGTATCACGGAGCCCCCGCGGAACTCCGCGACATTCCACTGGGCACCGTGCTGCACGTCAAAGCCTATCTGCCGCCGGACCCAAAGATTTCCGCCGCACCAGTGCTCCCCGTCAACAACCGTGAACAGAACTCCGGCTACAGCGGCGCAGGTACTTCGCCCGCCGAAAACCATCTGCTGCTGCTGGAAGACGAACCGAGCCATTGCCTGCGTGAGGGCAAAGTGTGGAAACTGGAGTCCGTTGATCTGCAGAACAGCGAATGGATGCTGGCGGCATCGCGAAGTGCGCGCGATGCCGCCGCGGATGAAGCCACCATCGAGAAGATGACACTCGACACCGCAACTCGCATCTGGCGCGGACGTGAGCTCCTGAGTGTTGAAGAGCTGATCAGCGAAGGCATCTGGCCTGCCGGCGGGAAGCTGGCACTGAATGGTCAGACTGTCTGGCTGGGGATCACCTGGAAGCCGACTCCCGGTGGCGTGTTCACTCGCTTTCACGTGTCGGACATCTGGCTGGATGAAACGTCGATCCAGCGCGCTGCTCGTGCGCAAACGGAACGGCACAAGGCGTTCATCCGCAGCCGCTGGATGCCTGCATGGATCGATGCGGTGGAATACGGCCGATTTGGTCGGGCCACCGTCACCGCCACGCTCTTCGGAGGAATGGACGAGACACTGTATGCCGATTTCCGCAAGGACGTGCCCGCGATGATGAACGCCTCGGAAAATACCCTGAAGCATGTCGGTGGAGCCTATGGACCAGCTCACATGGCCTCCAGGGGCACGATCCTTGACGTCACCCGAGCAGACGGTCCGGTTCCGCTGGGTAGCAGTGGCCTGCGGATCCGATTTGAGACGGATCTGATCATTGAGGGGATTCGCCCCGGCAGAATTGTCCGCGTTCGTCCTGGCAACTGGCCCCAGGTCGACGTGCCGCGTGAGGAATACCTTGGTGATGGGTCTTTCAGCCATGAAGACCGCTTTCCGACGCCCGCCATCTTTCCCAAATACTGATTGCTTCACCTGCACTGGCAATTCATCGCCAAACGCGGAATACTCCGGGTGTTGAGCCAGCCCCGCGCTGGCCATTCCACGCCGATTTTCAAGAGGAACCCAACCACCATGACAGTAGAAAACTGGACTGCCGCCCACCCCGTACTGCAGGTCCTGACACTGCTGGGCGCCAGCCTGCTGGCCTCAGTCGCCACCGCGGCAGACAAACCTGATACTCGTCTGTTCGAGATGCGCGTGTACTATGCGGCACCCGGAAAGCTGGATGCTCTGAATGCCAGGTTTCGCGACCATACCGTCAAACTGTTCGCAAAGCACGGCATGACAAATCTGGGCTACTTCGTGCCGACAAACAACACGGAAAACAAGCTGATTTACTTTCTGGCCTTCCCCGACCGCGCCGCTCACGCCGCCGCCTGGAAGGCCTTTATCAATGACCCGGAATGGATGGCAGCTCGCGCCGCTTCGGAAAAGGACGGCAAACTCATCGACCGAATCGAAAATGCCTTCCTCACCGCCACGGACTACTCAGCCCTCGCTGAACAGAAGAACTACGGCGTCGGTGTGTTTGAACTTCGAACCTACACTAGTTAAGCAGGTCTCCTCCTTGATCTGTACTCCAGGTTTCGCGACCACACCGTGAAACTGTTCGAAAAGCACGGGATGACGAATGTCAGATACTGTAATCTTGCAGAAGACCAGACCGGCGCAAAGAACTCCTATGTCGCCGGAAACACTCTGATCTATCTGCTGACACACAA
>JBEIEK010000077.1:0-19693 GCA_040382995.1 Planctomycetaceae bacterium
GGCGGGACAGCACTGCCAAACGGGGGGAGGAGCGGCCTAAAAATGCGTCTTTGTTGTGCGGGTGAATGTCAACAATTTCCAGCCACACCTACCCCCCTCGCAAGAAGAACCCAGCATACACTCAATTGCCCGCAACACACCCTGACTTTCTGTAACAACTTGTAACAAGCGTCGGAGTGAGGGCTGAGAGGTGTCGGGTTGCAGTGGTCATCTGGGGAAAATGTGTGGGGACGTTTCGGGGAGCGAAACGCGTCTATCCGGAGGACAGCCCCGTCGGTTATCGATCTCGCAGCAGTGCAGCGATCTTCGGTCGCATCTGCTGCAGATGTAAAGTATCCACAGGCAAACTCAGCGAAACACCCAGCTGCCTGTAGAATTCCGCCAGCCCCTCCGTCCACACGCCGCTGACCACATCCAGAGCTGTCTCGCCGCGGTTGTTCCTGACGTCCGGTGCTGCACCATGTTCCAGCAGCAGCTCCACAACTTCCTGATGGCACATAAATGCGGCAACATGCAGTGCCGTGTTACCGTCGCTGTTGGTCTCCTCGACCCTTGCACCGCCTTCCAGCAAGCTTTGAATAAGCGTCAATTGCCCCCAGAGCGCCGCCTGATTCAGGGGTGTTGACCCATTCGGCAAACGTTCATTGATCGTCTTTGGATTCTTCAGAGCCCTGCGAATCGCACCGGCCTCACTGTGTGGCTCGTCGAGGTTTTCCCTGAGCACAAGAGCCGCAGCACGATCTTTTGCAGCATGAAAGATGAAGTCATTGCTGATGAATCCATGTGGCACCTGCACCTGCAGAAAATGCAACCCGGGCTCCGGCTGCTGCTGCAGCCGAATGGAAACGGCATCCGCGGTCCCGGTCGTCACCACCGCCGGAACGCCGTGACCATCGACAAAGACCTGCGCGTCATTTCCAAAGTGGCGTCCGCTGAGCACCAGCGTCGTATCTTCTGCTGTGACGATCGGGAACACCTGTCGTCCACGCTGCAGGTGCAGACTGCCGGAAGTCCATAATTCGGGCTGGGGATGCCGTGCACCGGCCTGGGGGCCCAGATGAGCGGTCAGCGTCAATACCAGCTCTCCCTGACTCGCGAGCGTGAGCATCTCTGAAATCTCCATCGCCTGACGGCTTCCATTGCCGCACAGCAGCAGCCCGGACGTGGTGTCTGCGTTGCAGGTCACGTCGACAGCCATTGTTTTTCCGCCAGCAATACGAACTCCGCTCCCGTGAAGCGATATCATTCCCTGTTTCGCTGCATCAACCAGACTGGCTGCGAGGTCCATCAGGATTTGGGATGTCGCCGTGTCGCGGTTAAACGTGACCTGACGAGCAAACACGCCGGGGAACCCCGTGCTGCCTTCAAGCACCATATCCCAGACGGGGTTAAATCGCGGACGGCCAGCCCACGACAGTTGCCAAACGCTGCGTTCCGGAGCCCCTTCCTCGGCGATTCTGCGGAAGAAGTCGAACTCCACCATGTTCAACCGACCCTGTGGCAGGATCAGCCAGCGATCGTAGGCCCCGCGCCACGTGGGCGTGTCCATGCCGGTTCCAGGAGTATTTGTGCTGACCCAGTGCGGCATGCGGTGACAGTCTCCGCAGACGTTCGGTTTGGGTTTCGCTGGGTCCAGATCGCCGTCAATGTGAAACAACTGAAATCCCTGAGTCGCCTGCTGCGAAAGACGGTTGTCAAAAGCCCGCCGCTGTGCCGGTGGATACGGCACATTCAGCAGAAATATGGACATATCATCCCGCTCCTGGCGGCTCAGCATGCCTGGTTTACCTTCATCATTCACGGTGGTGTCCGTGGTCATCAGCATGGTGGAAGCGAGACCCCCGTCGATCAGGTGCCGAGTCGACGATTCGGGAACCTCCACCTGACTGTTCGGTGGGACGGCCGCATGAATACTGCCGCTGTGAATGCCTCCATACGGATCCCCTGGGATTCCATCCCAGTGAAACGGCGCTGTGTCTCTTAAACCTCGCACCGGCATCGTGGACCTCGGCATGATCTGATTACCGCCGGTGACAATCGGAGTGGCGAGCACCCACAGCAACTGGTCGGTGTGTCCGTCCGGATGACAACTGGCGCAGGAAAATGTGCCGGTTGTGGACGCCTTCGCCGTACTGAAGGCGATCCGCCCCCGCTTCACGGCTGCATCTGTGGGATCCGGCAAAGCGATTTCCGGTGCCGGCTGAGGATTGTGTGGGTTCCGGAGATCAATCCGCGTCACGGAATTGGCCGCTGCATTCAGCACCCAGGCAGACACCGGCTGGCCATTCGCGTGCTCAAGACTGATCCCCTGCGGAACAGCCCCGACAGCGCAGCGTCCCAGCTCTGCCCCGGTGGCTGCGTCCAGCACTGCAAACACATCAGATCCGGCGGCCGTCACATACAGATAACGGTCGTCATCACTCACATGCACAGCAAACGGCGTTGCCAGTGCGGTCGAATGATCAGGGTGCTGTGGCGGCAGTGGTTCAGGGTCAATCCATGAAACAACGGGCGCTGATCCCTGCACAAATCGCACGCTGGTAATTCGATTCAGAAACGGGCGATTTTCCAGCTCTGCCAACCCGTGTTTTTTTGTTCCAGCACGTCCATTCGCGTCGTTGCGGGCGTCTGTCTGAGCGATCAGGACGCGATTGCCGGAGTCGACAGCGAGACCGTACTGGAGGGTTCCGAGCGATGAGACAGTGTCCACCAGTTCATCATTGCTGGCATCAAAAACAAACAAATCTCTGTCGGGTACCTCAGGATGCCTCACCAAATCCACCACATGGCCGATCGACAGCACATTGTTGTTCAGTATCGAATGCTCCCATGCATCAAATGTCACGAGCTTTCCGTCAATCTTTTCCCTGCTGCCGCCGGACAGCTGTGTCTGATTGCCGGATTCAAAGGAAATCACATACAGCCGACCATTTCGCACGGCAATTCCGCGAGGTTCCTGAGCGGTAATGCGGAGTCTTTTTGAAATCGTTCGCGTCGGCACATCAATCACCGCGATTTCGTTCTCTGACGAAAGTGAAACATACGCCTTCCGATCACTGGCAAAGGCGATTCCAACCGGCTCATCAAACCGTGTTGACCGCGTGTCCGGATCCAGCTGCTGCAGGGTGTCGATAACGCAGAAATGTGTTGGGCTGGAAGCCTTGAGATCGATGATGGATACGGAGTCTGAAACGTGGTTGGCCACCCACAGTTCGCTGCCGTCCGGGCGCACCGCCAATCCGACCGGCTCGATGCCAACCGGGATCCGACAAATCACCTGCCGCGCGTTCTTGCTGATGACATCCACTGTGTTTCCCGGGGTATTGGCGGCAAACACATGTTCGCCATGCACCACGATCGGATTGAACTGCGGACTCATCAGCGTCATCCGATTTGCCACCACTGGTTCCTCAGCGGCCAATACCGAGCCTGTGAAAACCAGGGCCGCTGTGAGGGCCGTGATCAGCACGCAGGTTGCTGATGCCGTTTTGCCTGCCCGGCACTGATATGCGGAATGACGGAGTTGAAGCATCGCGGTGACTTTACTGGGAGGGTGTGGACTGGTCAGACGGCTTAGTATACGGCAAATCGCCTCCCTTTTGGGGACAATTCTGCTTTTTCAGCCACTCCCTCGCGGTGTCGCGGGCCGGGCTGGGTCTGAGGACCCAGCGATCGGTGTGGTTGCGGTATCCTGTGGCCAGAAACTGAATATTGGTCAGGTCGATTCCCGTTTCCTGCAGATACCTCCGCGTCTCGTCCACCTGATTGCCCTCACCGCTGATCAGCTGAGGCCTAAGACCCAGTCGCTGCAGCCGGTTGCGAGCGGCCTGGCGGTCACTGTCCGGAAACGGCCATCTGCGAACACCGTCGTAGTGACTGTTTGGAAAAAACGCTTTCCAGCGACCTGCGAATTCCGCGTCCCTCAATCCCAGTGCATTCACCGCGATTGCTCCACGGGAAAAGCCGGCAAGAACCATGCAATCCGGATCACCACCGCAGTCTTCCGCAACGGCATCCAGAACGTTCTTCCAGAACTCGAGCGTTGCCGCCGGGTCGTAGTTCGGGGCGTCCCCCCCACCATGTTTTTGCGATGCGGGTGCCGTCGCCGTTCAAAAATGGAAGGCACAGCCAGATCCAGTCTTTGCCAGCCGTCAGTCCATAGCCCAGGCAGCAGTCTTCAGGCTGCCCGCTGCATTCGTCACCTCTGGCGTCGCGATATCCGCCATTTCCCGGAAGTTCGACGAAGACCGGCCAGCGTTTGTCGGCGGCCCAGTCTTCCGGCAGCATCAGTGTGCCTTTTGCCGATTCGATGCTCGATTTCTGCGGTCGCCCGGAATAGAAGACTCGCTTCCCTGCCCGTGGCGGCCCAGGCTGCACGTCGGGGAATTCCAGATCCGGGTTGACTGACCGCACATCCGGCCATTCATCGGCCGCTGCATTTCCAGAAAGCAGCGCCATGCTGATACTGATCAGGCAGAAAGCCTGTGGACAATGTGTTGATAAGTGCCATGGCATTTCAAGTCGCTTTCACACGGCCGTTTCCGGCCATTTCTGAATGCTGTCGATTCCCCCGGTTCTGAACCCCGTCACTCAACGGGAACCAGGCGATCGGCAACACGGTTCCCAACAGCTCTGGTGTCAACGCAAGTTGTTTCCCGAATTGCACTTATATGATTTGACAGGGCACTTATCAACACTTTTCGCCGCCTCTTCTGATGATGCTTCTACAACAAATTTTGTTTTCTGATAAGATCCAATCCAGCTGCATGTCGCCCTGTCCATCACCCTTGAAGCGGATTCCACATGCCCGCCAGTGAAGCCGATCGTCAGCTGATCCAGCGCATCCGAGCCGGCGACGCTCAGGCATGGCAGCAGTGCATCGACCAGTACGAAGGACGACTTTTGGCCTATGCACGGACGCGACTTCAGGATCGCACGGCGGCCGAGGACGTAGTGCAGGAAACACTGCTGGGGTTTCTGAAGGCTCTTCCCAATTACGACGAACGCACACCGCTGGAATCCTGGCTGTTTTCCATCGCCGCACACAAACTGGTGGATGCTCTGCGGCGTTCCGGCCGTCGTCCGGTGCTCCCGCTGCTCACGTCCGAGTCCAAAGACGGTGCCGCTCGAGACCTGACAGGTCCCGGTCGAGGTGCCTCCAGCATGCTCCGCAGCAGCGAGCGTGCGCAGTCTGAAGCGGCCCTGATCGAATCGGTCCTGAGACCACTCATCGCTGAATTCAGGCAAAGCGGGGCGTGGGAACGGCTCAAGTGTGTGGAACTGATCTTCGTGCTGGGTTGGCCCAATCGCGACGTGGCACGGCGATTGAACCTGACAGAGCAGGCGGTGGCCAATCACAAGTTCTTCGTCCTGCAGAAGCTCAGAGAAGCCGCGCGGGCCGCCAAACTCAATCTCGAAAGTCTTGCGGACGACAGCCCATGAACGCTTCCAGACGCCAATTCCTGTCCGGCACAGCCGCCGCCGCGGCGATTCCGGGGATTTCCGCTGCAGGTCAGGCCAGCGACGAAGTGGCGGTGCCAGCTGATTTTCATATCCGCCACGGGCGAATTCGCCAGTCAGTCATGGGCTGGTGCTACAACCCCATGCCGGTGCCGCAGCTGATTGATCTGTGCGTGGCCACCGGTGTCCCGGCAATCGAGGGCATCGATCGTCGTTTTTATCCGGAGGCCCGGGCAAAGGGTCTTGAAATCTCACTGGTCAGCAGTCATGGATTCGCCGTGGGCCCTGTCGATCGGGGCAATCATGCGGAATGTGCGGCGAAGCTGCGGGATGCAATTGACACGGCGGTGAAATACGGGGCAAAGTCGGTGATCACGTTCACCGGAATGTCAGTCCGGGGCATGTCGGACACTACCGCCGAAGAGAACTGCCAGGAGTGCTGGAAGCAGGTGATCAGCCATGCCGAACAGAATTCGGTCACACTGTGCCTTGAGCATCTGAATTCACGGGACGATTCTCATCCGATGAAGGGACATCCCGGCTATTTTGGCGACGACGTGGATCGCTGCCTCGATCTTGTCCGCCGCATGGACTCCCCCAGTTTCCGGCTGCTGTTCGACATCTACCACGTGCAGATCATGCACGGAGATGTGATTCGCCGCATTCGTCGGGATCATGCGCTGATCGGACACTATCACACGGCTGGCAATCCAGGACGGTGCGAACTGGATGGACGCCAGGAGATTCACTATCCGGCGATGATGCAGACCATCCTTGAAACCGGCTACACCGGCTTTGTGGCTCAGGAATTCATTCCCACCTGGGCCGATCCGGTGAAATCATTTCGGCATGCGGCGATGGTGTGTGACGTGTGAGGTGGTTTGGTGTTGTTCGCCCACACCAGCTGCAGGCGTCCCTCAGAGTCCTCAATGAGTGCTGAGCAGTTCTCTACCCAGTCCCCGGTGTTGCAGTACGTGAGTCCATTGCTATCGAGTGTCATGGGTTCGTGGATATGTCCACAGATCACACCGTGACAGCCTCGCCAGCGAGCGTGACGAATAATGAGTTCTCGGATGCGGCGAATGTGGCCGGCAGAGATCCCCAGCAGGGCCTTGAGTCTGGCAGCAAGGGAAGCAGGGCCATGCGGCACAGTGCTGGTCAGTCTGCTCCAGAGGGTGTTTGTACGCAGCAATACTTCGTAGAGCTGTTCCAGACCCCAGGACGCAATGGGATGCAGGCGTTCGCAGGAATCGAAGCGATCACCGTGAAGAATCAGAAAACGTCGCCCGTCTGCCAGCTCATGCTGATATTCCTCGGCGACTTCGCAGAGACCGGTTTCCAGCATGAGGTGTCGGATCAGCGGGTGTCTGAGAAGGGCATCGTGGTTTCCGATGGCCAGTCGGACCAGTGTTCCGTTGCGGGACAGTTCGATGATTCTGCCGACGACGTCGCTGCAGGCCGGTGGCCATGACCAGCGTCGGCCAACGCACCAACCGTCAATGAAGTCACCAATCAGATACAGGTAGTCTGGCTGTTGACCGTGAAGAAATTGAAGCAGTGCTTCCGCCTGAGAGTGGCGAAAGCCAAGATGCAGATCACTGATAAACAGACTGCGGATGTGAGACTCGGGGCGAGCAGGGGCAAAGCGACCTCGAGTGGTGGCAGCAAAATCAGTGAGTGTACGACTGGGCGCGGGCCGGACGGCAACGGACATCATCCATGACTCCATAAAGATCTTTACAGCAGGATATCAGAATCCCGCCGCGAGGAGGCTGGCCCAGGCAATGAGCAGTCCGAACAGGGCACCGAGAACCACATCTGTGGGGTAGTGAAGGCCCAGAACAACGCGTGAAACAGCAGTCAGTGCGGTGAATACGGCGAGAAAGGGAAGCAAAGCCGGAAACCACGCTGTCGCCACCAGTGTAAACATCACAGCGTGCATGGTGTGTCCGGACGGAAAACTGTACTCGTCGAGCGCGGCTGTTCCCTGCAGGATGACTTCATTCACGGCTCCCGGTCTTGGTCGTTGTGCAGCACCTTTGACGAGCCGATAGATAGCGAGTGTGATCAGTGCTGTGACGCCCATATGCAGCGACGCGAGAATCCCGGACATGCCATGAAACAGCGGCAGGCTGGCCATCAGAGAATACCAGAGACGACCATTTCCCAGACGACTGATGAGGCAGAAAAAGCCGCGTGCGGAACGGCGATGAACGAACCGATTGAGAAGAAAGGTCAGTTCCTGATCCCAAAGTATCATCTGCCTGACGGCAGCGCCGCGGCGAGTTCTTCTGTCCATGAACGCTCCAGACCTGTCAGGACTGCATGGGGATATCAAGCTCAGCTGCAATCAGCATCAGCTGTTGAACAGTTTCGAATTCGGTTATTAAAATCAGCCATGGTTAATAGCTGATTTCCGGTGAATTCTTCGCGTGGAAAACTTCATTATTGCGGCGTTTGGCAAGACCGCGGAACGCGGCTACCAGCAGGCTTGTGCACATCTGTGCCGGCAGTCCCGGAGACCGCAGCGGCCGCGGCTGCTGCTGCCACGATGCGAGGACGCGTGAGTATTCCGCGCGAACGCTGTCGGCGGCGTGCTGCCAGGTACGGCTTTGCGCGTCAGCCAGAGCCTGAGCAGCCATGGTGGAGCGAAGGTTGGGATTCTCCAGCAGCAGGCGAACGTAGCCAGCAGCCTCGTCGGCGTGGCCGGGACGGAACAAAAACCCGGTGACACCATGTTTCACAAGACTGGTGACGCCACCAGCAGCGGCAGCGACAACGGGTAACCCGGATGCCATGGCTTCGAGAATGACATTTCCCATGGTTTCAGTCTCAGACGCATAGACGAAGACATCAGCGGACGCATAGGCAGTCGCCAGCTCTGCACCGAGCAGACAGCCGGTGAATTGTGCAGGATGGCGTGCGAAACGGCGTTCGAGGGATGGTCGTTCCGGACCATCGCCAACGATACCCAGTCGTGCAGACGGAACACGGTCGAGGATTTCCGATAGAAAGCGGGTATTTTTTTCGGGTGCAAGTCGTGAGGCGGTGAGCAGGAGCGGAGCGTCCGGATGCCGACCGCTCAGGCGACTGCGCATCGCCAGGGAGGCGTGAGCAGGATGAAAGCGAACGGCGTCGACCGCAGGGGGCCACAGACGTACTCGCTGAAAGCCGCGTGTTTCCAGATCATCGACCATCGCTGTGGAGACCGTCAGATTGCAGTCGGCCGTATTGTGCTGCCGCTGCATCAGCCACCAGAGGATGCGGGAGAGGGGTTGCAGGCCGGGATAGCTGCGAACAAACTCACCGTACTGCGTATGGAATGACCAGAGCGCCGGACCGGTCCAGCTGGATTTCCGCAGCACCTTCGCGCATTGAAAACCAAAGGCAAAGGGATTCAGGAAATGCAGAATATCCGGCTGGAAGGCATGCAGCTGCTGCACGAGATCGGCGGCCGGGATACCGATGTGGTAGTCGGGGTAGACGCGGCAGGAAAACGAAGGAAATTCGACGAGTGGCACCGGGGACGTTCGCGGGTCCGGCACAGCCGGGCAGACGACAACGACTTCATCTCCGCGAGCCTGCAGTCCGCGAATCAAGTTCAGTGTGCGTCCAACAACTCCATCAACTTTCGGCAGAAAAACCTCGGCAACGATCGCAATTCGCATGCAGCGCCTCTCTTTGAATCGGACAAGGAACGCGGCTGAAATCACTGTGCAGCGTGCAGTGGCTTGCGCGCCACGGCCATGGCGATGCTGTGATGATCAGTGACGGGAAACACCAGCAGGTTCAGGAGCAATCGCTGCCAGCGGGGGGCCCGGTGAAGCCCAAGCTCCTCGATGAAGGGAGTCAGCCAGCCACCGTGATATCCGTAGTCAAGAAACGTGTCGAAGTCCGGAAACTTCAACTCCGGCTCCCACGTTTCCGACTGCACGATCTCGAATCCCGCCACTCGCAGGCGGTTCTCGACTTCAGCAAGGTTTGCGGGGGCGATCATACCCTGCAGTGTGGGAGTGCGGCCTCCGAAAAACAGCTTCAAAAATGGATTGGCTGCTCGCTGCTGCAGTTCACGGTAACCACCCATCGTGCCACCGACGTACGACCAGTATCCACCGGGTGCGAGTTTGCCGAAGATTTCGGCAGCGAGTTTTTCCAGGGGTACAAAACCGGTGACGAAATGCGAAGCCGCCAGATCAAATTGCTCGTCGTTGAAGTGATGCCCAAGATTGGCACCATCATCGATGGCCACAGTCAGATCCGGAAGCTTGCGTCGCGCAATTTCTGCCATGCGTGCCGAGATATCCAGCCCGAATGGTTCAATTCGTCGTTCCGACCGCAGCCGCAGTCGCTCAAGAAACATCCCAGTACCCATCCCCACATCCAGCACCCGCAGTCGCGGCAACGCCGCATTCAGCAGACCCTGTTCAACGAGATGGTCAAGGGCTCGTTCCAGCGAATCTGCGGTGGTGTTCTGTGGATCCTGATCGTACTGCAGCGAAATGACTTCATCATACTGCCGCTGAATGACTGCTGCTTCCATGGATCAAAACGGCTCCTGCTTGTCGGCTGTCCGCCAACACTTTGTTAATCCCGCGTTTACGCATCCGCAGTCTTTTTGACACAGATTAAGAAATCGCTGAGGTCTGGTTTGTTTTAAGCGAAGAGAGAGTGTGTATACCTGTATTTCTCTTCACATCAGATTCATGATTCATGCAGGATTCACGATCAGTTCACGGAATCTTCGCATGGCTGCCCGACAACCACGTTGATTGCTGGTTGCTATTTCACTGACCAACGTGGAAACAGGGATGCGTCATACGGACTGTCATGACTGCGATGTGCTCGTCATTGGAAGTGGTGCGGGGGGTGGAACGCTGGCGGCACAGTGCGCGAAGCAGGGATTGTCCGTCATAGTGGTGGAACGGGGTCGATCAGTGCGGGTACCGTCCGGACGCCCGGCAGCTGAGTTCGAAGAGCAGCGGGTGCTGGTGCAGAAGGAACCCTACGACGACCGGGAGATTCTTCTGGGTGGTCGGCTGCAGCGACTTTATACGGGCGGAACGTCGGGCGGTGGAACGTCGCTTTATGGCGCAGCACTGGTGCGTCCGCGGGAGGCCGACTTTCAGCCGGGTCGCTACTATTCCGGAAGGATACCAAGATCTATTCACGAATGGCCGCTGGAATACTCAGAACTGTTGCCGTGGCTGGCGGAGGCTGAGCGGCAGTATGGAGTCGCCGATGCACCGCTATGGGCAGAAGCGGGTGAACACGAGACTCCGGCCGGATTGCCGCTGGCAGCAATTTCAGTGCGGCTCATGCGGGCTGCTGAGGATCTGGGACTGAAGCCATGGCGGCTGCCTTTGGCGATTGATGCGAAACGCTGTCTTCGCTGCAGCCACTGTGCGGGATTTGAGTGTCCGACGGGTGCACGTCGTTCCAGTGACGATTTGCTCAGACGTTGTGAATTGGCGGCAAAGCCGCTGCGGCGACTGATGCACTGCGAGGCGGTGCAGATTGAGCGGTTACAGGGGCGGCGGATCGACGCGGTTCGGTTTCATGATCGGCTGAGCGGTCAGGAGTTTCGCCTGCGGGCGCGACGTTATGTGCTGGCGGCGGGCGCCCTCGGTTCGGCGGCACTGCTGCTCAGGTCGGGCTTTGTTCATCCCCTGATTGGCCGCAATTATATGCTGCACTGTTCCCCGCTGGTGGTGGGCATATTTGCAGGGCGGACGGGTGCAGACCAGACGTTTATCAAGCAGGTTGGACTTGACGATTATTATCTCGGGACACCTGACCTGCCGGAGAAAATGGGTTTGATTCAGTCACTGCCGGCTCCCGGACCAGCGATGCTCAGAAAATACGGTCTGCGATACGCACCCTCGTGGCTGCTGCGTGCGCTTCGCGCGCGCCTGCTGCCACTTGTTGGGATTATCGAGGACCTTCCCGATGCGGCGAACCGAGTGCAGGTGGAATCCGATGGCAGGATCCGGCTGCAGCATCGTTATGCGGACTTTGACCTGCTGCGAGCCCAGTCTCAGGCTGCGGAAATGGTCAGGCTGCTGAAGCACACAGGCGCGGCGGTCTGTGTCAGGGGAAAGCTGGCATCCAGCGAACATGCGGCCCATCAGTGTGGCACGCTGCGATTCGGCAGGGATGCTCGCGATGCGGTGCTGGATCCTGAATGTCGCATGTTTGAATGCCCGGAATTGTTCGTGGCGGATGGCAGTTTCATGCCAACTTCACTCGGGGTTGGTCCCTCCTTAACAATCATTGCCAATGCTCTGCGTGTCGCTGACATTGTTCTTGGTGAACTCGGAATGCGGATGTCAGGTGAACTGGCAGGAGCAATGAAGTGATGCGAGTACGATTGGAGCAGTTTCGGCAGGCGCGGCAGATTCACGGTGGTTTATCGGGAATGCTGACAGCGTGGCTGGGCGTTCAGCTGTCGCGGGTACCGATCCCCACGGCAGCCCTGCGGCGGAGGGTTTACGGGACCGTTTACGGCGGACGTTATCCGGCGCTGAACGAACATGAGCTGGAAAAGCCGCTGGAAGAGTATCGTTCACTGAACGAGTTGTTTACGCGAGGTGTGCGGGAGGAGCAGCGACCGGTATGTGATCGGACGGATGTGCTGCTGGCACCCGTCGACGGGACGATTCAGGAGGCCGGCGCGATCGAGAACGGCTGTGTGTTCCATGTCAAGGGAATTCGCTACTCGCTGGAATCGCTTTGTCCGGAAACAGACGTGAAGTCCTTTCAGGGAGGGCAGTTTGCCACTGTGTTTTTGTCGCCCCGCGACTGCCATCGGGTGTATTCACCAGCCACGGCACAGCTGATAAGGCTCGTGCATGTCCCGGGTCGACGGCTGCTGGTGCATCCACCGTATCAGCGCACAGAGTTTCCGGTGTTTGTGTTGAATGAACGACTGGTGATGGAATTGAAGACGGAGCACGGACGAGTACTGGCAGTGCTTGTGGCAGGCTGGGGAGTGGGTTGTCTGACACACCCGTTTCCGACATCCCGGCGGATCAGTTCTCGCAGAGTGACAGCCTGCGACCTCGCTCCTGCAGTGATGCTGGAGCGGGGAGAGTGGATGGCGACATTTGAACTGGGTTCAACGGTGATTCTGCTGGCGGAGCGGGGCATCTGCAGGCCTCTTGAAATGCCGGGCGGAACCGGGATTCAATGCCGCGCTGCGCTGTTTGAACTGTTGTCAGCGGGTGAGCAGGCAGGAGAAGTGTCATGAGTGCGATAATGTCCGCAGCTGAAGTCTCCCTGTCCTCCCAGCCGGCAGCGAAGCCTCCTGTGCCGTACTTGGAGGGCATGTTTCTGGTGGGTTGTCTGTCATCTTCGCTTGCTGTGGACCTGCAGCAATGGTTTGCGGGTGTGGTGACGGGAGATCAGCCGCCCGCGTCCGCGTCCGTGCTGTTGATGCGGTCGGTCATATCACGAGCAACCGTTGCAGTGCACGAGTCCGGTCAATGGACTGTGTGTTCACCGGCCGCGCTGGGGCGTTTACAGTCGGGCTCAGCGAAAGCCGCGGTTGTTGTTCCCGGTCTGCATCGGCTTGAATGGGAACGATGTCTGAAGGAGACACAGCGGCTTGTGCAGACCGGTGTGAACCGTGTGCTGCTGGTGCTGCCAGGTTCCCTGAGGAGTGATGGCTCCGGTACAGCGACGGCGCTGGAGGAACTGTTTGCGGGGTCGCTGGGTGGCCAGCGAGTGCAGTTGACAGTGCTGCGAGCAGGGCACGTGCTGCATCCCTCCCGTGCATCCGCGGGCTGGTGGCAACCGCTGCAGGCAATACTTCCAGCGCAATTCAGCATTCCCTGTCTGGAGTTGCAGGAACTGGCAGAGATCATTGAATACGAGTTATCTGAGGACAGGGCTGTTGAATGTCGGAAAGGCCAGTTTTCGCGGCGGCTGCTGAGTGTTCCGGGGAGACGGCGATCCAGCGTGGAAGCGACTTTCGGGGGAGTGCAGGCAACGGATTGGCAGATGCAGCGACTGACAGCCGCAATTCTGCGGAGTATCGGGATAGGATGGCTGCTGGCCGGACTGCTGCGACTGCTGGCACTGGTGTTGCCGGGGGTGCGGGATCGATTGGCAGCCACGATGCGTCCGCGTTCTCTGCGGGACCTGGTAAGTCTGTGTAATCACCACACGCGGAAACACATTCAGCTGGCCGGATGTAATCACGGTGTGAACCACTTCGGCTGGAAGTTTCCCGGAAAAACGGTGCTTTGCACAACCTCCGTTCCTGGTCGAATTCGCGTTCACCACGGAGGTGTGACGGTAGACGCCGGTGTGACACTCAAGGCTGTCATGGACAGGCTGGCAGATGACGGTCGCGAGCTTCCGGTGACTCCGAACTTTTCGTGGATCAGCATGGGGACGTGCTTTTTTGTACCGGTGCATGGTTCAGGAAGTCGCATGAGCACTCTTGGGGATGCGATTCAGCGAGTGCTGCTGTATGACTGGGAACAGGAGCGTTTTTTTGCGGCCGATCGTGGGGACAGGCTTTTTGAGGAAGCGATGTACAACCGCAGGCATCCGTGGCTGCTGTTGCGCATGACGCTGTTGACACAGCCCCGGACGGCGTTTGCGATGACCGAAAGAAACCTTGAGGCTCCAAACGCGGACCAGTTGCTGGAACAGTTCGAGGATCCGCGGGCAAGTCATGTGGAGATTCGCAAGTCGCGGGCGACAGACACCGGAGTGGTGGTGCGTGCATGGCAGGTTTCCGAGTTGGCCGGGGGTACTTCGGCATTGCCTCGGGATCGGATTGGCCGGATCTGGGATCGGCTTGAAGAAACCCCAATCGCATCATCGCTGTTTCACTGGTTTGTGCGGACGTTCGCCTTTCACGTGGAGTTGTTTTTGACAGCTGACGAGTTTCGGGTGTTCTGGGCGCGTCACAGGTCCCTGCCTCTGTCAAAGATCCAGCTGCGGCGGATGCGACGAGATGGGATGAAGCATTCGGCCTGCTGTGATGAGGACCGAATTTCCGTCGATTTATTCATGCTGCGAGGGAACCGAGATGTCTTCTGCCGGTTTGTTTCTGAAGAGCTCCCAGGAGCGCGTTCAAACCCGGGCAAGCAGAGCTTTTGACGAGTCGTCGCTCGCGGTCGATCCGTCTGCCGGGGTACTTGAAACGTGCCGCGATCTGATCCGGCTGCGGGTGCCGAACCTGTTGCGGCTGTATCTGAATCCCTGCGTGGCCCAGACCTGCGTGGTGCTCAGTGAATGTGTGCGGGAACAGTTTCCAGCCGCCTGTTCTCAGCCCCGCTTTCCCTCGTTTCTCGCCAACTCAGGAGGTGAAGCGCTCAGTGGGGCTGTCAAGCTTTTGCGATACACACTGAATCGGACATTTGCGAAAGCAGCGGCTGGTGAAGAAGAAGCGGAGCCACCGCTGACATATCTTTGTGGTGCTGGCTGGCCACCGGGTTTTGTCGGTGAAGTAGTGCGGGATGTCGAGACTCAGGAGACCGGTCGAGTTGTGTTTCTGCCGGGGATAGTCGAAGTGTCCGCATCTGAGTTGCTCACGATTCTTCGGGATCCGAACTCGTCACCGGGCGTGGTGGTCATTCCCGCGGAGGAACTGGCAGCAGGCGGGTTATCGCTGGCTGTGCTGCTTGGGGACTTTCAGTGTCGAAGCGGGCTGGTGATTGTGAGTCTGACTGCTGCAGGTGCACAGCAGCCGCTGGCGCGAACGGCGGGTGACTTCGTTCCGGATGTGGTGCTGTTTGACCAGTCCTTTACGGGTGAGGAAGTGCCGTTTGGGGCATTCGCGGCTCGAGCGGAACTGTATGCAGCATGGATGCAGCGTCGGATGTCTCAGTTTCATTCCACAACATTTCAGCCGAACACGATTTCGACGCAGCATTTTCTGCGGTGGTGTCCGCGGCTGTTGCCGGCGATCAGCGAACGTCTGCGCGGGGAATTGCAAAGTCTTTTGGTCGACCCGCAGCAGCTGATGACCACATTTCAGAGACTCTTCAGTCCGTCGCTGGGAAAGCTCATAGCCGCCGCGGGACTGGACCGTGCGGACGTGACGGCGCACGGACACTATGTGCACGCGGGGGCGAGTCGATTATTTGATGGTGTTGGCGGTGTCGCCTGCAGTCTTCGTGGACACAATCCGGAAACGTGGTGCCGTGAACTGGAGCAGCTGGCGGGTCGCGACTGTCGCCATGAAGCAGGTGTATTGCTGGCAGAGCTTACCGGGCTGCCCAACGTGGTCCCGGCTGTCAGTGGTGCCGACGCTGTGGAAACAGCACTCCGCCTTGCCCTGATCGCTGCATGGCCCGCAAGGCAGGTGGTGGTGCTGCGGGGAGGCTATGGCGGCAAAACACTTCTGGCACTGACCGGAACGGAAAAGCCGTGGTATCGCCAGCATCTGCAGCCGTTGTATCCGCATGTGACGTGGATTGACCCGTTCGCCCGCGATGCTTTGCAGCAATTTGAAAAAACGGTTGCCGAACACCCCACAGCTGTAGTGCAGCTGGAACTGATTCAGGGTGTCGGTGGCGTCCGTGAAGTACCCCTGCCACTGCTGGAAAAGATTGAAATGCTGCGGCGAAAGGCGGGCTTCCTGGTCTTCGTCGACGAAATCCAGACGGGCGTTTTTCGCACCGGGCCTTTTGTCAGATCGTCACACACACCACTGCGACCCGATCTGATGACGCTGGGAAAAGGTGTGAGTGATATGATGTTCCCCTTTGCCCTGGCGTTGTATTCAAACGAAGTGGCTGACTTGCTGAAAAGGCACAGCAGCACTCTGGCGGAACAGCTGCGGGAGGATTTCAGGCACGAGACAGCGTGGCGCTGCCTGCTGAACGTGCTGCAGCGAAGCGGCGCGGAGAATCTCTCGGCCCGAGTCAGTGAAGCCGGCAAGCAACTGCAAACGTCGCTGGAGCGGGAACTGGATGGAATGCCGCTGGTCCGACAGACCCGCGTCTTCGGCCTGCTGGCCGGTATTGAACTCGCGACTGATGGGCGACTGCTGCAGAAGCTCGGGTTGAAGCTGCCGCAGCTGTATCTGCTGAGAATGCTGCGGCACCAGCGGTTCCCGCTGCTGATGGGTTTCTGCCAGTACCAGCCAGGCGTGTTGAAATTTACGCCGCCACTGACCGTCACACAGGAAGAAGTGCAGGCCGCAGCGGGGACCATCGGTGAGGCTTTAAGAACTTCCACCGGACGGCTGCTGGCAATGGGACTTCGTGCTGTTCTGCAGAGCCGCTGAGGCTGCAGGTTGATTGTTGCGAAATCAGGAGAACGCCATGAAAACTGTTGAAACAGCTGACAACGCGAAACAACCC
Source organism: Planctomycetaceae bacterium (assembly GCA_040382995.1). GTDB lineage: Bacteria > Planctomycetota > Planctomycetia > Planctomycetales > Planctomycetaceae > SXXK01. The sequence goes on from JBEIEK010000077.1 coordinate 16,782, forward strand.
CTGAGCATCCTCAGGATCAATTTTGATGAACTCTTCCGCCGGCATTTGTGTCGCCACAGTGAGTTCGGCATCAACGTTCTGCATATTGTCTCCGTGTGGGGCGTGTACTGCTCGCTGCTGGCGATTGAATTCCGCTTTCTGCAGTGGCTGCTGCCCGCTGCTGAAGTGTGGCAGCTGATTGCCATGCTGCTGACGTCGCTGCTGCCGTGGCTGGCTGTGGTGGCCGTCAACGTACCCGTGCCCGTGCTGCTGGCCACAGCGTCGATGGGCTTCGCCCTCAGCCTGCCCGCAGCTTCCCAGCCCTTCCCAGCATGGGTGCACCTCGTCCTGCTGCCACTCTGGCATCAGCTGCAGCTGGTGAGTCATCGCTTCTACACGGAACACCGCGATATGTCTGAATTTGCGACGCGGTATCGCAAGGGCTGGTTTCTGTCAGTCCTGCTGGCTGTCTATGAACTGCCGATCCTGACGCAATTTTTCCTGACCTGTTTTCGCAGATTTGTCCATCGTCGGCAGATTGCCGCGGAGCGGCTTGGATAAGCGGATAAGCGGAAGCCCAATGGCGTTGAGTTTCTGCTGTTTCGGATGTTTGGAGGACTTGCCTTCCGGTCACACACATCGTTGATGCGGAAGTAATCCGGGGGCAATCATTGAACACGACATCAAGCGTCTTTACCACCGTTTCACCATCCCAGCTTCACACCAGCAGTTGCTTTCTCGGCAGAAACAGCTAAAGACGGATGGTAGTTCCCAACTTCAGCCCCACTGGAACGAACCATGCTGACAACACGCTTTCCCTCCGCACTGCTGCTCTGTGGTCTTCTCACGCTCCTGTGCCCCTCGCTTTCCGCTCAGGATGCAGCTGCAAAATCCACTGCCGCTGCCATCACCCGCATCTCCTTTGGTTCCTGTGCCAAACAGGACCAGCCGCAGCCCATCTGGGACGCCATCGTGGCGGGCAAACCGGACATGTTTCTTCTTCTCGGAGACAATATTTACGGTGACACGAACGACATGCAGCTGCTGCGGAAGAAATATCGGCAACTGGAAGAGCAGCCCGGGTTTGCCAAACTTCGGGCGGCCTGTCCGGTTCTGGCAACATGGGACGACCACGACTTCGGCCGCGATGACTCCGGTGCCGAATTTGAATTTCGCAAAGAATCCCAACAGGTGTTCCTTGACTTCATTCAGGCCAAACCGGACGACCCCCGACGCCAGCGCGACGGCATTTATTCCTCGTCGATTTACGGTCCGCCGGGTCGACGGGTGCAGGTGATTCTGCTGGATGCCCGCTACTTCCGCAGCCCACTCAAAAAAGGCTTCAGCGCCCGCGAACCCGGCGAAGGCTACCGCGGCCGCTATGTGCCGAATGACGACCCCCAGGCCACCGTGCTCGGTGACGCCCAGTGGCAATGGCTGGAAGAACAGCTGCGGCAGCCCGCTGAAGTTCGCATTATCGGTTCCAGCTACCAGGTGCTGTCCAACCAGCACGGCTGGGAAATGTGGGGCAACTTCCCGCTGGAGCGGCAAAAACTGTTCGCACTGATCCGCAAAACCGAAGCCAAAGGTGCGCTGCTTATCAGTGGCGATCGACACCTTGCCGAACTTGCCGGCCTGGCTGCAGATGCGGCGGAAGGTGTCGGCTATCCCCTGTACGAAGCCACCAGCAGCAGCCTGAACCAGCCCTCCGGCAACTTCACAAAAACCGGAGTCCGCTTCGCCAACGAAATCAACCCCTATCGGCTTGGATTAACCTGGTTCGACGTGAATTTCGGCAACATCCTGATCGATTGGGAATCCGAGGACCCGGTGATTCGGATTCAGATCTGCGACCTCGAGGGCACCGTGGTGCTGCAGCAACGCACGACACTGAGTCAGCTGCGGTAGGTTGGTGGCACCAGACGTATCCGCGAATGTCTCTCAGGAATCCTCGGAAAACACGGGTGCCGATTCTGGAGCATGAGGCTCCTGCCGAGCCGTCGAACTCTGCTGCGCGCTACGAGCGATTGTCAGCATTTTTGCGGAGCTGCGGGGATCGGTGGAGTGCTCCGCTGGGGAAACTGGCAGATGTCAGTTCCGCCTGCCAGTTGACATGCCATGGCCGGATCGAGTCACAAAAACGCCCTGTGGCGTGCGGCCGATGTCAATCAGCCGGTGCGGTCCATGTGCGGTCACGATGAGGTATTGGCCGCGGCGGCACGCACCGTTACCGGGGGATTGACATCACCCCACGCCATCTCACGTGGGGCGGAGTCTGAAAAACGACTTCTGGTGTTCTTAATGCCGTTTCACCATCCCAGCCTCGCCCTCCCGGCACTGTGGCTGCATTTAATGCAATTTTTCCTCAGCAAGTTGCTGCCGCCATTGTCGGTTCGGGCTGCGGTAGGCCTGGTCGGAGTGGGTCGGTGTGTCCGGGTAACGTCGTTCAAGTTGCCCCGCTTTGATCATCGGTGAGAGGTGTCGAATCGTCAGATTGCCCGGCAAAATCTCCAGCCATCCGGCAAGCTCCGCTGGCGTTGTCCACTCCCGGAAGGCACAAATTGCGGAAATAACCTGCCGCAGGCGCTCCTTTCGAGGTCGGCGACTCAACTGCGCAATCGCTTCACGAATCTGCCGGGGCAACTCTGCGGTCTGCTCCCCTCGATCCGTGGTCTGCTCCCCTCGATCCGCGGCCTGCTCCCCTCGATCCGTGGCCTGCTCCCCTCGATCTGCGGCCTGCTCCCCTCGATCCGCGGCCTGCTCCCCTCGATCCGTGGTCTGCTCCTCTCGATCCGCGGCCTGCTCCCCTCGATCCGTGGCCTGCTCCCCTCGATCTGCGGCCTGCTCCCCTCGATCCGTGGTCTGCTCCCCTCGATCCGCGGCCTGCTCCCCTCGATCCGTGGCCTGCTCCCCTCGATCCGCGGCCTGCTCCC
>JBEIEK010000078.1:0-19552 GCA_040382995.1 Planctomycetaceae bacterium
CAATCTGTACATGTCACCGGCAAATTTCCTGCGGCTGTTTCCGGATCGTCGCCCCGGCGCGACGGATGTCGGCCTGATTCGGCTGAGGCCGGGTACTGCAATCGAGCCGATCCGGCAACAGCTGCAGCAGCTGGTGGGAAACGAGGCGAAGGTGATGACGCATGAGGAGCTCGTGAACGGCGAAATCGCCTTCATCCGGGAAAATGCACCGATTGACTTTATCTTCGGTATGGGTGCGGCGGTGGGGTTTTTCGTGGGCTTCGTGGTGGTCTACCAGATTCTCTACACGGAGGTGACCAACCACTTGCCGCAATACGCCACGCTGAAGGCGATGGGGTTTTCTGACAGCTATCTGCTGCGCGTGGTGTTTCACCAGGCAATGCTGCTGTCCGGATTGGGATATCTGCCAGGTTTTTTTCTTGCAATCGTGCTCTATCGTGTCGCCACGAATGCCATTCAAATGCAGTTTGAAATGACCCTGGCTCGCGCGGTGCTGGTTTTCTGCCTGACGGTGGTCATGTGTTGTCTGAGTGCCCTGATGGCTATGCGCAGAATTCGGACGGCAGACCCGGCAGAAGTCTTCTGACGGGCTGCTGGCCCGGCGAACATTGTAAAAATGACAAAATGGCTCTCTTGTAATTTCTGCAAAGACGGGCAACCGTTCGCTGAAGACGCCCTGCTCCGGACCAGCCAGCGAATACTGAGAAAATGGCGCAAACTGCTGCTGAAAAAGATTTTACGCAACAACAAACATATTCCTGCCGAGTGCTGCACAGGCCATTTTCATCCATTTGGCACGGCGGCTGCATTGCAGTTCTCCCAAGAGACGACGAATCTGAATCTGAGATCTTCAGATTCGTCCTGCGGACCTGAGAGCTCCGCATCACAAGAGAGAGACGAGCAGTTCGCCTGAGAAACGAATTGCAGGCTGCGAGTGCCTGAGAGACCTCGCAGCCCCCCGGAAAAAACCTCCGAGTTCCAGCGAACCGGAGGTTTTTTTACGCGCTGTAATTGGGAATGTCGGGATTCGGCCGAGCTGCCCCGGAAGCGCACGGCTGCTCCAACGCGAGCCACTTTCAAGGGTCTGTGGTTTCCATTCGCAAATCCATCTGCTAAAACCGGTCGTCGGGGCAACGGAAAATCGTCCTGGGAGTTGGCTTCCCTCGGCATCCCCGGTCCCTGAACTGATTGCAATGGAGAGCCTTCCGTGTCCAAGCGTATGCCGATCGCCTGCCTTTTTATTGCGGCAGTTGCGGGCTTGTGTTCCGCAGCGACTGCTGACGACCTGTCAAAAGGACTTGTGTTCCTCGCCCCGTTTGACGGTGGCTTTGACGCCGTGCTGGGGGTGGACAAAACGCTCTGCACGGCTGAAAATCTCAAACGAGAGGTCATCACACCAGGGAATCTGCGGAAGGACGTGCAGATCATTGCGGGGGGTGGTCGTTACGGTGATGCCCTGAGATTTTCTGACGGCGGTGCCACACAGGTGACTCTGTTTCGCGGCAGCAATTCGGGCTACCGTAGTCAGAACTGGTCCGGCACAGTTTCCATGTGGCTGCGTCTGAGCCCTGACGAAGACCTGAAACCCGGCTATTGCGATCCACTCCAGATCACTGATAAGGAATGGAATAACTCCGCGTTTTTCATTGACTTCGACAAGGATCTGCCCCGAGTGTTCCGACTTGGCGTTTTCCCCGACTTCAAAACCTGGAATCCGCAGAACACACCGTGGGAGCAGATTGCCGCTGGGGACCGGCCGATGGTGCCCGTTGCTCGTCCCCCCTTTCAACGCACCGCATGGACGCATGTCGCGTGGACTTTTTCAGGCCTCAACACCGGCGGCGCTGATGGTCTCGCGGAACTCTACATCAACGGTCGGTCCGTGGGCCGGCTGAAACGTCCGCTGACATTTTCGTGGCAGCCCGATAAAACGGCCATCATGCTGGGCATCGCATATACCGGCGATTTCGACGAACTGGCCATCCACGATCGCGCTCTGAGTGCCGCGGAGATCGAGACGCTTTATCGACTTCCCAAAGGGCTGACGGCACTGATTTCAAAAGAGCCCGGCAGCCCGTGAATCTTCAAATCTTCTGCGACCTGCCTCCCGACTGCTGCAACTCGTCCACTGGCCCCACGTCCAGCAGTGCTGTGCCAGCCCGCAGCGAAAAATGGGGACCTCGCAGAGAAGTTTGTGACTGGGCCTGAAGTTCTGATTCATCGGTCGAAAAGTCGGCGATCTCGAAAAACTGCGACACCGCGGGATCGTCATCTTTTTCATGTTGTTCCGGCACTGCAGTCAGCTTGACCGCTTTGCTGCCGTCCACCCTTTCCAGTACCGCACCGAGCGGTCCTGCAAGCAGGGCCGGCAGAAGCACAGCATCTCCCCAGAGCGCTGCCGCCACCAGGGCAGCCATGATCCAGCCAAACCGGCTGATCAGCAGCAACTCAACCGGGAATAATGCCAGCATCCCAAGGGCAATCACGGCAGAACTCTGCCAGAGCGCCGGTCCGCAGCGACCAAGTGCCTGCTCGGCGGCAGAGCGACGATCCAGACGCTGTCGCAGACCGTCCCTGAATGCCTCCAGCATATGCAGTGTACCATCCACCGCGATCCCCATGGCGATGGAAGCAGTGATCATGGTCCCGACATCAATTCGAATCCCCCACGCACTGATCAGCCCGAACACAAACAGCACGGGCAGTACATTCGGGAGCATGGCGATCAGTCCGGCGGTGACACTTCTGAGCTGCAGTGACATTACGCCACCGATCAGCGCGAACGCCAGTGCAAAGCTCCGAATCAAACTCTCGAGAAGCGCCTGCTGAGTTCTCAGAAAGATCGGCACAAGTCCGGTGACCCGACACGCAGGGGCTCCGCCATTCAGACCGGCAAGTGCGGTATTTGTGATTTCAGTCAATTCCGCAGTGAGCTGCTGGTAATCGCTTGCAGAGAGGATGCAGGCCTGGCAGCTGATTCGCCAGATTTCATCCCCGGAGCGATGCAGCAGCCTGCGCCCTGCCGGATCCAGCGAAACAGTTTCGGAGGGCATGGCGAGGAATCCGGAGATCAGGGAGGGTTTGTCCTGTGGTTCGGTCACAGCAGCGCGAATCCGGTCCTCCACAAGCTCTTCTCGTACTCGTCCGCGAGATTTACGGGGAACGCGTTGAGCATTCCCCTCGGCATCCATACTGTTTTCAGCGGTATCGGCACACAGAAACGAAGCGAGTGACAAGGCACCACTGATTTGCGGGTGCTGCCGCAATTGTTCCTGCAGAAGCAGCACCGCCCTCGCGCGTTCTTCAAACGAGAGCTGCTCCTGCTGCGTTCGGCTGAATCTCACGATGGTATCCACAGGAACGATGCCTGCCAGTTCACTTTCAAGCCTTTGGTAGTCCTGAACAAGGTCGGATGATTTAGGGAAACTGCAGATGGCACGAGTTTCTGTCTGGAAGTGTCTGAGCCCTGCGAAGGCAGCTACGGTCAGCACACCTGACAGCAGCAGGTTCAGGCCGGACCAGTTGAGCAATCCCCGCCCGAAACGGCTCCACGCTGCGGAATCCTGATCGGCGGTCGCCTCCGCACCTGCCGGCCAGTATCTCATCATCGCGGGCAGCAGGTACAGCACGGCCCCCAGCGAAATCAGGCAGCCGATCGCTGCAAACAGGCCAAAATCCCGGACGGGAATCAGAGTGCTCGAAATCAGCGATGCCAGTCCGATGGCCGTCGTGCCTGCCGACAGTGCACACGGCAGCCACGCCTGCCGCACCGACTCCGAGATTGCCGTGGCCGGGTTTCCATGTGGCGACTGCCGCCAGTAATTGCAGAGGTGCATCGCACCGGAAATTGTGATCACGAACAGCAGCGTCGGCATCACGGCGATGACCATATTCATGGAACCGCCAAGCGGTGCAACAAGTGCGGTCGCTGCCATTGCAGTGAGCATGGCCGTGAGCTGCACCATCAGACACAGTCGCAGGCTGCGAAGCATGAACCAGGAGCAGGCGAAACCGACGCAGGCCGAAGCGAGGATGGGTGACCGCAGCCAGAGATTCCATGCTGGGGCGCTGGAGTTCCACGCGGCACGAATCACAGAGGAGTTCAATTCCGAACCAGCAACGCTGCGTCCGCCGAGCCAGAGTTCTTCAGGACTTACCCCGGCTGCTGTTGCTGCCGCCCTGATCGTCTCGATTGCGGCTTCATGTTCCACTGTTCCCGCACTGCTCAACTTCACCGACACACCCGCCACGGCACCGCGAACATGCCACAGCTCGGCCACCACGGGGGCCTCCCCAAGCCCGGCAACTCGCAATTCCCGCAGGGCCTGACGGAAGGCTGCATTCCGCTGATCCTCCCGGTGCATTCCGTCCCAGGCCAACTGCAGATCCGCCTGACGCTGTTCCGTCACGTACGCGGTCAGGTCATCAAACAGGCTCCAGGCATCGGCGTCGTCCGCCACGAGTCGCTTTGAGGAAGGCTGGGGGAGCGTTTGTTTCACGCGCCGCACGGCAATCCCGAATTTCCGTCGCCCGAGCTCCACGGCAGCCTCGGCAACGCTGTCGGAAAAAGGCTGCGCGGTCTCATTCAGGGCAAGGCAAGCCGGACCGTCGCCCGTCAGCAACCCCGAAATGCGCCTCAGCGCTTCTTCGAGAGAGACCTCCTGGTCACGCATCCGCTGCAGCAGATCTGCCGGTCGAGTCACCGCCTCCACCAGCGGCGAGCCACCCTCGCGTTCTCCGGTGGCCATCGAACCTGCCAGCTTCCAGGAAAACTCGTCAATCCGCGGATCGGTCACCGAACAGCCATCCCAGGAAACGAGGATTCGGTCCTCATCCGGAAAAAGCTCCTCGTGCCACCTCAGCAGCTGCGATTGTTCGTCGTCCTGCGGCAACCATCCGGCAACGTCATTTTCCAGGTCAAGGTGCGAGAGCGACCAGGCCATCAGTGGCAGCAGAAAAGCGACGGCAGCGAGCAGTCTGACGGAGCGTGGCCGATCCGGATGAACTCCCTGAACCTGAGCTTCCATCATCGTGCCCGCCTTCCTGTCAAGTCCCCGGATTTCAAGAGGAAATCAGCCGTGTCCTCCTTGATTCGGCAATTTCTGCCGCAGAAGCAAACAGGAAAGCAACTTCTGCAGCAGCGTCTCGGGAGCTCGGGAGAAACAGACCATTCGCGGGATCTGGGCGTTTTCAGGGCTTTATTCCACCGGTGATCATCGTATGAACTGCACAAACTCCGCCGGCTGGCCGCCGGAAGATTGCATTTCCAGACGAAACAGCGTTCAATCCGGGGTGAATGCGATAAACCCACGACACCCGCAGGAAGACCCTTCGATGCTGGCCGGCTGTTTTCCGGCGGCACGTCAAGTGGAACTGGTGGAGATCCCTGAACCCACCTTCCCGGACGCCTCGCTGCCCCTCGAACAAATCCTCTTCCAGCCCGAAGTCACCTGCCTGTGTGGCTCAGATCTGCCGTTTTTTGATGGCGACTTCGAGGGCCACTCGATTCCGTATCCGCAGCCCATCGGCATGTCACTCCATGAGATGGTGGGGACCGTCGTTCAGTCCACAAGTCACCGCTGGCGCCCCGGCGACCGCGTGCTGGCGGTCCCTCTCGGGCAGCGAGGTCTTTTCGAGCGATATGCACTTCCGGCCGACCGCGTTGTGCGGCTGATTCCGGGGCTGGCCGATGAATTTGCAATGCTGGCTCAGCCCTTTGGTACCGTTGTCCATGCCCTCAAAAAGCTGCCGAACATGATCGACCGCGACGTGGTCGTGCTCGGACAGGGGCCAATCGGGCAAATGTTCAATGCCGGTCTGCGAAACATGGGAGCCCGTCGAATCATCGGCATTGATCCGCTCCCGCTGCGGCTGCGGCACAGCCCTGCTCTGGGCGCCACACATACGATCGCCTCGGCTGGCCGGGACGCGGTGGAAGAGGTCCGCAGACTGCTGGACGGCGCGTTGCCGGATGTTGTCATCGAGGCAGTCGGCCACCGTGCTCACGCGGTCAACGATGCGATTGAACTGGTCCGTGCGGAAGGACAAATCCTGATTTTTGGCGTGCTGCCACACACGGTCGATGGCATCAGTCTCCGCGCGGCACTCTGGAAAAATGCACAGATTATCACCAGTCTGCACCCGGATTTTGAACGCACTTTTCCGCTGGCGATGCAGTGGATTGCGGAAGGTCGGGTCAATCTCGCCCCACTCATCACCCACCGCTTTCCACTGAGCCAGCTGCAGCAGGCGTTCGACGTTTTTCGCGACCGCAGCGATGGCGCACTCAAGGTCCTTGTTGACTTTCCGGCACTCAAAGAGCGGTCTTCGCCATAGCTCGGTACAAAGCCATGGATGCCTGTCAATCGTTGTTCCCCCCGTTTGTTTTTTCCTGAGAGATTCAACATGGCAAAGAAAGCCATTCAGACAGACAGCGAGCGACATCGCACGACCGGATTTGCACGCTGCGGCGAGGGTGCCAGCGGTCCCGGAACTCCTGCACAACTGGTGCATGACGGCGACACCATTAACGTCCAGCTTGATGGAAACCTCGGACTGCGACTGCTGGGCATCGATACGCCCGAAATCAGTTTTTCGCTTCCCGGAGCGCCCGGTGCAGGCGGCAACCCAGGATTCGCCGGCCTCGACAGTCCACGCTGGTCCGAATTCCTCGCCTCACCCTTCGCAGACCGCTGGGGCCCGCTGGCATCCCCGATCCCCGAACGACTTCGCGCGTGGCTGACAACTCGCACCGGCCCGGACGCCGCTGCCGCTCACTACGAACATGCCGTGGCATCGCGAGAAGAATTTCGTCGGCAGGTCGAGCGGGATATGCAGGTGCTGCAGCAGGATCCGAAGACGTTTCGCTTCTACATGAACTTCGGCTTCGAGATTATGGATGGCTATGGTCGGTTGCTGTGCATGCTCAATCGCAACCAGCCCAATGCCACACAGCCCACTCCCCGCCCGCCCACCTACAATTTGCGACTGCTGGAACGCGGCCGCGCCTTTCCCTATTTCATCTGGCCGAATGTCAATCCCTGGGAGCGTCCGGAAACGGTGGAGGAAGCTGTGATTCCTCCAGGTGCCGCAAAAAAGATGGCCGACGCCGACAGCGAACTCACGCGTGCCAGAGCCGCCGTCCGCAAGGCCCGTTCAGAACATCTCGGCATCTTCGACTCCATGCGTCCGCTGCTGCTTGAACCATTCGAACTCCGTGGCCTCGCACGCCGCAACGCCGCCTCGCGATTTCTCATCGACCTGAACGCCGATTCCAGCGAACTCATTCACCCGCTGAATTACCCCTCAGTGCCGCTCCCGGAAGACAGACTCTGGATCCCCAGTGCTTACGTGCCGCTGTTTGAGAAGGCCGGCTGGGTGCGACAGCAGGCGCCGGTCTGATGCAGGCCGCAGCAGAGACGCTCCGTCAACTCGCCGGCCTGCCTCCGGACTGGGTCCCGCAGGTGGCGGTGGTCCTCGGCTCGGGACTTGGTGGTACTGCAGATCGATTGCTGGACGCAGCAACGTCCGGCGATATTTCCGGTCGCCGCTTCGCTGCGGTCGCCGCCACCCGCCTTCCGGGGCTCGCAGCGTCTCATGTGGACGGGCATCGCGGACATTTCGTCCCTGGTGTGGTCGATGGACTCCCTGTGCTCTTTCAGCAGGGCCGCATTCATGCCTACGAAGGGCACTGCCTGCAGGCCATCACGGCCTCCGTGCGACTCTTCGCCGCTCTCGGTTGCAGAACCCTGATACTCACCAATGCCGCCGGCGGGATCAACTCAGATTTCCGCCCCGGAGAACTGATGCTGATTCGAGATCACCTGCGAATGCCGGCCAATCTCAGCGCAGCCTGTTCCGATCTGCCAGGAACAACTGGCAGCAACCCTGTCAGCCCATGGACAGAATCTCTGCTCAGGGTCGCCGCCAGCACGCCGGCCCCGATCTGTATCCACACGGGCATCTACGCCATGATGCCCGGGCCCGCCTATGAAACACCCGCCGAAGTCCGCATGTTGCGAACACTGGGGGCAGATGCCGTTGGAATGAGCACTGTGCCGGAAGCCTTGCAGGCCATGGCACTGGGAATGGGAGTGCTTGGCATTTCCTGCATCACCAACATCGCTGCCGGACTTCAGAACCATCCACTCAGTCACACGGAAGTCACCGACACCGGCAAGCGAATTGAAGCCGACTTTGCTGCATGGCTGCAACAGGTACTGCTCAGCCTCAAAACCAGCACCTCCTCCCAAAACGGCCCCCTGTCACCGCCCGCGCAGCCCGATCCAGACGGTTAAGTTTGCATTTCCGAGGATTTTTTCCCAGGATTCCGTTCCGTTCGGCGGATTCCCTGGCCTGCGAGTTCGTGAGGGCATGGCGATGATGGATGCAACAGTCTGGCAATGTGTGTGGTCGCAACCCGCTGCGGTGCGAATTGTCCGCATCACGGCGATGATGCTGGTTTGCCTCAGCGTCTGCTCGGCATCCGCCCAGCTCCCGGCAACGCGACTGGATGCCATCCATCCTTCCGGCGCCGCCCCTGGTCAGACGCTGGAAGTCACACTGATCGGCGGAGACCTCGACGATGCTGCTGTGCTGCAGTTCAGCCACAACGGCATCACGGCTACTCGCAAAATGGCGGACCCGACGCCTTTTGACGACGGCCCGCAGCCGGTGGAAAACGTTTTCACGGTGACCGTCGCCGGAAATGTGCCCCCCGGTGAATACGATGTTCGCTGTCAGGGCCGGTTCGGCTTCTCCAATTCGCGGCGCTTCAGTATCAGCAGCCTGGCTCAGGTTGTCGAAACCGAGCCCAATGGTGGTGGCGAAGTGCCGCCGTGGACGGAACAGGATGGCAAACGCACCAACGCAGCAACGGAAGTGACGCTGCCCGCCGTGCTGCATGGCCAGACCCTCGGGCAGGCCGATGTGGACTGGTTTCGCTTCGGCGTCAGGGCGGGACAGCGAATTGTTGCCGCTGCATACTGCCGCCGCATGGACTCACGCATGACCCCCGTGCTGACGCTGTGTCGCGGTGATGGTGCCGTACTGGCAGAATCGCAGGCCAGCCTCTTCGGAGAAGCTGTGGTGGATACGACTGCGGTGGCCGACGGCGAAGTGTTTCTGAAAGTCCACGACATTGTCTACGGACAGGGCGCGCCCTTCGTTTATCGGATCCTCGTCTCCGCCGGTCCCCAGATCGATTTTGTGTTTCCTCCCGCCGGGACGGCCGGCAGCAGCAGTCAGTACGTGCTCTATGGACGAAATCTTCCCGGAGGCCAGCCCAGCCCGCTGGTCGTCGACGGGCTCCCTCTCCAGCAGCTGGCCGTGAATATCGGCATCCCCTCAGACGCTGTCGGAAAGCTGCGGTTCAACTCCCTGATCGAGCCCCATCAGGCGGGCCTAGATGGATTCGAATACCAGTTGCCAGGGGACACCACTGGCAGCTCGGTGCTGCTTACAGTCGCCACAGCACCACCAGTCACCGAACAACCGAATGAACGGCCCGAATCCGCCCAGAAACTGTCATTACCCTGTGAAGTCATGGGCCAGTTCTACCCGCAGCGCGACGTGGACTGGTACGAATTTACCGCCGTGAAAGACGAAGTCTGGTCGATTGAAGTGATCTCCCAGCGACTGGGACTGCTCACGGACCCCTCGCTCTTCATCCAGCAGGTGACCACAGACGATCAGGGTCAGCCCAAAATCACCGATATCACCGTCGTGGACGACCTGCCGGTGGTCAATAACAACGCACGAACCGGGCGACACGAATTTGACGAACGCACCAGCGATCCCTCAGTTCTGTTCAAAGTACCGGCTGACGGCGTCTATCGAATTCTGCTCCGGGACGCCCTCACCGCCGTACGATCAGATCCTCGACTGGTGTACCGACTGGCTATTCGCCGGCCGCAGCCCGATTTCCGGATCGCCGCCATTCCTGCTCAATCCAGCGGAGGTCTGCTGCTCCGCCGGGGTGGTCGTGAGGCCGTGCGGTTGCTTGTCTGGCGTCAGGACGGCTTTGACGGAGAAATTCGCGTCGCGGCCTCCGGATTGCCCGAAGGCGTGACCGCCGAAGAAAGCATTATCGGACCAGGAAACAACTTTGGCCTGCTCACGCTGACCGCGGCTGGTGGTGCCAGGGGTACCAGCGATCTGGTGCTCACTGCCAAAGCCATGATCAACGGCAGCGAAGTGCAGCGGGAAGTGCGTATGGGAGCAGCTGCGGTGCCTTCCCAGCCCACACAACCGGGCAACAACGTACCGTCCGTCCGCTCAAGGCTTGTTTCGGGTATCCGCGTCAGCGTCTCTGAATTCGAAACCGCACCGCAGACCATCACCATCGGGACGGCCGGACAAGTGATTGAAACCGCTCGTGGCGGAGTTGTGAAGATTCCCTGGGAAGTGCAGCGTGCGGACGGCACCGCCGGAAACATCACCGGCTTTCCACTGAATGTTCCGCCGGGAACAACTGCACAACAGGTCAATATCGGAGGCAATCCCAAAGGAGAATTTGAACTTCGCTTCACCAGTACCGCCGTCCCCGGCAATTACTCCGTCCACCTTGCGGGCTTCAATCAGGGACTGCAGTACAAGCGTTATCCGGAGCTTGTGGACCGCGCGAAGGAACGCCAGACTCGCGTCGCGAAAGTGCTCATGGAAGCTCAGCAAAAAGTTCAGATGCTGACGCAGGAAAACCAAAAACTTCAAACTGAACTCACTGCCGCCACAACCGCTCAAACAGCGGCCACCACGGGCAGGCAACAGGCTGACCAGAAAGCTGCCGCAGCAGCCACAGCCCTCCAGCAGGCCGAAACAATTCTGAAACAGAAACAGGATCAATCGGCGGCAAACCCAGCCGATGAAGGACTCAAAAAGCAGGCTGCCGACGCCCTGACTGCCCGTGATAACGCCAAAAAGGCGGACGAAGAAGCCAGGAAAGTGGCCATCGAAGCCGCAGAGAAACTCAAACTGGCCACCGAAAAACGCGCCATGGCCGAGGCCGCTCGCACAAAAGGTCAGACAGATCTGACAGCAGCCCAGCAGTTTCAGCAAACCGCCCAGCAGGAAAAAACCCGGGCTGATCAGTTCGTCAATCAAAAGCAGCAGGAAGCCAACCCCAGAGCGCTCAACGTGGAACTGGCCTCCAACGCCGTGCTCGTGAAACTCGCCGAACACCCGCTGACGCTCGATGCCCTCCCCCCCAACGCTGCCATCGCGCAGGGCGCCAAAGCGGAAGTCGTAGTCAAAGTTGGTCGCAAATATGACTTTAAAGGGCCGGTAACCGTGCAGACCGTGCTGCCACAGGGTGTTGCCGGGTTACAGATACCCAATGCCACAGTCCCCGACGGACAGGGCGAAGGCAAATTTGAAATGACCGCCGCCGCAAATGCCACTGTCGGTGAACACGCGGCAAAACTTCGCCTCCAAATCAACTACAACGGTCAGACAATCGTCGTCGAACAACCGCTGCTGATTCGAGTGACAGAAGTGAAGCAGCAATAGTTGTCAACGTTGAGTTTGATTCTCGCCCCCCCAGCCCCCCACACCAAACGCCGGAATCCACAGACATCCCACAGAAAACCTGGCGGACTTGTCCTCAAAACCGGCCTGTCTCCACAGAATTGACCTCCACTCATCCTGCAGCTTCTTCGCTCTCTCTTGTTCCAAAACCGCCGGCAGCATAGAATTTCGCCGTAAATCTGCCCTGTGTGCTCATTTGGGCGCGGCTCCACTCGTCAGGGATACTCCATTGAGAGCGTTGATCAGCGACATCCACGGAAACCTCGAAGCGCTTCAGGCTGTCCTTGCGGATATCCGTGGTAAGGGCATCACAGAAATCTACTGCCTGGGCGACGTGGTCGGGTATGGACCCAACCCTGCCGAATGCATCGATCTCGTCATGGACCTGCAGATGTGCCTGCTCGGCAATCACGACCAGGCCGCTCTCTTCGACCCCGTCGGCTTCAACGCCGCCGCCGAACGTTCAATCTTCTGGACCCGCTCCGTCCTCGAACGATCCCCAGGTCCCCGCGCCGAACGCCGCTGGGACTTCCTCGGTGAACTCAACCGCCGCTACCGCGACGAAGCCACCAAAACCCTCTACGTACACGGGTCCGCCCGCAATCCACTCAACGAATACGTCTTCCCCGACGACATCTACAATCAGGTGAAGATGGAAAAAATCTTCGCCCTCATAGAGAAAACCTGCTTCCAGGGACACACACACATCCCAGGGGTCTTCACAGATACCCTCGACTTCCTCGAACCAGAACAAATCGGCTTCAAATTCCGCCTCGGAGCCGGCAAGGTCATGATCAACGTCGGCTCCGTCGGACAGCCTCGCAATAACGACCCCAGATCGTCCTACGTCACCGTCAACGGCGATACAGTGGAATTCCATCGCGTCCCCTACGACGTAGAGAAAACCATTGCCAAGATCTACGAAATCCCGGAACTGGATAACTTCCTCGGTGACCGCCTCCGGGATGGTCGCTAAGCCTGCAGCACCTCTGAATCAGTCCGGCCTCGAAAAGTCCTGCAAAGTCGCTGGCAAAGAATCGGCGGCAGGCATCAGTACACACGAAAATGTGACGATCTGCTTTTGATCATGGTTGGGATTCACTGTGGCAGATGCCTGATCCCGGAGACAGCCAATGCTCTCGATGCACCGCTGCGTCTCGCTGCTCGTCGCCCTGCTGCTGATGTGCGGCCCCGTGTCCAGCAACCCCAATCGCTGCCCTCCCCCATCCGCACCTCCCAACCGCGACACCGTCACTGACCGCGTACTGCTCAGGGATGGAACTCTCCTCCGCGGTCTCCTGATCTCCGAACGTCCCCTGCGACTGCTCGTCCGCTCAGAATGGCTGGCCGAACACTCCCACCAGTTACTCGCCAGCGAACTTCGGCCACTCCTGAAAAAAAACGCCGACCAGTCCCGCGCTGCACTCCGGCCCCTCGTGCAGCAAGAGCTCGACACAATTCCCGTCGCGCCTCCACCCGCCGCCG
Source organism: Planctomycetaceae bacterium (assembly GCA_040382995.1). Lineage (GTDB taxonomy): Bacteria > Planctomycetota > Planctomycetia > Planctomycetales > Planctomycetaceae > SXXK01. The sequence goes on from JBEIEK010000078.1 coordinate 13,009, forward strand.
AAGTTACCGACCGCAATGCCGCACGCCGCGCCCTCCTCCAGGATCTTCTCGAACGACTTGCACCCGAAGATCCACAGCCACTCCCCGACTGGCTGCTCCTTGAATTCCCGCGATCTCGTGTGCAGAGGCTTGAACAGGTTCCGGACGAACGCCGCAATCTCTGCCGACTCGCCATGCTCAATCGAATCCCCCAGTTCGAACAGCTCCCATGGAAAACGATTCGAGGACAACTTGAAGCCATCCCCGCCGCGCAGCGAATCACCATCTTCCTCGGGCCACCACCAGGACAGCTCGAGGAACCGCAGCGGGTGTTGGAAAGAATCCTTGCGGCCGTGGATATCCGCAGCGGAGCAGCGACACGATTGATTCAGTCAGGCCAACTCTTCATCAACGAATCCTCGCCCGGAGACATCACCCAGCTCTTCCAGCTGGCATTTCAACAGCAACTCCGGGGCACTCTCAGTGAACTGCTGGAAGAAGCCACCGGGGCGGCAATTACACCACCTCCGGCAGGCCGGCAGGTCGGAGACACTGTGCCCCCGGAAGCCGTCGCCTTCGCGCAGCAGCAAGGCAGCCGGACGCTCGTCATCTCGTCCAGTCAGACCGATCTCATCAGCGGGTTTGCCATCGTCTCCCGCAGTGTCTTTCTTCAGCGCGACGGCCAATGGCGACTGCAGTTTGCCCTTCAGGAGCAGGCCGGGCTCAGCGACGTCCCGGATGATCGCGCTCAGCAGCTGGCCGGCAACCCGCAAATCCAGCAAGTGACTCAGATGGTCGCGGCCCTTGGAATCGGCGATGACCAACTGCAAACGGCTCTGAAAATGGGCGCCGTCGTTCAGCAGGCGCTGTCGCGCCTGCAGGCTCGATTTGACGAGCAGCTGCAGACACTGCTGACAGCTCGCTGGACCAGCCCAGGCAGCATCCCACTGCTGCAGATTTCTGATGTGGTACCGCCCAAAAACGTTCCAGCAAACTAGACCACACCGTGGCCACCGGAAAAGTCCAAAGCCCCATCGCGGTGTCGGCTGAAGCCCGGGTGCATCAGCCTTCAACCACGTCTTCGGACGCTTTCCCCTGAGCTGCCGCGCGCTGCTCTTTTTGCCTCTGAATGTACTCAGAACGCTCCCGTGCATACTGCACGGGGTCAATATCCAGCTTCAGTTCACCCTTCTGCAAAGCAGCGTCAAAAAGTTTTCGCAAAAACGGTACGCACCAGCCGCAACCGGTCCCAGCGCCCCCACATTCGCTGATCTGACTGGGAACCCTGGGCTGGTGAATACGAATGTAGTTGACCACTTTTCGTTGAGACACGTGAAAGCAGTAGCAGAGTTCGTCGCTGGACATGGAATCAATCGGGGCTGGGCTACAGGAATTCGGGATGGAGACGTCACAGGTGCCCGCAAACAGTCGCAGGACGCCTGACGTTCGCTGCGTCTTCGCAGCAAACTCCGCTGGCGTTCGCATCCACCACCGCCGCGCTGTACACTCATCACAGCATAGGTTTTCAGAACTGCAAACACAAGATGGGGGAATGTGATGAGACGATGCTTGTGGGCGATGTTGCTGCTGCTGGCTGTTGCCTTCATGTCCTCGTCGACAGATGCCACGGACGACGCTTCAGGTCTGGCGGTGGACGTCACCGGGTGGCCCGGAACGGTGGCTGCGGTTGGTGGCGGAGACCTCCCTGAGCAACTGCTTCCGTTGATTCGCCGGGCCACCGGAGAAAACGGTGTGGTAGCGATCCTTGCAACCGCGTCTGAAACCCCCTCGGAAACAGCAGCCGAAGCGGAAGCGTGGCTGCGGTCTGCAGGCTGTAAAAACGTGCTGACGGATGCCACCACGGCGGACCTTGCGACCCGCACGGCATTTGTCGAGCAGCTGCGCACGACCTCAGCCGTCTGGATCTGTGGCGGTCAGCAGTCGCGGCTGGCCGAGGCGTGGCAGGGGACAGCGATCGAAAGCGAACTGCGCGGTGTGCTTCAGAGGGGAGGCTTTGTCGGTGGCACCTCCGCGGGTGCTGCCATCCTTTCGCGGGTGATGATCACAGCCGGGCGCGACCAGCCGCAACTGGGCAACGGCTGGGATGTGATTCCCTGCATCATCGTGGATCAGCACTTCAGCGAGCGCGACCGACTTGGACGGCTTGAAATCGCCGTCCGCCAGAACCCCACGCTGGCGGGGCTTGGAGTGGATGAAGGCACAGCCGCTGTGATTGAGGGACGACAGCTCTCCGTCGTGGGCGCAGCAGCAGTGACTGTGGTCCTTCCATCCTGCAGTTACCGCAATGACAACGTCGTTCGTATCCCCGCAGGACAATCCACTGACCTGACACAGTTTCGCCGCGCCGCCAGACAGCGTTTCTCTGGCACCGACCCGGGCAGGACCTCGGCCACGATCGCCGAGGCACCCTCCGGGTCACTGGTCATCGTCGGTGGCGGAGCGATGCCGCCGGATGTTGTGCAGCGTTTCGTGGAACTGGCGGGTGGCCCTGCCGGTCACGTTGTGGTTCTGCCTACAGCCGTCCCACCCGCACAGACCGACCGACGCGTACCTGGATTTCTGGCCAGGGCCGGACTCCGGAAGGTCACAGTCCTGGACCAGCGAGGCCATCTGGCAGACTCTCCCGCATTCGCTGAAACACTCAGCGACGCCACCGGTATCTGGTTTGGAGGTGGGCGTCAGTGGCACTTCGTGGACGCCTACGAGGGGACTCAGGCCATCATGCTGTTCAAAGGCGTCCTTGCACGTGGCGGGGTGATTGGTGGCAGTTCGGCGGGGGCCACGATTCAGGGCGAATTCTTGGTGCGCGGGAGTCCGCTGGTGAATACGGTGATGATGGCGGAGGGCTATGAGCGGGGGTTTGCGTTTCTGCCTGGGACAGCGATTGACCAGCACTTCAGTCAGCGCGGCCGTCAACCGGATCTGCTGCCGGTCATCGCTCAGCACTCGCAACTGCTGGGGATTGGCCTTGATGAAGGGACAGCAATTGTGGTTCGGGGTCGGCGGGCGGAAGTCGCCGGACTGCACTCGGCACATTTCGTAAACGCAGCTCGCCTGAAGGAACTCAAAGGCGAAACACTGCCGACAACAGCAGCCGAAGCAGCCGCTCTGTACGTAAGTGTTCCAACGGGCGGAGCTATTGATCTGGCAACGCTGCAGATTGAGCCACCAGCACCGCAACAGTGACTCAGCCAGTATTCCGGGTTGATGGAATTCGCCGTTCCGCTGGTGGCCACTTTTGCCGGGATGTATCCAAAGTGGTCAACACAGCCTAAACTTCAGTGCCTTTGCGGTGTTCAGCGGCATGCCGCGAGGGGCAGCGGTGCCGCAGTGGCTGAAGCATCTTCCAGGCAGTTTCATGAAATCTGTATTTCGTCCTGCTATCGACGCAATGGCTGGCTACATTCCCGGCGAACAGCCGCAGGAGCTGGGCTGGGTTAAGCTGAATACGAACGAAAACCCCTATCCGCCCTCCCCGGCCGTGGTGAAAGCGATTCAGCTGCAGGCCACTGGTGCCTTGAACAAGTATCCCGACCCGGACGCGGGGACCTTTCGTCGCACAGCTGCAATGCTCTTCGGTGTCGAACCCGATTGGGTGCTCCCTGCCAACGGCAGTGATGAAAACCTGACGATCATCACGCGTTCCTTCTGTGATGCAGGCGACAGTATCGCTTATCCATATCCCAGTTACGTTCTGTACGAGTCGCTTGCTCAGATCCAGGGGTGCGGAGTGCAGCGTCTGCTGCTGGATGGTTCTCGCGGCTGGCGCTGGAATCCTGCTGACGCGGCCAAACTGCGACAACAGGTGCGAATCGTCTACGTACCAAATCCCAACTCGCCAACTGGAACGTTGTGGACTCCGGACGAATTGCTGCAACTGCTTCCCGATCAGGGAGTGCTCGTGCTGGATGAGGCTTATGGTGACTTCGCGGCACAGCCACACCGCGGTGAACTGCTTCAAGATCCTCGGTTTGACAACCGCCTGATTGTGACACGGACATTCAGCAAAGCGTATAGTCTCGCGGGTATTCGCTTAGGCTTCGCGCTGGCACACCCGGATTTGATCAGCGGGATGCGGAAGGTCAAGGACAGCTATAACTGCGACAGTATCTCCATCGCAGCCGCCACCGCTGCTCTTGAAGACCAGACGTGGATGCTGTCAAACCGCCAGCGAATCCTGTCCGGCCGGGAACGCCTGGCCGCGGCACTCCCATCCTGCGGCTTCCTTGTGCATCCAGGTGAAGCCAATTTTCTTTGGACGACGCATGCAAGCGGCCGACACCGGGAGATTTACGAGCAGCTCAAACAGCGGCGAATTCTGGTGCGATACATGCGGTTTCCCGGTGCGCTGCCAACGGGCGAAGCATTGGATGGACTGCGAATCACAATCGGTACCGAGCCGGAACTGGATGCTGTGCTGAAAGTCCTTCCAGACGTTATCTCAGCCGTCATGGGAACGGCGACGACGGGGGCGTAAGAACACGCAGTGCCCCAAAGTCAATTGGAAATCAGACGCAAACTGAGCACTGAATGATCAGTTGCACGGCAGCAAACTGGAAGCGAAATCGGAGAGCACCCATGGGGCCGTTGCGTCTGAATGATTTGCAGTTTGACAATCGCTTCACACGATTGCTGCCGGGGGATCCTGAGCCAGCAAATTTTCGGCGGCAGGTGCGTGGTGCCTGCTGGTCCCGAGTGCGTCCCGCGAGCGTCGCCAATCCTCGGCTGCTGGGATGGTCCGCAGAAATGGCTGCTGAGCTGGATCTGTCTGCTGATGAGTTCCAGGATGGCTCCGCAGCAGACGTTCTTTCCGGCAGTCGGCTGCTGACAGGGATGGATCCATTCGCGATGTGTTATGGCGGGCACCAGTTCGGCAACTGGGCCGGTCAGCTGGGAGATGGTCGGGCAATCAATCTGGGTGAGGTGGTAAACAGTCGGGGCCATCGCTGGATGCTCCAGCTCAAGGGTGCCGGTCCAACTCCATATTCCAGAACCGCGGATGGACTGGCCGTCCTGCGTTCCAGCCTGCGTGAGTTTTTGTGCAGCGAGGCCATGCATCACCTGGGGATTCCAACCACACGGGCGCTCAGCCTGACGGCCACTGGAGAGCTGGTGACTCGGGACATGTTCTACGATGGCAACCCGCGCCGGGAGCCCGGTGCGGTCGTCTGCCGCGTGGCGCCCTCCTTTACTCGGTTTGGTAACTTCCAGATCCTCGCCGCTCGAAAGGAGACTGACTTGCTGCGACAGTTGGTCGACTACACCATCGAGACGGATTTTCCGGATCTGTCGGCGTCAGAGGCAGATCGATACGGCGTGTGGTTTCGCGAAGTCTGTGAGCGAACAGCAGACCTGATCGTCCACTGGATGCGCGTAGGGTTTGTGCACGGCGTGATGAATACGGACAACATGTCCATTACAGGCCTGACAATTGATTATGGTCCATACGGCTGGCTTGAGGGCTATGATCCGGAATGGACTCCCAACACCACGGACGCCGCCGGGCGCAGGTATTGCTACGGGCGACAGCCACAGATTGCACTCTGGAATCTGGTGCAGCTCGCAAACGCCCTGCACGTGCTGGTGGCAGATGAAACAGTGCTGCAGGCGGGCATCGACCAATACGTGCTGCAGTTCAATCGTATGTATCACCGCATGCTGGCAGCAAAGCTGGGGCTCTGGCACTCACAGTCAATAACCGAGCCCGCGGAAGACACGATCGCGATTTCACAGACGTTGCAGGAACTCATGCAACGTTCAGAGACGGATATGACAATCCTGTACAGAGCCCTCGCCACAATTCCGGCAGCAGTCCTCGTGGAGCCAAACGCGGAGGACTGGGCAGGAATCTTTGATCGGCTGCAGCCTGCCTGGTACCAGCCGAGCGAAGTGACAGCGGAGCTGCAGTCAGCGTGGCAGGTATGGCTGCAACGCTACGGACAACTGCTGCGGCAGCAGGGTGTTCAGGAAGCAACTCGGCGGGAACAGATGAATCGGGTGAATCCCAAATACGTGTTCCGCAATTACCTCGCCCAGCTGGCGATTGATCGGGCCGAACAGGGTGATGCTGGCCTGCTGATGGAACTGCTGCAGGTGCTGCGCAGGCCCTATGACGAACAGCCGGAGAAGGAACATCTGGGATTGAAGCGTCCGGAATGGGCACGGGACCGCGCCGGCTGTTCGATGCTCAGCTGCAGTTCGTGAGGCTCCGCAGACGACGGTTACGCGACGAACCGTCAGACGGCGGTAAAACGCATAGAATTGTCGCTGTCAGCAGCACCGCCAGATTTGTTGCAGCCGCCATAACCGTTCCTGCCGCATTCCGCAGTGATTCTGACTCCAGCGGGGACTGTCCCCGTCAAGTGCGGGGCCGCGGCAGGCTTCGGAAGACGGCGGTAAAACGCAGAGAACTGTCGCCGGCAGCAGCACCGCCAAATTTGATGCGGCCGCCATAACCGTTCCTGCCGCATTCCACAGTGATTCTGACTCCAGCGGGGACTGTCCCCGTCAAGTACGGGGCCGCGGCAGGCTACGGAAGACGGCG
>JBEIEK010000079.1:0-19407 GCA_040382995.1 Planctomycetaceae bacterium
CGATGATGGACGACGACAGCGATACGGGCGGTGTGGTGCGTGCCGTGGGGCAGAGTGTTTCGCAGCCGCGACGCGGCAATCTGACGCTCTCCGGCCAGCAGTTCTCGGGGCCGAAGACCTCTGTCAATCGGGAAGGACTGGACCTGACACCGGCGGAACTGCCTTTGCGAAAAACGCCACAGCTGCAACCAGAGGCAGCTGAAGACAACATCGAAACGCTGAAACCGTCAGTGCCTGGTCGGAGTTTGAGCAGGGCAGGACTGAGACTGGATCGCGGTGAGTCAGGTACGGCCAAAAAGACCAAAGTCGATGAAGGGCCCGGCGATCTGAAATTTGGACCGGCAGCGGCAGCGCCGGCATGGCGGAAACCGCAAAGTGGCGAAGAGCAGGCGGAGGCACCCGTGGCGGCACCCAGGCCTATGCCGATTCGTCGGGAGGCCGTGAAGGGCGGTTCCACGCGAGCATTGAATGAGCGACCTGTGGAGATTCCTCTGGAGTAGAGCACTTTCAGATGGGTATTTGACTGCCGCAGAAGGAGCAGTTGGTTGGTGCGCTGGCGACGTGGTGTTCCATGAGAAACTTTCCACCGCAGTTTGGGCAGCTGATGGGTTGGCTGCGTTTAATCAATGGTTCGGCAGCGTTCTGCAGTCGCTCCACATGTTTCCTGTGAGCCTCTGCAAAACCGCTTGAAAATCGCCAGAGTAAGAAGATCCAGAGGATCGAAAAGGCGATGAATGCAAGGGCAATCAGCGAGGCGAAGAATCTGAATGGCAACGGCACGTCGCCGAACGGCCCGGCGAATCTGTCGGGCACGATCCAGAGGAATATGAGCAGGCTGAATCCGACGAGGGTGAACAGAGATCCAAACACCGTCATGACGATGCGCATGATCTGAAAACCCAGCATGCTGGCACCTCGAATTCAGAGTCTGAGGAAGGTACGGGAGCGGTAGAGCCAGAGCAGGAACAGCCATTCGGCGAGGAGTACGCCGGCAGCGAGCACCACGTTGCTCCAGCTGCCGCAGAGGCGTGCTGTGCCGGAGAGGAAAAATGCCGTGAGATGATCAAAGTCGATGAATCGCGGGGCAACGTAGATGGTGATGGCGTTGACACCGATTACGGTGAGCGGGAAGGCCCAGCGACGGAAGCCGATGACGTCAATGATCAGGTGGAAGACGCCCGTGAGCAGCAGGCTCCAGCCGGCAGCAACCAGCACAAAGGAGCTGGTCCAGAGGTTTTTGATGATCGGGAACAGGTGACCCCATGCTGTGCCAGCGATCAGCAGTACGAGGCCGGCTGCGAACAGTCCGCAGGATTTTTTAAGACCGGAACGCTGCGAACGGAGCCAGATACCTGCGAGGCAGCCGATGAGGGGAGTGGCAATGGCGGGGATGGTGGACAGGATGCCTTCGTTGTCTCCGTCGCCATAGTATTGGCTGAGAATTTTGCCGGGAAGCAGCGTGCGGTCGACCCAGCCGGCGAGATTTCCGGCTTTGGAGTAGTCGCCGGGTGAAGCTCCGGGGGCGGGAACGAAGGCGAGCAGGGCCCAGTAGCCGAGGAGGATGGCGAGGATGGTGGCGATGAGCTTACGCGGGGTGAGGCAGAGGCAGAGCAGGGCAGCAGAGCCGTAGCAGATACCGATTCGCTGAAGGACTCCGCACCAGCGCAATTCAGCGAAGTTGAATTTAAGGAGTCCGTTGCAGATGAGTCCGAGGAGGATCAGCAGCGTGGTGCGTCGCAGGATGCGACCAGCAGCAGCGGTGGGCTGCCCGGAGTATTTGTGAAGGGAGAAGGGGATGACACAACCGACCAGAAACAGAAACAGTGGAAAAATCAGATCGTAAAAGCGAAAGCCTTCCCACTCGACGTGCTCCAGTTGTGTTTTGAGAGTGGTGGCGGCAGGTGATGGGAACCGATCGAGAAGTGCGGATGCGAGCGTATCGCCGCCCATAATCCAGAACATATCGAAGCCGCGGAGTGCATCGAGGGAATGCAGTCGTCCACTGTTTGAATCATCGGCCGGGCGGGGAGCAGGAGTGTTTGCGGTTGTCATCCGGATCGGGCCAGTCTGGTGGAGAGGGACGCTGAGCGAACGTCATCAGTTTACCGCTGCCGGACCACGGGGGAACAGGGTCCGGCGATGGAAACTGGCTGGAAATCGACGGTTGACTGCCATCTGCAGCGGTCGCGATGTATGCTGCCGGACGGTCTGTCGGTCGCTGCTGCAGGCGAATTCTGGTCTGGAGGAAGTCATGGTTGGATTGAGTCGTGTTGCATTCTGTTTGGCCGGATTGCTGTTGTCCGGGTTCGCTGTTCGTGCGGAGGCAGAGTTGCTGGCGGGAACGGCAAAACGCGAAATCACTGACCCGAAAACGCCATCAAATGATCCGCTGTTTGCGCGAGCCCTGGTACTGAAGCAGGGTGAAACGACGGCGGTGCTGATCACGGTGGATGCCGTCTCAATCGGAGGGATTGGTCACATTAAGGACAGTTATCTTTCCGAAGTGCGGGCAGCGCTGGCAGAAGCTCCGGGCATCGCCCCGCTGAACATTTTTGTGAATGCCAGTCACTGCCATGGGGTGGTGAGTGGGGATGTTGCTGCGCTGACGATTGAGGCGGTTCGGGAGGCGTGGGGGAAGCTGGAACCGGTTCGTGCGGGTGCCGGGGTGGGTCAGGAAGTGCGGATCATGGAGAATCGGCGTCTGCGACTGGTGGACGGCAGTGAGGCGGACGTTCGTCGGGCGTATGCAATGCCCTGGGATGATGAAGTGGCCGGGATTGGTCCGGTGGATCCGGAGATTGGTCTGCTGCGGCTGGATCGAGCTGACGGGAGTGTTCTTGCGGTGGTTTACAACTTCGCCTGCCACCCGATAATGGGAGTTCCAACAGGTCTCAGCAGTGCGGATTTCCCGGGTTTTGCCACCGGAGTGATTGAAGAGCAGCTGGGACGCGGGGCGATGGCTTTTTTTGTGCAGGGGTGTGCGGGGGACATCAATCCGGTGATTTACAAGGACACCGCGGCACCGCGGGACTGCGAGCCATTCGGGACGATGCTGGGGCTGAATGTGCTGCGAGGACTGCGGACGATTGAGCAGACTGCGGAAGACGCACCGCTGCGAGTGCTCAATTCACCGCTGTCGCTGCCGCGGGCCACGGATTTTGAGAAGCGAATTCGGGCGATTGAGGCGGAGCAGCAGCGGCTGCTGAGTGCCTTTCGCGGCAGCAGTCTGAACTTCAAGACCTTCGTGCCACTGTACATTCAGCAGAAGCTGCACCCGGAGTTTCCAGGGTTCTACTCGCATCGCTACATGCTGGATGCAGCCAACGGCCGAAAAGACATGCAGCAGCTGGATGCAGACAACAAGGCGGCTGTCGATGCCTATCTGGAAAACATTCGCACCATGGAAAAGCTCACGCGGCTGCAGACAAACCTGAATCTGCTTAAAATGCACCAGAAGCAGACACAGGAAGCAGATTCGCCCAATCTTGATGTGGAGGTCGGTGGGTTGCGAGTCGGCGAGTTTGTGCTGACGACCTTCCCGGGAGAACTGACAGTGCAGATTGGACTGAACATCAAGCAGGCTTCACCGCACCGATTTACGTTCGTGGCGGGATACACGAATGGTTACATCTATTACACGCCAACATCTGAACAACGATTGAATACCGGGTATGCTCAGGAAGATTGTGACGTGCTGGTTGCACCCGAGTGGCAGGGGCTGTTTGAGGCTCGGGTGGCGGAGGTACTGAAGCAGTTATGACGACCGCCGGACCGTGGAGGGCGATTACTGACCGTCACCGCCTTCAGCCAGCCAGTCCATAATGAAGTCATCTTCGCTGACAACCTTACGGGATTGCTGTTTGGGGGCAGGTTTGGCATCGGGTTTGGGGGCCCTGCTGCGGTTGGGGCGGTGTCCCTCGAGGCCGGCCTTTTCCATGAGAGATCGGCCGAAGCGATTTTCGGATCGAGGTTCCTGTTCGGCGGCGCTGAGGTCAATGTCGTATTCGACCTTGAACGAATGTTTTGCAATGCTGATTTCATCGCCGGGGTTCAGGGTTGCTTCGGGAGTCCGCTCGCCGTTGACCTTGATGCCGTTGCTGCTGTTGAGGTCCCGGATGTGCCAATAGCCTGCGCGGAATTCCAGTTCGCAGTGATGTGAAGACACGTTGGGAAAGTCCAGCTTGATGTCGCAGGACGATCGGCGGCCGATGAGAAGTTTCGGGGCGAGCAGAGGAATGGAGTCGCCACCACCGCAGGGGATGAGTTGTCCAAGCATGACAGGATGATGATTGGGTGTGAAAGGTTAGGGTCTGGAAGTGGTGAGTCGAAGTTCCAGTGTTTTCGGCAGGCGCTGTGAACAGATTACGCGGGAATCGGGGGGATTTGAGAAAAAAATCCATTGGAAATCGACTCCGGGGGAAAAGTTTGTGCGATGGGGCTCCCCGGCGGATTGAGAATTCGGACCTTCGTGGGTGTAATGCCAGCGGTTTGTACACACCCGAGATTGAAACTGGTGCTGCTATGAAAGCTTTGCTGACACTGTTCGTTGCCGTTTGCTGTTCAGCAGCTCAGGCCATTGCCGGAGGGTGGCAGCAGCCGGATGCAGACAGGTTCCCGGAACTTTTCCAATGGACTGACACCTGCAACGTCTGGCTTGTCCGTGACGGCGATGTCTGCCTGCTGGTGGATTTTGGTGATGGCAGCCTGCTGCCAGCCCTGCCCGAAATTGGTGTCAAAAGCATCGAACGGATCCTGCTCACGCACCATCACCGCGAACAGCTGCAGGGCCTGGTGTGGTCACAGCCTCCGGGTGTCCTGATTGCAGCACCAGCCGCAGAACGCGAACTGTTTGAAACGCCACTGAACTTTCGCAGGTGGCATCCAGCGCTGGGAGACAAATATTCCGTGTACGGAGCCAGCTATGCGCGGCCGCCGCAGCGGTCGATTCCGGTTGGCCAGTTTCTGGAGGATGGACAAAAGATCAGCTGGCGGGGTTATGAGATTCGTTGTGTGGCTGTGCCGGGGCATTCGCCGGGGGAATTGAGTTATCTGTTATCCGGTCGCGGACGGACGGCGGTGTTTTCCGGCGGAGTGATGCACGATGGGTCGCGGATGACGACGTGGTTTGACACGGAGTGGGATTATGGGTTCGCAAAGGGGCTGGATGTGCTGATGCAGTCGGTTGAGCGACTGCGAGTGGAGCAGCCTCAGGTGTTGTATCCATCGCATGGTCCGGTGATTCGCGGGGCTGCAGAGCAGTTGCAGGTGTATGCATCGCGTCTCGCGGAATTTCGGGCGGCTTATGTGCGGGGTTATCCGGTGTTTGATTCCAAACCGGAGGAGCGGGATGCGATTTCAACTGCGACACCGGTGCCTTTGATCAGCCGTGTGACACCGCACCTGTACAAGCTCAGCCATCAGACGCAGGGCCGGAATTTTGCGATCATTGTGGCGGACAGCGGGAAGGGTCTGGTGCTGGACTGTGGCCTGCTGCCTGCGGCGCAGCTGGAGGAGATCATAGTTGGCATGCGGGCGCATCTGGGTTTGAAGGACATTGATGCCTTCTGGATTTCGCACATGCATGGCGACCATTTTCTGCTGGGGCCGATGCTGAAGGAAAAGTACGGTGCGAAGGCATGGACTCTGGACATGATTGCGGACCGCTGCGAGCACCCGCGGAACTATGACTACGCGGCTTTGGTGTCGGCCTATTCCGATGGATTTGACGGAATGCAGATTGATCGCCGGATCCGTTCGGGGGAACGGATTGAGTGGGAAGGATTGACGCTGCAGGTCGACTGGATGCCTGGGCAAACAGAATTCGGCTGTTGTCTCTGGCTGGAGCTGGACGGCAGGCGCATTGCCTTCACTGGTGACAATCTCTTCGGGAATGCTCAGGACCCCAAACAGGACGGGCATGAGGCCGTCGTGGCCCGCAACAGCGCTATTCCTGAGGAAGGCTACCTTTACGCCGCTGAATACCTCAGCAAACTTCAGCCAGACATCATCATGGGGAGCCATTCGTATGTGATGCATGAGCCCGCTGCGTTTATTGAGCGTTACCGTCAGTGGGCTCAAAGGATCATTCGGCTGTACGAGCAGCTGCTGCCGGAGAGCGATTATGAGTTTCTGTTTGATCCGTACTGGGTCTCAGCGGCCCCGTACCGGGTTGATCTGAGCGTGGCGGAGACTGCTGAGATTGAAGTCACTGTTCGCAATTTCCGCAGCACTCCGGTGAAGCATCGGGTATCGCTGCAGGTGCCGCCTGGGCTGATGGCCAGTCCGGCGGTGCTGGAGGGTGAGGTGCCAGCGCGGGGGCGAGTGCGTTTCCCGGTGAAGCTTAGTGTTGACCGCAGCCGGAGCGATCTGCTGCCGCTTGAACTGATTCCGTTTGACATCACGATGGATGGCAGGCGCTACGGGCAGTGGTTTGATTTTCTGGTGCGGACACGAGAGGAGCGACCGTCTCCCTGAGCGTCGCTGCTGGAGAGTAAGTGCCTTGTGTTTCCGCGAATTCAGACCTGCTGGGCCGGCACTCTGCGATGTTCGCCGGTCGTTGCTACGGCGGATGTCGCCGGCAAATCGGTTTCGGGCATCTCAGCGCGAGCACTGCCTGCCTGCCGTGCTGCCATGACGGCTTCCGTGGTTGTCTGTTCAATCCGAATCAGATGTTCGCTCAGTGAATGAATCCGTCTGGCGACTTCGTCGTTATGCTGTTCCATGCCTCCGGAGACCAGATTGATGATGCCGAGAAACAGCAGCATCTGGGCGACGGTGGTGATCAGCCAGCCGGTTGGCGTGTAATCGCTTTCACCTCCGAAGGGCCCAAGGATGACCAGCGACGTACCAACCAGCAGCGCGATCACTCCGATGTAGGCGAGGCCCTGGCCGATGACGGTGGTGAAGTTGGACCGAGGGGGAGGGGAGACCTCGAAGTGGGGCCCCCGTACCGGCGGCTCGTGCCGTTCATCGATGTATCGTTGGGGAGGTCGGGTCCAGCCTGTCAGATGCGATCGCTCACCGCTCGTGGGTTCCGCCGCATCTCGACGCTCCCTGATACCGGACTCGGGGGAGTTTGAGACTGCCACCGGGGTTGGCGGAGCGATTGCTGGCGGGTTCACCGGCGGGGGAATGACGGGCGGCTGTCCGGACGTTTCCGGGGGGCTGTTGCGATTCATGATGATGGTTCCTGGAATGGGCTGCACGTGTTCCGTGGGAGCCGCGGCGCGTCGTGTCAGGGGAGGCCGCCGCAGTGCGGGTCTGGGCTTCGCGTGTGATGCCTGAGAAGTGACGGGGGCGTCTTCAGCGGCTGCGGAGATCGCGAGGCTGCTGACAGCGGGAGCAGAATCCGCAAGGGCGGGCTGCTGATTCAGGGTGGGCTGTTGATTTGGTGTTTGGTCTGCTGCTGTGTCCTGATTGACGGGCTGGGCAGGAATGACTTCGAGCTCGACTGTTGCCGGGAGCACGGCCATCACTGTGGTTGCGGGTTCGGAATCGACTGGTGGTGCAGGAACCGATTCCGGGGGCTTTGGAATTTCGGGGAGCGTTGCGACGAGGGGTGCCTGCTCCTCGGCAGCGGAGAACAGGTCCGCGGATGAGGATTCGAAGAAGGCTGCGATAGCAGCTTCGGCTTCCGTTTGCGGGGGAGTGTTTGGAGGGGTGGTGTGAGTTTGGTTCGGGCTGAGTTCTGCGGATTCAGCGATTTTGCCATGACGGGGAGGGGGTTCCCAGTCATCTGTTTGTGCAGCCGTGGGGGTCTCTTTGCGGGTATCAGTCTCTGAGCGTCGGGTGGCTGCAGAGATCGCTGTGGCCATGACAGGAGTTGGGGCGAGAACATCAAGCGGCAGCGGGGGCAGTTCGCGAATAACGCTTTTTGCCGGCTGTTCGGGCATGGCCGTGGGGAGCGGCAGTCGCGGCAATGCTGGCCGGGCGGGAATGGCCGGTTGTGCGATTTGTCTGGGTGTCGGAGCGGCCTGTTCCGGCTGGAATTTTTCGGGCTGTGGTAAAGCGGGGGGAACGATTTTGGGCTGAGACTTGTGCTCGGGGAGTACGTCAGAGCTGGTGATGCGATCAAACAGATCGCTGGCCTGCCAGCGTTCAAGGATTTCGCGGGCCTGTCGGACGGCCTGAGATTGCGCGGTAACAGCCTCGAGGCCACGTCCGCAGAACGGACATGCCAACGACGCTGAGCCACCCTGGCCCGGAGAAACTTCCCTGAGACAATGCCGACACCACATGCTGTTCGGAATCCTTTCCGGTACTTGAACCAATCTGATCTTTTAGTCGGAAATTCGGAAGCAGGACAAGACCAGTTTGGACAGAACAGGCGAAATTCACCGTTGGTGAGGCTGCCAGGTGGGTGCTCGCCCTGTGCAGATCTTTGTTTTTCCGGCAGAGATCACTGAGCTCAGGGAGACATGGTGGGCCGAGAGTGGCAGTTTGTTTTCTGACTCCGACTGCGTTTGGATTCTGGCCTCGTGCGGAGTTCCTGTCAGTCGTTCGCCTGATGTTGAAACAGGCGTTTTCTGCCCGAGGTGCCGAGGGGCAGTGGTTGATTGGTGCCGTGGGTGGGTTGGCTTCGGCAGCGTGTGCCGAAGTGAATTCGAGCTTGAAAAAAGGCAGAAATTTTGAGTTTTCAGCGATGCGTGGCTGTCTTGACCCACCTTGCCAGCCCCGGTTATCAAGTCGGTTAATCGCCGTCGAACCGCGCCGTCAGCGTGGCTCAACACGCGGCGGCAGACGGCTTCGATCACATCGTTCAAATCATGGATGAACGCCAGCCGGGTCATTCGACCCCTCACGGCATTCCTGAAGGAGGACTCTCAATTGCACAAGGCCATCGGACTCATCACGTGCGCTTCGGTGATGGCCGTGTCGCTGTATCTGTTCAGCGGCGGCGATCCGTCACGAACGCTATCAGCCCAGACCGAACCCGGTGACGGATACGGTTCTGTGGCCCGACAGTTCCTCCAGGATGCCCGGGAGCAGGCCCGGCAGGGAAATGCGAAGGAAGCCCGGCGGCTCGCCGAAACGGCTGCCTCCATGTCCTCCGACTGGGGAACAGCTGAAGAATCCCCGGAACAGTTCCTTGCCGCGCTGGACAACCCGAGGAAGGGGCAGCCCGCGGAACTGAACTTCTCCGACATGTGGAGCAGTAAGCCTGCCAAATCGACGGCGACGGCGAAAGCCCCGACCGCCACGAAGGAGCAGGCAAAGGCCGCTGCTCCGCAGGAAGATGCCGATTTCATGGAGGAGCTCGATGAAGAGACCACGGAGCCAGCCACGGCGGAAACTGCGGCGGGTGGTGACATGGTTAAGCGTCGTGAAGCTCAGCGTCTCGTCAGGGAAGCTCGCGCTGCCATGAAGGCCGGCGATTTCGCCACCGCCCGCTCCCGCGCACTTCAGGCTCGCCAGCTGAAGGCGTCGTGGCAGCTGTGGGACGATCGCCCCGAACATGTGCTGGCCGACCTTGACGCCCGTGAGAAAACGGAAACCTTTATCGCTGACGCCGGCAAACCTGTGAAACAGGCTGCTGACAAGGTTCGTCAGGTGGACCAGAAAGCCGTGCAGGCTGCAGAGAAGCTGAAGCAGGCCCGTGCTGCCATGGACTCCGGCAACCTCGAAGAAGCTGCAGCTCTGGCCGGGCAGGCCGAGAAGGTGAACTCCGCATGGGCGATGTTTGAAGACAGTCCTTCGCTTGTGCAGCGCGACATTCGACGCCTGCAGCAGGCTGGAGCCGCTGCGGAAGAGACTTTCGCCGCCATGGAAGAATCAGTCGAGTCAGACGCTGACCAGGCTCGTGTACTGCTTCGTGAAGCCCGCGATGCCATGGCTCAGGGACTCGTCGATGACGCTCGTGCAAAAGCTCAGGCCGCCGCCGATCTGAACGTCGCGTGGAATCTGACAGACGATCGTCCGGAACTGGTGATGGAAGAACTTGAATCCGGTGATGGCAGCGGAAATTCTGCTGTTGCCGGACGTCAGCCCTCAAAAGCTGCTCGCAATCTGCTCGTTCAGGCCCGCGAAGCACTCGCCGCCGGAGACCATCAGACTGCTGCCGGTCTCGCCGAGGAAGTCCAGGCTGAAGACGCCGCATGGGATCTGCTCGACGATCGTCCGGAACTGGTCCTTGAAGATGCCCAGATGATGGCCCAGAACGATGCTGGTCCCCGTGGCCGCCGCGGCTCTCGAGTCGCCCGTGCTGCTGTCGAGGAGCCGGAGTTCGCGGCCATTTCTCCGGATGGATCGTCTGCTTCTGAGTCTTACCGCCATGGCATCGCACTGATGCGTCGCGGGGACCGAGCGGGTGCGAAAGCCGCTTTCCAGGCTGCCTGGAAAAATGCTGGTGAACTGAGCGCCATTGAACGCCAGCAACTGCATGACTTCCTGCAGGATCTGGCTACTCCCCGAGCCGTTCGTCTGGCCAGCAACTCTTCCGCCGATGAAGAAGCTGAAATGCAGGAACCTGCGGAGACGGAGGAAGGTCAGGAGCCGGTGGTGACAGAGGACCTGAATGTTCTTGCCGATGCTGCTCAGCGTTCTGACGTGCAGTACGATCGTCTGCGTACGGAAGTCATGAACAGTGTCTTCCGCGCAGAGAAGATGAAGACCTCCAGCCCCGACGAGGCCCTGCAGATCCTCGATAACACACTCGCAACTGTCGAAGCTGCGCCTCTCGAAAAAGAATCCCTGGAAACGCTCGCCGGCTACGTTCGTCGCAGCCAGACGACCATTCGTGAGTATCGTGATCAGCAGGCTCCGAATCTTGAGCGGGCTGAACGCAATCGGAACGTGATGGAGGAGATTCGTCGGGAAACAGAAACCAAAATCCGCATCGAACAGGAATTCGCAGAGCTGGTGGATCAGTACAACCAGCTGATGAAGGAACGTCGCTATGCGGAAGCCCAGTTGATTGCCCGCAAGGCTAAGGACCTCAATCCCGATCTGCCGGAAGCCACGATCATGCTGGAGAAGGCCAAGCTGCAGAAGCAGATTGCCTTCAACGAGGACATCAAGGATCGCAAGGCCGACAGCTTCCTTGAACAGCTGAATGATGTTGAGGAGGCCATCATCGCACCGGGCCGCGACTACGCCATGCCCGATGCCCGCTCGTGGGAGGAACTCAAGAAACGTCGTGAACGTTTCGGCCGCGTTGACAGCCGCGATCGTTCTGAAAGTGAACTGCAGATTGAGAACAGCCTCGGTCAGAAAGTCTCGCTGCACTTCCACGACATGCCCCTGACTGATGTGATCCGCCAGATTGCCGTGGATCACGGGATCAACATCACTATGAAAACCCGGGCCATCGAAACTGAAGGCCTGTCTGTGACTCAGCCTGTCAGTATCGATGTCGATGGCATCACTCTCCGCAGTGCCCTGAATTTGCTCCTCGAACAGGCCGGCGGTCTGGTGTACTCCATCGAAAACGAAACGCTGATGATCACCAATCGGCTGGAGCAGGAAACCAAGTTTGTAAACGTGGCCTACAACGTGGCGGACCTTGTGATCCCGGTCGGCAATGGCAACGCAGCCTCGATGTCGCAGCTCGGTGGCCTTGCTCCACAGGCCAGCAACGCTCAGCCAAACGGCAACGGTCTCTATCAGGTTAACGACGATCTCGCCGTGTCCATCAGTGGCAACGGCCGAACCGGCTCGGGCGGTTCCACGGGCAGCAAAGTCAACTCTGCTGCTGACTTTTCCGGCCTGATCAACCTCATCACCACCACCGTCGAACCGGGCTCCTGGGACGTCGATGGCGGGCAGGGGACGATCGGCCAGGAAGAGAACACGCTGAGCCTTGTGATTCGGCAGACCACTTCCGTTCACGAACAAATCGTGGACCTGCTCACACAGCTTCGTAAGCTCCAGGACCTGCAGGTGACGGTTGAAGTTCGCTTCATCAGCGTGTCCGACCGATTCTTCGAACGAATCGGCGTGGACTTCGACTGGAACGTCAACGACTCTCTTGGTGATCCCGCCGGCGTCCCGGCCTTCGGCTCCCGCCAACTCCAGTTTCCAGGTGGTGGCGGACAGGGTGGCGGTGGTGATGGCAACAATCAGGGAGGTGACCTGCGAGGCAATCAGCAGGGGCAGGGTGGTGGTGGCCAGCAGGGCCAGCAGCAGCAGGGTGGTCAGGCACTGTTTGACCCGATCAACCGCGTCAACTCACCACGCGATGACTTCAACGGTTCGGTCGTCGGTATGTCCGGCCCCAATCAGTTCACCCAGGACTATGACATTCAGTTCCGCCAGGGCTCCTTCGAAATCGGTGTTCCCGACTTCGGTGGCTTCCAGCCCAATGCCGGTATCCAGGTCGGCATGGCGATTCTCAGTGATATTGAAGCCTTCTTCTTCATCCAGGCCGCCCAGGGTGACTCCCGGTCGAACATTCTGTTCGCACCGAAGGTCACGATGTACAACGGCCAGACAGCTTCAATCTCCGACTTCACTCAGCGGTACCTTGTGGTCGGACAGATTCCCAACATCGCTCCCGGTGCTGTTGGCTTCTCTCCGCTCGTGCAGCCCTTCCCGGACGGTATCTTCCTGTTCGTGAACGGCGTGGTGTCTGCAGACCGTCGCTATGTGCGTCTGTCGATGTCGCCCCAGTTCATGAACATCATTGATGTTCAGACCTTCACCAACGTCAATGCCGGCGGTGCCGGGATCGGTGGTGGCGGTGGCTTCGGTGGTGGTGGCGGTGGCTTCGGCGGCGGCGGTGGTGGTGCTGGAGGCGGCTTCGGTGGCCTCGGCGGCATCGGTGGCGGCTTCGGTGGTGGCGGTGCAGGTGGTGGTGGCTTCGGCGGTGGTGGCGGTGGCGGTGGTCAGCAGGGACAGCAGGGTGGCGGACAATCCGGTACCGTGCAGCTGCCCGTGATCGCCACGATCTCGGTCAGTACTGTCGTCAGCGTCCCCGACGGTGGCACGGTGCTCCTTGGCGGTATTAAACGACTCCGCGAAGGACGCAAAATGGCCGGTGTCCCGATCCTGAACAAGATCCCCTACATCAGCCGCCTCTTCAAGAACAGCGGTGTTGGCCGTGAAACAGAAAGCATCATGCTGATGGTCACGCCCCGCATCATCATTCAGGAAGAAGAGGAAGAACTGATCATCGGAACCGCTGCTGAATAAGCAGTCAAGATGATTCTGCCAAGTGCCGGAGACCATCCCTCTCCGGCATCCGGCTCAGATCAGGTGCGGTCTGACTGCAGCTGAAACGCAGAATCCAATCCAGAAAGGCCGTCGCGAAATGCGGGTTTCGCGGCGGCCTTTTTTCGTTGACTCTGACGATTAATCCCTCCCAAACCTGACGATTTCCGAATAGGATGTTGATATCCAATTTAGCGAATGGTAGTGTGGTGAGGTGTTTTCGAGCCATGTTTCACAGGGGCGGTCCGATGAAACCTCGTTCCCCAGCTGTGTTTGTCAGCAGTGTTTTTGCGGCATTTTGCTGCGTCGTATCGCTCAGTGTGGCGCAGGACGACTTCGAGTCGGCTCCCATTCTTTACAGCCAGACTCAGCCGGCCAATCGAATTAGTCAGCTGCAGCAGGCCCTGCAGGATGGAACAGTTTCGCTGCAGCATCAGCCCGGTACCGGCTATCTGGAATCTCTGCTGTCTGCCTTGCAGATTCCTGTGAAGTCTCAGTGTCTGGTGTTTTCGAAGACCAGTCTGCAGCTGCGGCGGATTTCCCCGGCGACCCCCCGGGCGATTTACTTTTCTGATGACCTGTACGTGGGATTCTGCGTTGCGGGCGACGTGCTGGAGATTTCCGCCGTCGATCCCCGACTGGGTACGGTTTTCTATACACTCAATCAACAGCCACCCGAATCAGGCGTGCCGACGTTTCAGCGTCAGACGGATAATTGTCTCGTGTGTCACAGCTCATCGCGGACAGAGGGCATTCCCGGGCACCTTGTCAGATCGCTGCTGGTGGATTCATCGGGTCAGCCAATGCTGGCGGCTGGCAGCCGCAACGTGAATCACACAACTCCGCTGGCGGAGCGTTGGGGGGGATGGTATGTCACGGGCCTTCACGGTGCTCAAAAGCACCTTGGAAATCTCGTTGTGGACCGTGAAGCGGCAATCGAAACCGTCGACAATTCGGGTGGCTTCAATCAGACGGATTTAAGCGGTCGATTTCGTACAGAATCATACCTGTCCGGCCACAGTGACATTGTGGCGCTGATGGTGCTGGAGCATCAGGTGCTGGTGCACAATCGCATTGCCCGGGCGGCCTTTACCGCACGAGAGGCACTGCACTACGAGAAGTCGTTGAATGAGGCTTTGCAGAACGCTCCGGGGACTCGGCTGGAAAGCACGACACGGCGGATTCAAAGCGCTGCAGACAAGCTGGTGGAAGCCTTGCTGTTCTGCGGCGAAGCCCCGCTGTCGGCTCCTTTGAGCGGCACGTCAGGGTTTGCCGAGCAGTTTCAGACGGCTGGCCCTCGCGATACCCACGGACGATCGCTCCGCGACCTCGACCTGCACACGCGCATGTTTCGCTATCCCTGCAGTTACCTGATTCACAGTCAGGCGTTCCGGGAGCTTCCGGAGGAGATGCGGGTGGCCGTCAGTCTGCGGCTGAAGAGCGTGCTGAGTGGTGCAGAACAGTCTGCAAAATTTGCACACCTGTCCGCTGACGATCGCAGGGCGATTCTCGAGATTCTGCAGGAGACTGAGCCGGGGCTTTGATGTGGTGATGCTGATGCCATTGGCGTCAGTGTTTTTCAATCGGTTGCCATGTCACTGCGCCTGACTGGCGGACTTCGGTGAGGATGATGGATCCTCGCTTGCCAGGAGTGCGAAGTGTGGCAGAGTTGACCTGTCCCTGGAGGTGTTCGAAAAAGCGGCAGTGCAGTGTGAGTTCTTCGACGGGGCAGACTATGTTTTTTTCAGGCGGTTGCCTGGAGGCGTCTTTATTAGCCTCCTGGGATGTCGGCTGAGCCGGCGGTTTCGGTTGCAGGCGGACCTCGAAGTAGGCCCAGACGGAACGCAGTTCGGTTTCGCTTCCGACCCAGCGAATCTGGCAGTCTGGAAGGTCTTTGGCAGTGAGTTTAAGTCGGCTGCGGATCCAGTCTTCAAGGACCTTTTCGTTTTGGCGACGTTTGACGGGATCGCTGGTGTCGAGTGCCACAGGGCGTTCGGCGAATCTTGCGAGCTCTTCGTCGAGTGGCGGTCCGGGAAGTCGCAGCGCGGCCTCAAAACAGCCCGTTTCCGAGTTCCATTCCAGCTCCAGTGAAGTGGCGTGGAAGGGATGCAGGGCCATAGCGGAAGACGTGTTGCCTGTCGGCACAGCCAGCAGGGCAAATGCAGCGATCAGCAGGTGGCGACGGTTCACGGGGTGGCTCCGGCAGCCGGCGGATTGTTGCCAAGCCCGGCTCGCTGCATGGGATTACGCTCTTTTTCCTCCCGGTACAGTTTGAACCGGCTTTTGGAAATCTGTGGCGGGTAATGATTGTTGTTGCGGTCGGCGTCGGCCGTCTCCAGATGCGGATCCAGTTCCACTGCGTTGACCGGTTTGTCCGTGATGAGCAGTTTGCGGACGGAGCGGGAATCCTTGACCCAGAGTTCAGCGGGCAGTCGGACTTCTGTGGATGTGCCATCGGGGTGGCTGAGTTTGAGGATGACGGGCATCACCAGTCCGCCGAGGTTCTGCAGGGAGACGGTGGTGAAGGAATGTTTGTCTGCGAGGAGTTCCTTGTCGCGAACGGACAGTTCTGCGAGCCACTTCTCGAAGGCTTTGCGGTCGTCATCAGAAACCTGCAGGTCATCAAAAGAATTGTAGAAATCCTTCAGAGCCGGGTATGCGTCGACAAGTTTCGGGAGCGGCTGATTGCGCTGGCGTGAGAGTGTGACGGGCTGGCGACTGCGTTCCTCACGCTGCGCCTGGGATTCGCGAGTGGGTTCACCATCGGTCAGTTCGTGCTGCTGAACGCCAGTGATGGCGATGTCGACATGGTCGGTTGTGTAGAACCAGCCATGCCAGAACCAGTCGAGGTCCACTCCGCTGGCGTCTTCCATCGAACGGAAAAAGTCAGCCGGTTCGGGCCGACGAAACTTCCAGCGCTGTGAATATTCGCGAAAGGCAAAGTCAAACAGCTCTCGACCAAGAATGGTTTCGCGCAGGATATTGAGCGCCGTGGCGGGCTTGGAGTAGGCATTAGGGCCAACCTGCAGCAGCGATTCACAGTTGGTCATGATCGGCACCTGATCAGTGCTGGTCATGTAGCTGACAATGTCCTTTGGTTCGCCGCGCACCGCGGGATAGTTTTCTTCCCATTCGACTTCAGCAAGGTACTGCAGGAAGGTGTT
The DNA here is from genome assembly GCA_040382995.1 of Planctomycetaceae bacterium. Taxonomy (GTDB): domain Bacteria; phylum Planctomycetota; class Planctomycetia; order Planctomycetales; family Planctomycetaceae; genus SXXK01. Next base: position 16,311 of record JBEIEK010000079.1, read on the forward strand.
GAGCCCTTCATCCATCCACATCCACTGCCGTTCGTCGCTGTTCACAATCATCGGAAAGTAATTGTGGCCGACTTCGTGGATGATGACCGTGATCAAACCGTATTTGGTTCGCGCCGAATAGGTTCCATCAGGCTCCGGTCGCGGGCCGTTGAAGCAGATCATGGGGTATTCCATGCCGCCGACAGGTCCATTGACGGAAATGGCAACCGGGTAGGGATAGTTGAAGGTGTATTTGGAATACACGTTGAGAGTGTGCACGATGGCACGCGTGGAGTAGCGGCTCCAGAGAGGTTCGCCTTCCAGAGGGTAATAGGACATGGCCATGACCGGATTGCCACCGACAGAATGCTGCACTGCATCCCAGATGAACTTGCGGGATGAGGCGAAGGCGAAATCGCGAACGTTGTCGGCCTTGAAAATCCAGGTTTTCTCCTGGTCTGACCCGGCTGACTGATTCTGGCGGGCTTCGTCCGGCGTGACGATAAACACCGGATCCTTCGCAGTCCGGGCCTGCTGCAGCCGCTGCTGCTGGTCCGCGGAAAGCACTTCCGCGGGATTCTGCAGAACACCGGTGGAAGCGACAACGTGGTCGTCGGGAACCGTGATCCGCACCACATAGTCACCAAACTCCAGTGTGAACTCGCCCTGGCCCAGATACTCCTTGTGCTGCCATCCGGCGTAGTCCGTGTAGGCGCACATGCGGGGGAACCACTGAGCCATTTCATAGAGGTAGTTGCTGTCCTTCTCAAAAAACTCATATCCCATCCGACCCGGAAGCACTCGTGCGTTGGGAATCCTGGATTGCCACGCCACCGTGAATCGCGTGGACTGCCCCGGCCCAAGCGGCCGCGGCAGGTCGATTCGCATGGAAGTGCGGACGACGGAAAAGGGCAGGGCAGCGCCGTTTTCCGGGTCGCTGACTTCCGTAATCTGCATCTGGCCGTCGAAGGATTCCGCCGTGAGCAGCCCATCAAAAGTGCGGAACGGCACCTGACCGGACAATGCCGGGGCGGGCGCTGAAAGGGTGCGGCCGGATTGTGGTCTGCGCATGTTGCCATCCAGCTGCAGCCAGAGGTAACTGAGCGAATCGGGGGAATTGTTGGTGTAGGTGATCGTCTCGCGGCCGGTGAGCTGCTGGGTCCGGTCATCGAGCCGCACGTCAATGTCGTAGTTGGCTCGCTGCTGCCAGTAACGGTGACCCGGAGCACCCGATGCTGTGCGGTATTCGTTAGGAGTGGGTAAAAGTTCGGACAACTGACGAAACTTGTCAGGCTGCCGAAGTTTGTTGTTGGTGACTGCCTGACCTGCCACTGGCTGGGACAGCCATGGCAGAGAACAACAGACCACAATCAGTGTGTGCAAAACGGAACGCATTCGGGGAAGGGCAGCAGCCATGGAAGGCACCTGTGCGAATGAAGAGCAAACAACTCAATCTTCCGAAAACACCGCAGGTCCCCAGATTACAGGGAAAGCCCCGGCGGGCAAGATCGAATGGTGCTATTCTTCGCCCGGAACCGTCAGCTGGCGGCCGTTGTGCCGGGAGGAGAGGCTGAGCAGGAAGGGGACAGCCCGTTCCGCCCACGCCGAGGGTGGGGGATAACCTGCGGCTCCCTCTCGAAAACAGCTCCGCAGCATATCCGTGTCAATCACGCCGGGGTTGAGCGAGACGGCGGAGACCCCCCGCGGAAGTTCCTGCGCAAGTGCCAAAGTCAGGCCCTCGACAGCCCACTTGGACGCGCAGTAGGGAGCGACCTCTGCCGAAGTTGACCGTCCCCAGCCTGAGCTGAAATTCACGATAACCCCCGAGCCGGCAGCGATCATCGTCGGGACGAAATGCCGAATCACCCGGGCTGTCCCGGCCACATTGATGTCCATGACCGTCTGGAATTCAGCTTCCGTGACCTGCCAGAGCCGTTGGTTGGAATTGATCACTGCGGCGTTGTTAATCAACAGCCGCGGTGCCGGGAAACGCTGCAACAGTGTGTTCGCCCACGACTTCACCTGCTGCTCACTGGTGATGTCCACCGGTTGCACATCGCAGCGGCCAGGCAGCAGCTGCTGCAGTTCACGGCAGGCTTTTGCATCACGTGAACAACCAGCTACGAACAGCCCCTCACGGCAGAAGCCCTCCAGCATCGCTCGGCCCAGGCCCCTTGAAACTCCTGTGATCACGATCAGCTCAGACATCCGCCGGCTCCCGATTCAGTTGCCACCTTCGCTGGCATTCCCTCACAGCACATGAAATACTGTCGAAAAGAAACCATTCCGGAACTTACCAGGACAATCGCCGATGAACGCCAGTCAGCCTTCTGAAATCCTGCAGGATGGGTCGGTCACAATCATTCGGCCAGGCGAGAACTTCAGCAGCCTGTTTGAAAACGATCTTGAAGACGCAGGGATCCGTCTCGACTTTGCCGCACAGCTGCCGTCTCCGCAGTTGATTCTGGATTTGCGTCACGTGCGTTTCATCGGTTCTGCGTTCCTTGGACGCTGTGTCGCCATCAGTAAACTGCTGGGGCAACGTCCGGGCGGCAGGCTGGCACTTTGTGAACTCAATGCCTTTGCCCGGGCCGCCATCAACGTGGCTGCTCTGGATCAGGTGCTGGAAGTCCACGACAGCTGCGAAGAGGCTGTCGTGGCCTTAAGCTGACACATGCCATGAAAAAGTTGCAATTCTCTCCGCGAAACGGAGTGAACTGCTCCCCTACGGCAGTTGTGACGTACGAATATTCCGCAGCACATTGTCCAGATCCGGAATCTGCGCGTTGAAGCGGCGGGGCCGGTACTGCCAAAGCGGGTAGCGGGTCTCTTTTGAGCCGTCGCCGTCGAGGTCAGCATCGTCGACAATACGATATTCCAGTTCCTCCTGACGGAACTCGTCTCCGGGACGCTTGAATTTCTGGATCACCACTTTCTCTTCAACTACTTTGTTCTCTGCCGCATCAGCAGAGATTCTGTAGGCGTTGCTGAATCCGGACATGTAGACCGTGAAAAAGTCAGCCTTGTCGTCCACATTCCGCCAGACCGCCACGCCATAAACTGCCTTCTGCAGTGCATCCGGGTCGCCTGCGGCAACTGGCTCACCAATTTCCTGCAG
>JBEIEK010000080.1:0-19294 GCA_040382995.1 Planctomycetaceae bacterium
CGACAATCTCAAGGCCTTCCTCCCGTGTGACTTCGCGGAGGGAGACGAGGGATTCGAGGAAGCTGGAAAAAACGGTCTGACGGGCCCGGATGACGCTGTACATGGTCGGCTGAGTAAATGCGGGCTCGTCGCTCTCGTTGTGGCCGCGGCGACGGAAACAGTACATGTCGATAATCACGTCCCGCTGAAACTTCAGCCGGAAATCCATGGCCAGGCGAATGGTCTGAGCGACCGCTTCGGGGTCCTCGCCATTCACGTGGAAGATCGGGATCTGCAGCATTCGAGCCACGTCAGTTGCGTAGGTGCAGCTGCGGGCTTCGGACGGAGAGGTGGTGAAGCCGATTTGATTGTTGACGACAATATGCAGTGTTCCGCCCGTTTGATAGCCGGGGAGTTCGCTGAGATTCAACGATTCCTGGACGACGCCTTCGCCCGCAAAGGCCGCGTCGCCGTGGATCAGCACACAGCAGCTCTTGCGGCGGTCCAGATCGCCCGAGCGGTCCTGTTTGGCACGCAGTCGCCCAAGGGCCACCGGGTTCACGAACTCAAGGTGGCTGGGGTTGAAGCACAGCGTCAGATGGACTTTCTGGCCGGAGGAGGTGATGCGATCCGAACTGTAGCCGAGGTGGTACTTGACGTCGCCACGGCCCATCTTCAATTGTGGATCCACGTCGTCGAATTCACGGAAGATCTTGGCCGGGCTCTTGCCCATGATGTTGGCAAGAACGTTCAGGCGGCCTCGATGAGCCATCCCGAGCACCATCAGGTCGATCCCCTGACTGCCGGCATGCTCGATCGCCAGATCCAGCAGCGGAATCAGGCTTTCCGCACCTTCAAGCGAGAAGCTTTTGGCCCCGACGTACTTCTTCTGCACGAATTCTTCGAAAACCACGGCTTCACTGAGCCGTTCAAGGATGCGCAGTTGTTCAGAACGAGAAAGCTTCAGGCGGTTGGCGGTGCGCTCCATGCGATCCTCCAGCCACTGCCGAACCTGAAGGCTGTCAATGTGCATGAACTGGACGCCGATTGAGCGACAGTAGGTGGTCTGGAGCCAGCGGAGCATCTCACGGAGTGTGCGGACGTCCGGGCCACCGGACCACTGCGTCGAAAAGCGACGATCCATGTGCTCTTCTGTGAAGCCGTAAAACGCGGGGTCCAGTTCGGGAGGCTGAGGGCGCTCGGCATTCAGAGGATCGATCTTTGCCACAATGTGCCCACGCACACGGTAGCTGCGAACAAGTTGCTCAAGACGTTCCTGGAGTACAGCCTCGTCCGACGCTGCCCCGGAATGCGTGCCACCACCGCGGCGGAAAATGCTTTCCGCCTGGAATGGAGCCGTCAGGCTCTCTGGGGTGAGACCGGAATCGGCGACCCGCATGTCGTCAAAGTAGTCGCGCCAGTCGGGGGACACCGAGTTGCGATCTCGCAGGTAGCTTTCCAGTTGCGCTTCGGCAAATTCGAGATTGGTGACGCCCAGGCTGGCTGGGTCTCGGGGTTTGCGAACGGGATCAGTTGCCGCAGTGCCGGGAGTTTGCAGGAATGGCGGAGCGGAAGATGGAAGGGACGCTGATTGGGACATGGTGGGAATTGCCGTGGGGTGATCGCTGTTCAGGCGGGGTTTCAACAGCTGAAGTGGTCCGGAGCCTGCGCAGGAACGTGAACGGAAAATGTCTGAATGCGGATCTTAGCAAACATCTGAAAAAAAACCGAAGTGAATTCCTCGACAGTTTCGCATGGTTGCCTGATCATAGTTTCGGCGCTGGGAATGAGAAGTCTGCGGGATGTATCAATCGTGTGTTGCCGCTGATTCCAAACCGGCGGTCAACGGTCGGTTGCCGCGGACGAAAACCGGCCAAACAGAGCCAAATGCGGGCAAAATCAGTAAAAAGCGGAAGATTATGAACAGCATCATTCCAATCGGCATCCTGACTGTCTCGGATCGGGCCAGTCGTGGCGACTACCAGGATCGCGGAGGTCCCGCAATTGTGGAGTACCTCCGCGAAGTTCTTGTTACCCCCTGGAATCCCATCCCTGAAATCATCCCGGATGACCAACAGACGATCGAAGCATCGCTCAAAAAACTCTGCGATGAACATCGTTGTGTGCTGGTTGTTACTACCGGTGGCACCGGGCCTGCACTCCGGGATGTGACCCCCGAAGCCACCGCTGCAGTCTGCTCGAAACTACTCCCCGGCTTCGGTGAGTTGATGCGGAAGATCTCTCTTGAAAAAGTCCCAACAGCGATTCTGAGCCGCCAAACGGCCGGCATTCGTGGCCAATCCCTGATCGTGAATCTCCCTGGCCAGCCCCGAGCCATCCGTGAATGCCTGCAGGCCGTCATGCCGGCAATTCCCTACTGTATCCAGCTCATCGGTGGCCCGGAACTGCAGACGGACCCCAAAGTCTGTGCAGCTTACCGCCCGCCCGTGAAATGATCCGATCCCACGGCAAGTCCCACGGAAAGATCCATAACATTGGTCTGAGTCGGGCCGGTGATCAGCAGTCCGCCGACCCGCTGGAACAGGTGGAATGAATCGTGCCGTCCCAGAAAGTCGCTCAGTTCAAGGCCCTGAGCACAGGCGGAAGCAAGGACCTCAGCATCGCAAAATGCGCCGGCCGCCGAAGTCGGGCCGTCCTCGCCGTCTGTGCCCCCCGAGAGGAGCACCCGCTGTGTCCAGTCGGCGACTTTCGGTGAGGCGACTGCGGCGGCCAGCACCAATTCCTGGTTCCTCCCGCCCAAACCATGCGAGCCGTACATCGACCCCAAATTGACCGTGGTTTCACCGCCGGCCAGCAGGCACCAGCGACCGCTGCGATTGGAGCATTCAGCGAGTTGCTCTGCGAAACCACGGCCGGCATCCGCGGCTTCTCCGCAGACGTTGTGCTGGATCGGAAGCAACTGATAGCCAAGCTCTCGGGCGCGCGTGGCAGCCGCTGCGATCGCGATTGAGTTACTCGCGACGATTTTGTGATGGACAGGTCGAGCTGGGATTGCCGCCGATGAGGGCCGATTGAGCTTGCTCGGCTTGGACGCACCCGCCAGCCAGTCGCGGACTGACGCTGGCACACGATCCCAGACCTGACGTCGGTGGAGGATTTCCATTGCTTCCGGTTTGCGGCACGATGTGGTTGTTGTGGGACCCGAACCGATCACTTCCAGCGGGTCACCAATCACGTCGGAAATCACCAGCACGATCAGTCGGCCGGCCCTGACAGCCTGTGCAAGGCCACCACCTTTGACCTGAGACAACTGGGTGCGGACAAGATTCAGCTCGTGAATGGGCGCCCCCGAGGCTGCCAGCAGGCGGGTGACTTCCAGCTTGTCCTGCAGCGTGATACCAGGCACAGGACTGCAGAGCAGGGCGCTGGCGCCGCCCGAAAGCAGGACAACGCAGACGTCGTCCTCCCGCAGGCTGCCTGCGCGGTGCAGGATCTCTGCAGTTCCAGCAACCACCGCTGGCGTTGGTTCGTTGCGGCCCGGAGGTCGGGCGGGATGCAGATGGATTCGCTGGAGTGCTTGCAGGCAGTCTTCCGGCACATTTACCCAGCCGGAAAGGCGATCAATCCATGGCGTGCCAGCCAGCGCTGACTCGAAGCCTGCGGCCATCCCACCGCCGGCCTTGCCCGCGCCGAGCACTTCAATTCGGCCGGTCGCGTTTGCAGGGAGCTGCTGGCCGGCAATGGTCAAAAAATGGCCTTCGCAACTGATTTCGCGGCGGATCGCCGCCGAGGAATCCACGGCGGAAAGGCCGGCACGCCAGATTGAGATGGCATCGTTACGAAGCTGCATGGCTGTTCCGAGTGGGGGTGAAATCGCAGTTCAGGGCTGCGCGGCAAGATGCTGATCAAACCAGTCTGCAAATCGCACGATGTCAAAAATCATCGATGGCCAGCCGTGGCCCTGACCTTCGCGAACCTCGAGTCGTACTGTTGCACCGGTCTGCTCCGCCGCAGCCACAAAACGCCGGGACTGATCCAGTGGCACCAGCGTATCGGCGTCACCGTGGACGATAAAGGTCGGTGGCATTGAGGAGCTGACGTGGTAGATCGGGGAGAGTTCGCGGCCGAGCACTCGCCAGGTGGCCATGGACTTTGCCCGAATTCCAAAGCCGTCGACAAAACTTTTCGGCGGGCCACCGTCGCCCGGGTTCTCTGTTGATGATCCCAGATTCAGCAGATCCGTGGGAGGATAGAAGCAGGCCACGCACTGCACCGCTGAAGACTCACGCTCCACCGGATCCGCAGCCGCTGGATCACCCGCGCGGCCACAGGTGCCCAGCATGAGCGACAAATGACCGCCGGAGCTGCCGCCGATGACCCCCAGACGCGCACCATCCACTCCATACTCTGCAGCGTGCAGCCGCACGTAACGGACAGCGCGGTTTACGTCCTCCACAATGCCGCTGATCGTGCAGTCAGGCTGTGAAATGTGCTGGATGGCAAATACGGTGTAACCGCGACGCAGAAACGGAGCGAACAATTCGGGGCGGATCGAGCCGGGGCCGGACTTCCAGCCACCGCTGACCATCAGCAGCACCCCTGCGCCGTTCTGTGTTGGTGGGCGGAAGGCTTCAAACACCAGCGGTCGGCCGTCCCGACGCCCGTATTCGACCGGTGCCAGACGCTGGAAAGGGGCGTGGAACCAGTACCACCAGCAGGCAATGGCCAGCAGCAGGAGCAGACCGAATGGGAGTCCCAGCCAGAGTCCGAGGGAGCGTGCGGAGATTTTCATGTTTGGTTTTCCGTGGCGGGGAATGGCAGGGCGATGCAAAGTGTACAGAGCAGTGCCGAAAAACGCTGGCAAAAACGTAACTTTCTTAAATGCAGGTGCCATGTACCTTGACATGCATCCGGCACTCGATATGTTGCGGTTGTTCAGCTGAAAGGAACTGCTATGCCTCGGGTTAATCGTCGCGAAATTTTTTCAGAAACTGATGTTCAGGCGTTTCATCTGATCAGTCGCTGCGTGCGTCGTAATCATCTGTGCGGGCGCGATCGCCGATCAGGTCGCGATTATTCACATCGCCGCGAATGGATCCGCTGTCGCCTCGAAGAGCTGGCTGGTGTTTTTGCCATAGAAACGCTCAGTTACGCGCTCATGGCCAATCACATGCATCTGGTTGTTCGCACGCGTCCCGATGTTGCGCTGCTCTGGTCTGACGATGAAGTCGCACTTCGCTGGTGGAGGCTTTTCCCGCAGCGCCGCACTGCTCACGGGCTCCCAGAGCAACCCACCGCAGAAGAGCTCAGTCACATCAGGAATAGTGCCTCTGGTCTTGCAGAGAAACGCCGTCGGCTCAGCAGTGTTTCCTGGTTCATGAAGTGTCTGTCCGAGCCGATCGCAAGGCGGGCCAATCGGGAGGATGACGTTACGGGCCACTTCTGGGAGGCCCGCTTCAAGGCTCAGCCACTGCTCGATGAAACAGCCATTGCCGCCTGCATGGCCTACGTCGATCTCAATCCCATTCGTGCTGCCGTCGCGCAAACTCCGGAAACCAGTGAATTCACAAGCCTGCATGATCGCATTGCCGACCGCCAGGCTGCCGCTGCCGCAGTCACAGTCGCCTGCACCACCTCCACGGTTGCTCAGGACATCAAAGCCGAACATGGCTCCAAAGCCGGCTGGCTGGCGCCCATTGCTCTTGAGCCCGAGTACAAGTCGTCTCGTACCCGCTACACCGACCGGCGGCTCACCAACCGTGGTTGTCTGTTCATGTCGCTCGACCAATACCTGCAGCTGATCGACTGGACTGGTCGCCAGCTTCGGCTGGACAAGCCCGGACAGATTCCGTCGCATCTGGATCCAATTCTCACCCGGCTCGACTGCAGTCCTGAAACGTGGCTGGATCTGATCGCAAATTTTCGTCGTCGCTTTCCCACTGAAGCGGGGCGTGCGGAAACCCTGCAGTCTGTTCAGCACCTTCGCCGACGGTGTCGGCAGTCGTCTGTCCAGCGTTCCTGAATGCTCCCTCCTCTTCAATCCCACACGTCACGTTAAGGATCCGTCGATGTCCCTCCATGCGTTCTTCATGATCATCAGCAGCATCCTTATGTCCTTTGCTTTTGCTCCTCGTGCTGCGACAGCTTTTCAGGCCGTTGCTCCTGTCGGAGGTTCAAATGCAGCATCCGGTGCAGCATCCGGGTTGCGCATCATTTGCTTCGGTGCTCATCCTGACGATGCTGAGTACAAAAGTGGTGGCACCGCAGCACTCTGGGCAGCCAGCGGCCACCAGGTGAAGATGGTCTCGGTAACGAATGGCGACATTGGACACTGGAATATGGCCGGTGGTCCTCTCGCCAAACGTCGCACGGCTGAATCCACCGAGGTGGCACGTCGCCTTGGCATCGAATACGAAGTTCTGGACATTCACGACGGTGAACTTGAACCCACTCTCGAAAACCGTCGCCTGATTACTCGCCTGATCCGCCGCTGGAACGCAGACATCGTGATCGCTCACCGACCATGGGACTATCATCCGGATCATCGTTACGTGGGCGTTCTGGTGCAGGATGCTGCCTATATGGTCGCGGTTCCCTTTTTCTGCCCCGACACTCCGCCACTGACGAAGAACCCTGTCTTCCTCTACAGCAGCGATCGATTCCAGAAGCCCTATCCCTTCCGAGCTGACATTGCGATTGCGGTCGATGAAGTGTTCGACAAAAAAGTCGAAGCGCTGCTGGCTCTGGAATCGCAGACATTCGAAGGCGGCGCTCTTGGCTCTGAAGAGTCTGCAGCCGCAGCGCCCCCCGCTTCGCAGCCGGAACTTCGCAAAGCATGGCTCCGCGAACGCTGGGATCGTCGTCAGTCCGCCGAAGCCCGCGACTATCGCCAATCCCTGATTCGCTGGTATGGTGCCGAACGCGGGAACACTGTGAAATATGCCGAAGTCTTCGAAATCTGCGAATACGGTCGCCAGCCATCGGAAGCCGAGATTCGCCAATTGTTTCCGTTTCTTCCAAAGCTCTGAACGACCAGCCCTTGTTTGCTAAAGGCAACGCAGCCAAAGGGTCCATGCGGCGGTCAGCTCCGGATAGAGTTGCTCGGTGCCAACTTCCGGCACCCAGAAACCGGCCTTCCGTAACTGCTCGATCGAGCGATTTCGCAGGGCCATTTCCTGCGGCAGCGCATTGCTGGCCGGTGCGGCAAACAGCACGGATCTGCCGGGAGCTGCAGCATCTTCAATCAGTGCATCATCAATCCAGCCCCCGGTGATCGACGCTCCACGCAGCGGAGACGACGGATCCGCGATCAGCTGGAAAGCCAGCGAAGAATGTTCTTTTCCGGCTATCACGACAGCCCTCCGCAAGTCACAGGAATACTTTCCTGCGACAGCCTGCAGTCCAGCCATCACCAGCGATTGATCAGCGTCGGTCAGCAGTGCATTTTCCGGGTTCACCGGGATCATCAGCAGTAGTCCATAACGATTGATCGCCTGTTTCCAGAATTCCAGGATGCGTTCCTCTGGCTGACCGTGCGCGGACAGCAGCACCACAGGAGTGGCTGGCAGCGCAGCGGCTGCTCCTGACCGCAGCACCACCACTCGTCCCTTCTCCGGAATCTCAATTTCCTGTCGCTGGATACCTGACGATCCCGCAGCTGTACCACCGCCCGTGTCGACTTTTTCCTCTGCGACAACATCCCTTGCCGTCGCAGGTGCATTTGTCTGCGCGATTGCTGCCAGTTCTGTGGCCGCTGTTTCCAGTTGCTTCAGCAGAGCCTCGTCAGGCTGTTCCAGCTGTTCACTGCGACGCACAGATCGAATCTCGGTTTCTTCTTCCGTGGCGTCATTCGGGATTTTCCATTTGATCTTCGTCGTCATGTTTGCGGAGGTTCTGAGTCGCACACGCAACTGTGTCTCGGATTCGACCTGTTCGCCATTCACAGCGAGCACGTCTATCACCGCGGGCAATCCGGAGTTTGCTGCAGGCGAGCCCGGAACGATCAGGACTCGCAGCGGCAGAGTCTTCTTTGGAGATGCTGCGTCATCTGTGGCGGCGATTTGATTCTGAGGTGCCTGGCCACCTGGGATCCTGCGCAGCATTTGCTGCACCAGACCTTCATCACCCCCGCTGGCAGGGGAGGGTGGCTGGGGCACCGGAAGCAGCCCAAAGTAGCCTGGGGCGAGAACCGGTAATTCAGCCACCAGTTGGGCGGTGAGTGTTTTTTGCTCTGCACCTCGCTGGACCAGCACCGAGACGGCGTCGCCAGCATACCGCGCCAGCAGGTACTCCTCGACCATGCCCGGGCGCTCCATGGCCCGTTCACCCATCTTCAGAATTCGATCACCCTGCTGCAGCCCCGCCATGGCCGCTGGTCCACCCGGCACGACATCAGCGACCACAACCTGAGCACTGAATGCACCGGTTTCCTCCAGTCGCAGTCCCAGCAGACCGTGGCGCAGGTCAGTGCCGTTTCGAAGTTTTGCGGCAGACTCGAGCGCATCCTGCATGGGAATCGCGAAGCCGATCCCGGAATCGTACCATTCAAGCCCTGAGCCTGCCGTGCCACGTCCCCGCGGCGAGAGCGGCACGAGAATTCCGAGTGCTTCTCCGGAAAGCGCAAGCAGTGGTCCGCCGTAGTTCACTGGTGAAACCTTGGCGTCCGTTTGCAGCGCTCGACCGTGGATGCGATTCAGCGCACTGACGATGCCCACAGAAATGCTGACAGAGTCTGCAGCGTAGAATCGTCCCAACGCGATAGCGTATTGGCCTACCTGCACTGCAGATTTCGCTGCTGAGGGAATCGCCCGCCATGGGCCACCGCCGTCGACGCGCAGCAGCACCAGCCGGCGGACTTCATCCGTGGCGACCACCTGCGCGGCGATGCGGCTGCCATTTGCCAGCTCAATAAAAACGGCATCAGGATTCCCCTGGAGTGCGAACGCGCTTGTGAGTACTTCACCTGATTCTGAGATGACCACCCCTGTGGTAACCAGGGAATTCACGGATTCGCCGTCAATCTGCTGTTCGCCACCAATCACTCGCAGTCGCACCACACTGGGGTCTGCAACACCGGTGGCGGCTTTCAGTTGTTCTCCCAGCGTGGGTGTCTGAGCAAACAGTGGGGGCGCTGCCAGCAGGGTGACTGCCATGAACAGGCATCGTGCACGAGTCAGTGTCAGCATGCGGAGGACTTTGAAAAGGCCAAACCCAATCACCCGAATTTCGGCCGGTATGGGCCTGCAAAGAATACAGTGCGGAAGCAGAGCTGACCAGCCCTGGGGTTGTTTTCGGGGCTGCTGTAGCAGCACCACCGGGAGCACAAATGCAAAGAGCCTTCCTGGAGCAGGAAGGCTCTTGCGGGAAACGCCGTGTTGTGCGGCAGCATCAGACACTGTCAGATGGCGTCCACGCCGGTTTCTCCGGTGCGGATCCGCACCACGCCTTCGAGGCTGGAGATGAAGATCTTGCCGTCTCCAATTTGTCCAGTGCGAGCGGCGTCGCAGATTGCTGCGATCGCTGTCTCCACTTCGTTGTCGTTGACCACCACTTCCATCTTCACTTTGGGCATGAAGTCCACGGTATACTCAGCACCGCGGTAGGTCTCTTTGTGACCGCGCTGGCGACCAAAACCACGAACCTCCGACACTGTCATGCCCTGAACGCCAATGCTGGTCAGTTTCGTTTTGACGTCTTCCAGCTTGTAGTGACGAATGACTGCTTCGAGCTTCTTCATGTTCTATGCCCTAACCCAGACTGTAAAATCCGGCCTCGCGCCGCTTCCAAAACGGCAGCAAACCCTGGACACTTGTAATCCAACCCATCCGAAAAGGCCAGCCCTCGTCCAGAGTCAGCTCTCCTTGTCGTCTTCCGAAGCAACCGCACTGAAACTCCTCTGAGATCCAGCTGCTGTTCTCTTCACTGTCACCCATTGTTGCAAGTTTCATGCCGGGTAATCGCGATTCTGCTCGCGACTGCCCAATTCCAGTGCTGCTGATTAAAAAACTCGGCAAATCCTCCCGCAAAAACTCGACAAAAGCCGCCGCTGGCCCAAATTGTAATTCCATCGTCTCATGGTAGTTTACCGATATGCCTCAAAAATAGGCACTGTGGTTAAAAAATAGTCGCGTCTGTTTATGGTGAGTCTGATTTCTTTTCTTGGTGGACTTCCCGCCGGTGCGCTGGCTGGATGGTGGGCGGTGCGGCTTGTGACTGCACCTGCTTCCGGGGTTCCCCATTCTCCGGTCCGCTGTCGTCACTGCCAGCATCCTGCCGCGCTGTGCGTGCCGCGCGGTCGAGCAGTGCGGTGCGGGGACTGCGGACAACTTCCCGCTCGCTGGCCATTCCCAGTGTGTCTGCTCACAGCCACCGGCTTTGCAGTCTTCGCGTGGCTGCTCACCGAAATTCAGTGCCAGTCAGTGACGGAAGTGCGTCCCTCAGGGCCACTCTGGTCCCACCGACTGCCATTTCAGCTGCTGTTTCTGTTTTTTCTGCTCACAGCGGTCATCACTGATTTTCTCGACTACGTGATTCCCGATGAAATTACTCGCACCGGAACTGTTCTCGCTGTGGTTCTGGCTACCGTCAGCGGTGACCTGCAGATGATTCATATCTGGGTGGACTGGAGCGATCCGCTGGTTTCAATCTACGGGCCGTGGCTGCCGCAGTGGATGAAGGATCACCAGCATCTGCATGGCCTGGCATGGAGTGTCGCAGGATTGGCTGCTGGTGCCGGCCTGACCCACGCAGCCCGCTTTCTGGCTTCGTCCATCCTTGGTTTCCCGGCACTGGGTTCCGGGGACGTAACGCTGATGGCGATGATCGGGGCATTCATGGGCTGGCAACCAGTTCTCTGCGTGCTTGCATTTGCTCCCATAGCCGGAATTTTCGTCGGTTTGCCAGTGTTCATCTTCACGGGCCGCTCCTTTATTGCCTTTGGTCCTTACCTCTGCTTTGCTGCCGCTGTTGTTCTCTGCACCTGGAGGAGCATCTGGGAGGCACAGCAGCTGCGGATTGTCTTCAGTCACGGTCCCACGGTTGGGGGATTGGTGGGCGGTTGTCTGCTGCTTTACGCCGGTCTGCTTTTTGCTCTGCGGATTTTCCGAGCTGCTCCCCCGGACAGGCTCCGTCGCTGAATTCCGCAATCTGCCTGCAGCGGGAAAAATCCGGATTTCCGCCGTTTCCACTACGCTTATTTGCGAATTTGGAACAGAATCCGCACAGAAATCACTCAGCATCGTGAACTTCGGCTGCGTTGCCGATATCCGCGTCCATTCTTTCGTAACGTTTTGTTTCGGACCCAGGAACCCCGTTCATGCTCAACATCCTCCCGTCAGGTTCGCTCGACTTCCTCTCCCTCGGAGCACTCATTCATCGGCTGGATCCCGGCATTATTCCGTTTCGCAAAGCCAGCCAGTGTGCAATTCACGTCAGTGGTGGTGAGTTCAACTGTGCTGCCAACCTCGCCGACTGCTTCCAGCTGAAAACCGGCATTGCCACAGCCATGGTCGACTACCCGATTGGTGACCTGATCAACGAGCGGGTGCGGGCCATGGGTGTGCGTCCGTTTTACAAGCGTTTCGCTCACGATGGTGTCCGCGGGCCCAACATGGCCACAGTGTACAGCGACCAGGGGCATGGTGTTCGCGGACCGATTGTGTTCTACAACCGCAGCAACGAGGCCGCCGGAATGCTGAAGCCGGGCGACTTCAACTGGAAGGAAATCTTCGCCGGTGGTGTACGCTGGTTTCACAGTGGCGGCATCTTCGCCGCGCTGTCCCCGACAACCCCGGAACTCATCATTGAAGCCCTGCAGGCGGCCAAGGCGGCCGGAGCAGTGACTTCGTTCGACCTCAACTACCGCGCCAAGCTCTGGCAGATCAGCGGTGGTCTCGACAAGGCCCAGCAAACGCTCAACCGCATCGTCGAGCACGTGGATGTTCTTGTCGGCAATGAAGAGGACCTTCAGAAGGGTCTTGGCCTGACGGGTCAGGACGTCGAATCCCACTCCAAACTCGACCCCACCGCGTTCTTCGGAATGATGGAAGAAGTCGCAACCAAGCTTCCCAACGTAAAGGCAGTGGCCACAACGCTCCGTGAAGTGCATTCCACCAACCGCCATTCGTGGAGCGCCGTATTGTGGATGGAAGGCAAAACTTATCAGGCCAAAACCATCGAACTGGACGTCATCGATCGGATCGGTGGTGGCGACGGCTTCGCCTCCGGTTTGTTCTACGGCCTGCTGAAAGGCGCTGACCCCCAGACGGCACTGAATCTCGGCTGGGCCCACGGCGCCCTGCTCACAACCTATCCCGGCGATACCACCATGGCAACAATTAAAGAGGTCGAAGCTGTCGCCTCCGGTGGTTCAGCCCGCGTGCAGCGCTGATCGCCTGCACGGCACGTCAACTTCACTGATCTCATTCCCTTTCCCTGCTCAGTCACCAGCCTGTCTTTGCGGATCCCAATTTCATGTCAAAGCACGATATCGGTCTGATCGGTCTTGCCGTCATGGGCCAGAATCTGGTCATGAACATGGCCAACAAGGGCTTCTCGGTCGGTGTCTACAATCGCACCACCGAAACCACTCATGAATTTCTGCAGGGGCTCTCAAGCCGACCACCGGGAGTTGTCGAGGCGGGTACCCCCGATCGCATTCGCGGCTACGACACGCTTCAGGACTTCGTCAACAGCCTTGCTGCTCCGCGCAGAGTCATGATTATGGTTAAAGCCGGCAGCCCGGTGGACGCCGTCATCGACCAGCTCAAACCCCTGCTCTCCAAAGGCGACATCATCATCGATGGTGGCAACGCTGACTACATCGACACCAATCGTCGACACAAGCAGCTCGCCGAAGAAGGCTTTCGCTTCATCGGCACAGGGGTTTCCGGTGGCGAAGAAGGTGCGCTCAAGGGCCCAAGCATTATGCCGGGCGGTCACCCTGAAGCCTGGCCCTACGTCAGGGACGTGTTCCAGAAAATCAGCGCCAAAGTCGGCCCCAATCATGACATCCCCTGCTGTGAATGGGTCGGAGAGGCTGGTGCCGGTCACTATGTCAAAATGGTGCACAACGGCATCGAATACGGCGATATGCAGCTGATCTGCGAAGCCTATTACATCCTTAAATATGGTGTCGGGCTGACCAACCAGGAACTCTATCAGGTGTTTCGCGAGTGGAACGAAGGGGAACTGGAAAGCTACCTGATTGAGATCACACGCGACATCTTCACGGTGAAGGACCGGGAAACCGGCGTCGATCTTGTCGACCTGATCCTCGACACCGCCGGCCAGAAGGGAACTGGAAAATGGATGAGCCAGCACGCCCTGGATCTTGGTGTGCCAACCACCCTCATCACCGAAGCTGTATTCGCCCGCTGTCTGTCCGCCCAGAAGGATGCTCGTGTCCGAGCCGAGGCTGTCCTTTCCGGTCCTGATGCACATTTCACCGGCGACAAGCAGCAATTCATCGATGACGTGCGTCAGGCGCTTTACGCCTCCAAACTCTGCAGCTATGCACAGGGCTACGTTCAGCTGGATGCAGCCGCTCGTGAGTTCGGCTGGAAGCTTCAGAACGGCCCCATCGCTCTGCTCTGGCGTGGTGGCTGCATCATCCGCTCACGATTTCTCGAAGACATCAAAAAAGCCTTCGACAAGAACCCCACGCTCGAAAATCTGCTGCTCGATGATTTCTTCCGTGCGGCCATCGACAAGGCTCAGCCAGCGTGGCGTCGAGTTGTCTCCACTGCGATTCAGCTCGGACTTCCCGTGCCAGGTTTCACTGCCGCTCTGACCTATTTCGACGGTTATCGGCGCGGACGTCTTCCTGCAAATCTGCTGCAGGCTCAGCGAGACTATTTTGGAGCCCATACCTACGAACGCGTTGACAAGCCGCGCGGTGAAAAATTCCACACGGACTGGATTCGCGAGCGTCGCCTGAACTGATATGCCAAAGTCCTCCCCCAGATGGTCAGTCCTTCCATGGCGCAGGGGGAGTCTGTTTTTTCGCAGGTGGCAAACCGGAGTACTGCTGCTGCTGTTTCTGACAGCAGCATTGTGCTCCGTCGCCCCGGTGCTCCCCGAATTCCGCTCCAGCGTTCCGGCACCTGCAGGGGGCGTCCGCACGGTCCCGCTGTTCAATGTCTGGACCATCATCTGGAATTCGGTGCAGCTGGAAGAGCGATTCGCTCGGTATTGGGATGCCCCCGTTTTCTTCCCGGAACCTCGCAGTTTCGCCTTCAGTGAACCGCAGCCGGCCACTTTGATTCTGGCACCACTTCAGCCCCACCGTCGCGACCCGGCCCTCGCCTTCAACGTTTGGCTGGTCGCCTCTCTGACATGCAACGGGCTGTTCGCAGCAAGGCTGCTGAAGTGTTTCGGTGTCCCACCGCTGTTTATGGCCGCTGCGGGAACAGGCATGGTGCTGCACCCTCTGGTCCATCATCAGCTCGACTCCGCCCAGCTTGTCCCGCTCTGGCCATCTGTGTGGACCATAACTGCTCTGGTGCAGCTGCGGCAGGCTGCCTGTGCCGCAGATATTGGCTGGGGCAGGGCACTGCTGCGAGGCCTTGAAGCTGGCGTCGCGTTCTGCTGCACGGCAGCCTGCGCTCTGCACCATGCCCTGTTTCTGGCACTTCTTCTGCTGCTCACGGGCTGGCTGCTGATTCCCATGGCTCAGCTGCGAAGATGGCTTCCAGGCGCGGTGGCTGGTGCCGTGGTGAGTCTTTCACTGGTACCAATGGTGCTTGTCATTCGCAGCGTACTCAGTGATCCGGAATATGTCCGCGAGGAAGCGCTGATTACGCAGCTTTCGGCAGAGCCAATCGACTTTGCCCGGACGTCCGCCAATGCTCCCTTCAATCTCAGCTCGCTGCGCGGCCGCGGCTTTTTTCCATTGAACCCGGGCTGGTTTCGTCTGACGGCCGCAGCTGCGGCCTGCCTTGGCTGCTTTGGAGGGTTGATTGCGTTGTCTTCTGAACAGCGTGCCGCGTTGCGGTTCCTGATTGCCTTTGCCGTGATTGCTGCCTTCCTCGCCATGGGTACTCGGCTGCACGTGGGTTCGTGGAAGGTTTGGTCATTTCTGGCTGACAGCGTACCAGGGTTCGCGCAGGTCCGCAGCCCTTTTCGCTTCGGCTACTTTTTTCAGGCCGCAGTACTGTTACTGGGGGGGATCGGCGGAGCCTTTTGTTGTGGGCTGCGGATCTTCGAGAATCGTGTGCTGCTGAGAAGGGGGCTTGCCGGACTGCTGGCGTTGATCCTTGGGGCCGAGGTGCTCCCGGGGAAACTGCAGCTTGTGGGAGTTCCGGATCCCGGGCGGCCGGTCGACTGGGTCGATGAAGTGCAGCGTCGGTTGCCACCGGAACACGGCCTGCTGATTCTGCCTGCCGCCCCGGCGTCCGGCGCTGCAGCCTATGAAGAGACGACGCGCTGGATGATCCGCTGCACGGCGTCGGGGATTCCGCTGGTGAACGGCTACTCCGGTTTCTTTCCTGCATCTCACTATGATCTGCAGAAGCGACTGCAGCAGCCGTGGTCGACGGAACTGTCGCGGGACCTGCAGCGGCGGCGCGTGGGACTTGTTTATGCAGCGGAAGCCAACTCCGCAGGGCAGCTAAGTAAAATCCCGGACAGCGGGCTTGAGCTGATTTGGCAGAACGCACGCACGGGGGCTGCGTTGTTTCGAATCAATTCTCGCTGATCACAGCGATGGAAACCTGACCGCAGAGTGGCAGGAGCGGAGCAAACAGTGAAACACTTCCGGAAAGGTCATTGCTTAATGGTGAGTCAGCCACTTTCAGCAGCAGTGGCATGGCGGCTTCCGCGGGAATGGTGGAATCCAGCGGCATCCAAACTCCGTCCACCAGAGCCTCAGTCCACAGATGGGGCGCGAATGCTGTGAGTTGTGGAACGTAGGCGAAACCGGATGCTGCGCGAGCCGGTATTCCGCGGCTGCGGAGCAGCGCACAAAGCAGAACTGTGTGTTCGGTACAGTCACCCTGTAGTTTTGCGGCTACGCGGGATGCAGGCTGCAACTGTGTGGTGAAGGGCGAAAACTGCACGCGGCGATTCACGAAGGCAGACAGCCGTCGACACTGTTCCGCTGTGGTTCCTGATCGACCGCCAGCACTGTTGAGCAGCCGCTGGACAGCCGGATCGGCATAATCAATCCACCTCGAGGCGCCAAGGTATTCTGCATGGTCGGCGCGGCGCGGGCTGCGGCCACCGGAAAGCGACTGCCCGGATTCAGGCCATTTCGGTGTTTGACAAACCACGATAAGACCGTCGGCGATCTGGGGTTCAACGGTTTGAAAACTGGTATTCGCGAGTGAGTATGGTGCTGGGGCGCTGCTGGTGAGCTTCAGACGCAGGCCGTTTTCTGGTGGCGATTCAGGCACCTGTCCTGTGACGGGCAGCAAAGACTGCAGCTGCAGATCCAGCGTCTGCTGAGAATCGACCCCCAGAGCCACCTCCGGAGTGCTTCTCACCAGCTGCAGTGTGCCACCAAGCAGAGGTTGTTCCACAAGCAGACAGCGGTTGGAGTCGGCCTCAAGGAACACGCGTGTCCTGAGCTGGGGGGCGGAAACCGGCTGCCAGAGGAAACGCCGGGCGGCATTTCGAGACCCGTCGGGGAGCTCCAGTGTTGTTTTGCCCAAACTTTGAAGTTCGACATCGGCAGCGATCGCGGATTCAGGAAACAGCACCGGAACCGTCCTCGGAAAACTCTCTTTCGCCGCTGCCTGCCCCAGCCATTCTGTGAAAATTGGTGATTGCGGCTGCATCTGGGATTCGGCGAAGACTGGTGATTCATCCTGATTATCAGGCTCCTCAATTCGCATCGCGCTGCGGCTGCCGTCCCAGGTGCCGCGGCGATAAATGCGACTGCCGTCCGCGGCAGTGCGGGTGAGTTCCCAGGTTTGAAGCAGGCCCTCGGGAGTCTCGCTGGTGACAAGTACGGCGGCCAGCGACACTTGCGTTCCTGCCCGCTTCAGCTGCAGCTGCGTTCTGCGTTCCCGGCGTATCAGTTTTGAGCTGTCAGACTGAGTGGTGCCGGGGCGTGCAGGCGAATGAGGTGTTGTGCGGACCCATTCGTAGCCAACTCGCTGTCCTTCAAATTCGATTGCATACCACGACTCGGCTTCGTTCGCAGGTTCGTCTGCGGCCGCAACCACAGAATTGACCAGTGAAAACAGTGTGGCGGGGAGCAGCAGGAGATGGATGTGGCGACGGGCCATAGGCGGTGTGATCCGGCTTTGATGCTGCGGCTGGCAGCGATTGTTCTGAAGGTGCGGAGTCTAACGATTGCCGGCTTCATCGGAACAGCCGGTTCCCTCCGCAATTCCGGACCGCTTTCCGAGGCTCACCCCTGAAAATCACGGATTCAGTTCAATCCGGCCGTCGCAGGTGAAGCTGGGTGCTAGGTTCCAGCAAATGGGCGGATTGCTGCTGCCGTGTGGACTGGGGCGATAACTATGGGTTTTCTGAAGAATTTTCTGCGTCCGGGGGGTAGCGACGGTGGAACACCGCCGATTGCCGGATCGTTTCGCAGCCTGACGGACGAGCAACTTGATCAGCATGTGGGAGTCAGTCGTTATGGTGAGTTTCAACTGACCGACGCCGTTCGCCCCGCATGGGGTCTCGACGTAGTGCCTCGAACGGGATACCGCCATGAATGGTTTGTGGACCAGGAGAGTGGCGCGAGGCTGCCTGTGCTGATGGCATCCGTTACGCGGGAAAAGCTCTTTGACCTCTTCATCGCGCTCCTTGAGCCACTCGGTGACGTGGTGGATGTAGTGCTGGAAACAAGCCATCGCAAAGTTGATGGTGGTCATACCGACCTGTATCGCGAACAGATCGACATGCCGGTGCTGCAGAGTGTCCTGTACGAGTTTGAAGAGTTGCTGCTGAACGATGGCTGCTGCGGAATTGCGGTGGTCAACGCCGCCAAAGCCATGGAAGTGCAGTTTGATGAACACAAACTGTTGTTCGTGTATGGCAGGAAGAATGTTTCCAGCGAGCAGATTCTGAGGTCCGCCCGTGTGCCATTGGTGGAGGACCTGCAATTCATCAATGAAGCGGAACACGTTCATATTTCCAGTGAAGACCTGCAGCAGCGTTTTGAACAACTCTGCTGGCGTTTGGGAATCGATACGAAGTTTGAGGAGTGATTTGCGGGCTGCCTGCAGCCGAGTCTTTCAGGAGAGGGAGTTTTCAATGTCAGGGCTCTGCACTTGCTTCCTGCCTTCCCGTCACGGGGCGTTACTTGCCGTCACCTGCGCGGTCGCTGCTGCGCTCGGGGGAACAACAGGCTGCCAATCCGTGCCCCGTCTGCGCAGTCCTTCAGGAGTGGCCTGGAACGTTGCACCGGTTCCGGCGACGTCCAGCGATCTCCAGAAGTCACTGCTCACCGCTGTTCCGGATTTTGATCCGGCAGCCGAATCCGGCACAGTCGCCAGGGACACTGACGCGTCTGCCGCCGAGAAGCCAGCCTCCGAAAATGTGGTGGCCGAAAAAGTGGCCGTGGCTGCTGCCACTGCTGCGGGGCTCACCAATGGTCAGGTGAATTCCGCCTCAACTGCGAACCGCTCACCGACTGAAGCGACCGCTCCGGCTGGTTCTAACCCGGCTCTTCCGACCGGTACTGTCCAGCCAGGTACAGCCACAGCAGGTGCGGATTCCGTTCCGCCCACCATTACCCCCGCTGTGTCGACCCCCGCTGTGTCCATCGCGTCATCATCGACAGAAAAACTTCCTGCGGCCGTCACGGAACCGACCGTGGCCTCCACGCTGTCTGCGCTGGCACCTGGAGCGAAGTCCGCTTCTCCGGCACCGGCAAACGCACAACCGACATCATCATCAACTCTTTCGCCGCCGACAGCGTCTGCACCGTGGCCGGTAACGACACCTTCCCCCGCGACCACACAACTGGCGAAAGCCGATGGTCTGTCGAAAACCGATTCCGGCACGGCATCGAGCGTGACTCAGGAGCCTGTGGTCAATAAGCGTCAATCGACGGAGACTGCGGCGGCAAAACCGGCGACACCACAGAACCTTCCGGCCTATTCCGAACGGCGTCCGGAAGCCTTTGCCTGGCGGCGCACCGGGCGGACAGCGGGTGGACGCCAATTCGAAATCTCGTTGACTGGTGAGAACGGGTTCCGCACGTTGTTCGTCGGCAGCGCCGTTGGGAATGATCGGATCTCCATGCAGCTCATGGATCGGCTGGCCAGACACCTGCATGAAAACGGTTTGATCCTCGGCGGATTTGAAGTGGCCGTCATTCACACGCTCAATCCGGATGGAGCGGCGAGCGGTCAGCCGACGAATGCGCTGGGGCGTTACGTGAATGGCCGGTTTCCGC
>JBEIEK010000081.1:0-19131 GCA_040382995.1 Planctomycetaceae bacterium
CAGATCGCGGGGCGGAATTCGTGCGTTCGGGCGAAACGGTGTCCATACGTGCTCTCCGGAGTGCGTTCTGTTGCTGGACAGGTGTGGGCTGTCGGGCAAAGACAGTCCCTCTGTCTGGAGAGCTACCCGGCCCGACCTGGAGATGACGGAAAAAGGGTGGTGGGGGAGATGGGGTGTTAATTGTCGGGAGGCGCGTTGGGCTTCGGATAGGCCCCTGCTGGGTGTTGCATAAGGCTGCGTCTCAAGACGCTTGCTCATCGAATTTCTCAGCAGAAGCCCAGCGGCGATTGTGCCCTGTCCGGAATTACTGACATCATTCCAGCCAGTTTTCGATGCGGAGTCCGGGAATGCCTGCAAAATCGCGGGTGTTTGCTGTCAGCAGGACACAGTCCAGCGAAACGGCGATTGACGCAATTTTCAGGTCCATCGAGCCTGCACGGTTCTTTTGCAAACGCAAGTTGCGAAACATAGAGGCAGCTGCCGCATCGAAAGGCACTACCGTCCAGAAGCCAAAAAACTCAATCAGCCCGGTTAACTCTGTGTAGGCCGGAAGTTGTTTCTCGGGATCTGAATAACGATTGATTTCTGCCAGCCACCCCCGCAGCTGCTCTTCAAGAGTAATCGCTGTGGTGACAAAGTCCTGGTCCAGGGAATCGGCCATCCGCTGTGCAAGCTTCGTAAATCGAGCATTTCTGGCATACTTGAGCACAGAAAGGTGGTCTGTGTCGAGAATGATCATGTTGCGCTCTGTTCTCTGTCCCTCTGGCGCACCAGCTCGCCGGCAGAGTCGATCTGCATCATCACTGGATGGTCATCGAACATCCCCAGACTTCCCCGCCAGTCTTTGGCTGGCAGGCGGGGTGCTGGGGCCGACTGAATTCGCGTCAGAACATCCTGCATTTGCCGCTCAAGCGTCTGAATCCGCTGTTCCAAAACCGTGTTTGACATCTTGGCGTCTCCTTTAACCCCTTCGCTCAGTCAACGAATCATTCATGCAGGATATGCAGTCAGGCGATAGCACGCCAGACTATTTGAAACAAAAACACTGAGGCCGCCGATGACGCCCCTGGCGCCGGCGTTGAGCGATTGGCAGGTCTGACCAACAGGAAAAGCAGAATCGACTGAGCAACGATGGCATCCGAATTGCTTCGGATTTGCAAATGCGGCTCCGGTACCACCAATTCCGCCAGCAGCCACTCAATCCGCTCAACCGAAGATTACTCCAGCTTGTTTGTGGACGAACTCGTCGGGAAGAACCAGGAAACCGGAAGGCACCAGACACCAGACACCGAGCAGGAATAAATTTGGCGGCGGCTGACGCTGCTCGGGTGGATTCCACTTGAAATCCCGTCCGCCTGCGGATAGCGTCATTCCCGATAGCGTTACGTGCGACAAGACACGGCGGGAGCAGTTGGCTCGCGACTCCCCAGCGTGCTGTTCATTTTTCTCGTGCGGTGTAGCACGAGGCTCGGCGAGGAAATAATGCGACGCGTTTTGCCTGCATCACTCATTGCGATCCTTCTGGTTGCCGCATTTCTGATATGGGATTACCGTGGTGTCAATGCCCGGGACAGACGCGTTTCTGCAGCGATTGTTCGGTGTGGCGGTCGGATGGGCTCGCTTTCATTCTGGCCATTTGGTTCGGAATACCGAATCAGTCTGACACGGTCATTGGCGGAAAAAGAACTCAAATCGCTGGTCGAACTCAACGCATTACGTGGCTCTGTTGCGGTAGCATTTGTCGATTGTGAACTTACACAACAGGAATTAGAAATCGCCACGAGACACCTGGATCACTGCCACCTTTTTCAAATCTCGAATGGACAGGTGATTCCATGGACGTCGACGATAAACGCCGAGAAAACAAAGTCGCAATAATTGCCGAACCATCGCGAGCACGGGAGTGGCGGTGGCCAGTCGGTTTTTGAAATCTAAGTCAACTCCCGCCACCCCGTGATGCGGGGCATTACGAATCTTCCAGCAGCCCTCCTTCCCACACGAATCCCGCACGCCTGCTCTTTCTGCTCTTCCGCGTGACTTCCGGGTGCTGCTTGTACTGGTTGATCGTCTGGAAAAAGCACAGTCCGTGCTTCTTACGGAACAGCGGATAGTTCGCATTTGGCGTACACATCGCTGGATCCGAGCCTCCGGAATGCTGTTAACTCCCCCGCACATTCCGCAACTGTCTTCCTTGCGTCCCCGGAGAAGACGGGCTGTTCACTTTTCGCGGCTGTTTACCGGAGAGTGCGAGAGTTCGAGACTTTTATTTTTGGGGTGCCGGGAGAGACCTGCCGGCGGGTGGGTGTGGGGGCCGGAAAGTGGCGAAAACACTGGAAAAGTGGCCGGGGAACGAAAAACGCCGGGAGCGGTGCCTCGGCGTTTTGGCGTTTGGTGTTGGGTTTTATTCTTCCGCAGAAAAACGAAAAGCTCCCCGGAAGGAACTCTCTTCATGACACAACCAAAATTGTCGCGCCCTTCCCCAAAATGGTCTTACCAAGGAATTACGAGTACTTCAGGTTTGCAGCGGATTGGCAGCGACATCGTCTGCACCCGCAAACTTGGCGGCGTGATCCATTCCTATTCCCCTCGAGCCGCGTGAAACGGCCTCCACGTCCACCTTCTGAACTCGACTGCGCCCAACGTCCGCGCCGACTGTGACTTTCGACCGCTATTCGCCTCCGAAACCCCACATCGACTCGCTTGATGCAGCCACAGACCATTGATCTGGAACTCATCGTCACGCGTTACTGAGCACCCAAATCCCCTGATTTCCAACGCACTTTTTCGCAACTCAGGATATTCTGACCGTGCGGTGCGTGTGACTCCTGCAATATTCATCCTGGCAGGCTATGCTACTCGCCTGCAAGCCCGCTTTTATATCCAACTGGCTCGATCCGCATTCCGATCGAAATCAGACCCGTTGTCAGGAAGTTCGCATGTATCGCTCGCGTAGTGTCGTGTTGGCTATCTGCATGGCCTTTTCTTCGGACTGTCTCGCGACTGACTGGCTTCAGTTCCGCGGGCCCAACGCCAATGGCGTTACGAACGATAGTGTTGCCCCTGGGAGTTGGGGAGCGGATGAAAACCTGTTGTGGCAAGCGGACATTCCGGGCGCTGGCTGGTCGAGTCCGATTATTGTCAATGGCAAACTCTTCGTGACGACGGCCATCACGGACGGACCGCAAAACCCATCGAGCGATTATCGTTGGGAGGTCTTGTGTCTGGACGCGAAAACTGGAATAACCCTGTGGACGAAAACGGCTCTCGAAGGCAAGCCGCGTTTGGAAACTCATCGCGACAACACTTACGCTTCTGAGACGCCAGTCAGCGATGGAAAATATGTCGTGGCCTATTTTGGCATGATGGGATTGTTCTGTTATGACCTCGACGGCGCTTTGATATGGAAGAAAGATCTGGGCCTTCATCCCATGGCTCAGGATTGGGGCACATCCAGTTCGCCAACGATACTTGATGGCAAAGTCTTCGTTCAGGTCGATAACGAAGAGTCGTCATTTGTGGTCGCGATTGACATCAGGACAGGTGATGAAGTCTGGCGGCAATCTCGCGAAGAGCGGTCCAACTGGGGCTCAGCGATCATCTGGGAAAACAGTCATCGCAAGGAACTCGTTACGGGCGGCGCCATCGTAAGATCTTATGATCCGAATACAGGCAAGTTGCTGTGGCAAATCGACATTGGCAACGGCGGACTCAACGCGACTCCGACCGCCAGCGGTGATCTATTGGTTGTTGGTCGCAGCGGCCGAGGCGGGACCAGTTTCTTTGCGATTCGCAGTGGAACAGACGAACAACTGGCAGCCGCACACGGTGGTGATGCTGCGTCCCTTGTCGCATGGAATACTCGTGAGTTTGGTCCGCACCGAGCTTCGCCGCTAATTGTTGAGGGAATGATTTACCTGCTGGATGGACGAGGCGGCAAGGCGACGATTGTTGACTCTGCAACGGGCGTCATGGTAACGCAGGGACGAATTCCGGACGCGGGAGAATTCTGGGCGTCGCCATGGTCGAATCGCGGCAGGATCTATTGCCTCGACGCCAGCGGCCAGACTTTCGTTTTCCAACCGAGTCGAACGCTCGACGTAGTCGCAAGAAATGTTTTGCCGACCGCAGACAATGTTCGATTCTGGTCAACACCGGCATTGGCTGACGGCACGCTGTTTATCCGATCGAGCAAAACCCTCTACGCCATCGGCAGCAAGTGATCGCCTTATATTTGTTTCTGAAAAGCTGGCGGAGAGAACTGGTCCAGCCGGAGTGAGGAACATGTCATCTGCAGCGCGTCCAGCATGCCTGGTATTGACCCCAGCTTCCCGATCGCGTCGCAACGCATTGGGGCATTGATGGCAGCCGAACGACTGGATGAGTCGTACCGGCGCAACCCTGCCGCTTTACGGCGTTCAAATTGGGATGCCGCTCGTCCTTGTCGCCATCACATCGCTGGCATCACGATTTCCCGATTCGATGATGAACATTCCCACAGGGCCTACTGGCTGCATCCAGATCGCCGGTTCGCCACGCTGGAGTGGATGAATCGGATCTCGTGTTTTCTGGCGTGAGTGTTTTCAATCGCAGGTCGCAGTCTTCTGTCTCTTTCGATCACAGGAAGACACCACGCTGTTAACTCGGACATCCCAGTTAAACAGGGAGTCAAAAAAAAATCGCCGAGAGGGATACTCTCGGCGTTTTCGGTTAACCTGGCTGTCGGAGGAAGTTCGCTGACAGAATTTAGCTCGGCCACGTGGCCACGCACTGTTACCGCGTGATTAACAGCCTCCATACCCTGTGGCGTCTTCAGTGCAGCGTTCCCAGCCATGCCAGCAGGTCAGCCAGCTGTTCGGGAGTCAGGTTGCCGACGATGCCCTGGGGCATCATTGAGATTTCCTGCTTGACACGATCTTCAATCTGTTCACGGATGAGGTCTTTGGCCAGTCCGGTGGCATCGCGGAGCGTAACGGTTTCAGCGCTTTCCAGAACGACAAATCCCGTGTGGATTTTGCCGTCCTGCATCGCCATGGCCCACGTGTCGAAGCCCTGAGCGATGCGGCGACCGGGCTGGACGATGGATTCCACAAGCTCGGCGGGTTTATAGCGTTTGCCGATATCAACCAGGTGTGGGCCTCGGGGTTGCTGGCCATTGGCGAACGTGTGGCAGTTGATGCAGGACTGCTGCCGAAACAATTCGCCGCCGCGGGCGGGGTCTGCGTTGTTCACCGCCAGTGTTCGCTGCAGAACTGTTTCGTAGTCCAGATTGGCGATCAGATTGGGGTTGCCGGGGTCAGCCTGGGGCACCTTGATGGCCTGTTGTGTTTCTGCCATCACCGCCGCCGTTCCTGTACCTTCCAGATTCACTCCATGTTTCTTCAGCAGAGCGAGCAGTGTTTCGCGTGACTGTGGGCTGCCTTCCTGGAGCGCGACTTTAACGGCGGCAGCGATGCGTTCCGATTCGGACCAGGTCTGGCGATGATAGACCGGGCCGGTGGTATCCGGCCGGGTGCCCCACCAGCCTGGGCTGTCGGGGGTGAAGTCACCTTCGCGATGGTAGAGCCGGATCAGAGCGGTCCAGAGGTCTGTGCGGTCGCTGTCATTATATGTGGTGGCAAGCTTAGCGAAGAGTCCATCGACGGAGCGAGGATCGTGAATGCGGCGGAGAACCGCGAGAGCCGCGGCCCGGTGTGGTCCATCCAGTGCCTGCAGGCAGGGATCGATCGCGCGGAGGTCGACGAGTGCCTGCATGGCGAGGTGTGGGAGCACGCGTCCGGGATCAGCTTTGCGCCATGCATCCCCATCGCCTGCTGGGGCGGCTTCGGTGCGTTCAGTCAGGTTGAGCAGTTGTTTGGCAGCGCGGGCATCACCTGCCCGAGCGATCGCCACAATCGCCGCCGCGCGAACGCGGGGGTTGGCATCATCCAGTCGCGCGTAAATGGGGCCCAGCAGGCTTTTGTCAATCTGACCCCTGCGGTCCGCGGCAGCTCGCAGCACATGTTCCTGCAGCTCAGGGTGCATCATCAGAGCCACAAAGGCGTTGCGGAAGGCTGCGGTGTCCTTTTGTCGCAGTGTCCACAGGGCCGCTACGCGGCCTGTGAGCGGCAGTTTGCTGTCGAGGGCCACGGTACGCAGCAGGTCCGGGGACAGAGCGGGTCGCCGGAGAATTTCACGCTGGACGTGCAGTCGCAGAGCGTCGGCAGGATGGGCCAGCTGCTGCACGAGCGCTGCGTCGCTGAGTTCAGCCGGGACCAGTGGCGGTCGCGGAATAAACCCGCGCGGCGTGATCATGGCCACGAACCCCACATCTGGTCGCTCGAACGCAAAGCCACCGTTTTTCCAGCTGGAGACAAACAGTCGTCCGAACGCGTCAGCATCGGCATCCGTGGGACGCGGGATCTGCAGGAAGCTGTCCTGCTGAGCATCGAAGGTGGCCCCGTGAGCGGGCAGGCGATGACTGAACACCTCGCTGCGTCCCCAGTCACAGGTGAGCAGCATGTCCTGCCACGGTGCTGGCCAGCGGGCATCCTGAAAGTACAGTGCGCCGCAGCCTGAGCCCCCGCCGTAGTCAGCCAGCGGCGGCATGATTTCGTCAGTGAAGTTGATGTACTGAGACGGATAGCCGTAGTTGGCGGTGGGCAGAACGTGCGACAGGCGAATATCCCAGCCGCCACCGTCATTGGTATTGTCACGAGTGAACACATTGAGGAATGGGTCCACGGCGATATCGACGATGTTTCGCTGTCCCCAGCTGAACACTTCCAGTTCTGTGCCATCGGGACGAACACGAACCACACCACCACCGCGACGGCTGAGCACTGTGCCGTCGCGACCCACAGCCTTATGAAAACCAAAGTCACCGACGGCGATGTAGATCCAGCCATCGATGCCCATCCGAATCCCGTTGGTTGTATGGTCTGCTCCGCGCCGATTGACTTCGTCGGTGCTGATGCCTTCGATAAGGACTTCGCTTTCGTCAGCTGTGCCATCGCCATTTGTGTCACGAAAGACGGACAGCAGCGGCGGATGGAGCACCCACAGGGAACCGTTGTCATAAACAAGTCCGCGCGGATGATCCATTTTGGCGAAGTCATTGAACTGATCAGCCCGTCCGTCGCCGTCGGTGTCAACGCAGCGAACCACGCGGCCACGACCTGGATCCTTGCCCAGCGAACCCTGTTCATCCACGCCGACGAAGACTTCGCCATGCACGGACGTGGTCAGGCAGACGGGATAGGTTACCTGGGGCGGAGCGGCGAACAGGGTCACATCGAAATCGGGTGGCGTTTTCACATCTGCGACGGTGGCCGTCGGAGCTCCGCTTGTGACGCCTTCCGGGAGTGCCGGCAGATCTCCGGGAACGGCTTCCACTTCCCAGATGCTTCCCCAGCCACCGCCGGAACCCAGAAACGTGATCTTCAGATAACGCACGCCGTCGGCCTTCACGGCATCCACTGCAAGTCCATTGCGGTCCTTGTTGTCGGCATGGTCAGCCAGCAGATGCCAATCGACGTTGTTGGCTGACGCTTCAAGGCGGTAGCGATAGGCGGTGTTCCGCTGTTCCCAGTGGATGCGAACATTTCGCAGGGATTGTGGCGTTTCCATGTCCAGCACGAGTGATTCGCCGCTGTTGGGGCCGGCGGCGCACCAGCGGGTATCCAGTCGTCCGTCGACAGCGTTGGCGGCAAAGTTCTTTTTGCCGGTTTCTTCGCTGGAGGCTTTTGCGGGCTTGTTGAAGACAAGATTTCCATCTCCGCAGCAGCCCTGAGTGAGCACGGGGGCAGAGCCTTCGATGGGAGCGGAAACGAGGCTGCGGATGGCTTCGTCCTGTTGGGGGGTGGCAGGAGCGAAGTGCTGGTTCGGGTCACGTCCGGTGGCCCAGAGCAATCCGCGGGCGACCATGTCGAGCCACACCGGTTCGACCATGGTTTCGTTATAGTGCCCGACCGTCGTGCCGAACACGCGAGTTCCGCGGTAGTCGTTGGTCCAGACGCACACCTGTGGTTCATTGTTGTCCATCCGCCGCGCATGAGCCAGGGGGGTGGCGGAATCAAAAATGCGAACGGTGTGGTACAGCTCACCCTTTGGCACCACAAAACGTTCCCCAAAACCCTCCATGATCGGATGCTCAGGTTTCAGGTTATCGATCGTGTACGCATAGTGGGGCCCATGTCCGGGTGACTGCACGCCGCAGAATTCAAACCAGCGATCATCGCCCACGCGATAGCAGTGCATGGCGCAGTGAATGAGAATGGCCGGGACACCCTGCTGATGAGCTTTGAGAATGCCGTCCACAAAATCCTTATCGACCACACCGGCAAAACATTCGTTGTGGACCACCACATCGAATCCTTCCGCCCAGTTGGGGTTGTTGTAGAAGGGAATCTTCGTGTCGGTGGTGGTGCCGCCCTGATGGACGATGGTCCACTGGATATTTGCTCGAGCACTGAGGCCGCGGGTCAGGATCCGCTTCTGGCGTTCGTAGTCGTGGCAGCAGCCACCGGTGATCAGGAGTGCCCGAATGGGGCGATTTGCAGCCGTGTTGACGGCAGGGGGCTGGACCGCACCTGCAGGCGCCGCCAGAAAGGCTGTGGCAGAAGACAACAGAAACAAAATCGTGAGCAACCGACGTCGCATAATGCTGTCCGCATCAGAAATCACGGGAAAGGCGGTTTTTGGCTTCTGCGTCGAAGCCAGCGCAGCCAGACTATCGGGAATTCCGCGGAATGCAACTGTTGTCCCCGCTCGTCCCCCACGGTATTCTGGGGCCGGGCGGAACACAACATTTGCAGGAATTTGAACGTTATGGGATCCCCAGCCCTTGTACCACACGCACGCCACCAATGGCTCGCCTGCCTGTTTTTGGCACTGGCGCTGCCCCTGCGGTCGCTGCCTGCGGACGAGCCGGCCGCAGCCACTCCCGCTGACGCCCAGCAGCACTTTCTCCGACACGTCGAACCGCTGCTGCAGGAGCACTGTTATGGTTGCCATTCACATGCGGCCGGCGTGATGGAAGGGGGGCTGACGCTCGACTGGCGTTCCGGCTGGGAACAGGGAGGTGGTCGCGGTGCGGCGATCATTCCCGGCAATCCGGACGCCAGCCCGCTGATTCAGGCCATCCGCCATCAGCATGTCGAACTGAAAATGCCCGAAGAAAAGCTGGACGATCCTGCCATCGCGGTGCTTGAGGAATGGGTGCGCAGCGGAGCGGCTGACCCGCGTTCCACGCCTCCGCAGCCAAAGCCCATCGACGCTGACTGGTGGTCTCTGCGACCGCTCAGACGTCCCGCCGTTCCTCCACTGCCGGGCGCTGCCAGCAACTCCTCCGCCGTCACTCCCGCAGAATCCCGACTTTCACCAAATCCAGTGGATGCATTTCTGCGTTCGGCCTGGGAACAGTCCGGCCTTCAGCCAACTCCTGCAGCCGATCGCCGCACGCTGATTCGCCGACTCACACTGGAGCTGCACGGTCTGCTGCCAACACCTGAGGACACAGCGGCCTTTGTCAGTGACCCCGATCCTCTGGCCCTGGAAAAGCTGGTCGATCGCCTGCTGGCATCACCGCGCTATAGCGAACGCTGGGCGCGGCACTGGATGGATGTGATTCACTTTGCCGACAGTCACGGCTATGAGCACGATGTGTTTCGTCCGCATGCCTGGCGGTACCGCGACTATCTGATTGCCAGTCTCAACGCTGACGTGCCGTGGGGGCAGATGATTCGTGAGCAGCTGGCAGCTGACGTCTGCTCGGTTGATCAGCCTCAGCGGCAGGCAGCGCTGGGTTTTCTGGGTGCCGGCACCTACGATCACAGCGCGGCCTCCACAGCCCCCAAAAACTTTGAAAACCTTGACCGCGATGATCTGGTTATTCAGACACTGACGGCCTTCTGCAGCACCACCGCCGGCTGTGCGCGCTGCCATGATCACAAGTTCGACCCCGTAACCCAGGCCGACTATTACTCGCTGCAGGCCGTATTCGCCGGAATCGGCAAAGGCGACATCCCCTTCGACGCCGACCCAGCCGTCTCCGCAGCGCGGCTCCGCTGGCAGCAACTCAGTGACGCCGCCGCACGCCGAGATCCCACGGTACTGCTGACACCCGAAACACAAACTCTGATCGCCTCCGTACTGCCGCAGCAGGAAGCCGCACCTGTCTGGCGCCAGATCGCCCTGCAAACCTTTCAGTCGCTCGAAGGGGCCCAGCTGCAACGGCTCGACGATGGCTCATTGCTGGCCACAGGCCCTCGGCCCGAGACCGACACCACCACACTCACATTCAGCCCGGGCGACCTGCCGCAAATCACAGCGATCCGCCTTGATGTGCTGCCCCACGAATCACTCCCCGCCAATGGACCAGGCCGCGCCGAGAACGGCAACCTGCATCTCAGCGAAGTCGAACTTCAGTGCTTTACCCCCGACCAGCAGGAAGCTCAAAGCGTCGCATTCCAGCGTGCCTCCGCCGACTTTGATCAGGATGGCTGGACCATCATGCACGCCATCGACGGAAATCCGCCGTCCGCCTGGGGCATTCATCCGCGCGAAGGCCAGCCGCATTCGGCCGTGTTCGAGCTGAAGACACCAGTTTCCGTCACCCCTGGCATGACCCTGCAGCTGACACTGCGGCAGAGTCACGGTCGGGGCCATACCATCGGGCGTCTGCGTCTCAGCATCACAGATGCAGCTCCGGAATCGGCACTGGTATTCCCGGCAGACCTCGAGGCTCTGCTTGACATCCCAGCCGACAGGCGATCTGCCGAGCAGCAGCTGCAGCTGGCCGCTCACGCCCTTAAACTCCGCGCCGATGCCGAACTCAGCCGACTTCCGCCACCCGAAAAACTTTACGCGGCTGCCCCCGTCGCCACCAACGAACGCGGCACCATTCGCATTGACAAGCCCCGCGAAATCCGAGTGCTGAAACGTGGCGACGTCGACCAGCCCACCGACGTGGCCCTGCCCGGAGCACTCAGCATCCTCGAACCTGCCGCCGGACTTCCCGCGCGGTTCAGCGTCAGCGAACAACAACCCGAATCCGCGCGCCGCGCTGCCCTTGCCGAATGGATCGCCTCACCCGATAACCCACTCACCTGGCGAAGTATCGCCAATCGCGTCTGGCAGTATCATTTCGGCCGCGGTTTGTGTGAGACATCCGGTGATTTTGGACGCATGGGCAGTCTTCCCGATCACCCCGAACTCCTCGACTGGCTCGCCTGTGAACTCCGCCAACACGGCTCACTCAAACGACTCCACCGCAGCATCTGTCTCAGCCATGCATGGCAGGCATCCGCGAATGCCGATGAACAGGCACTGCAGCTGGATCCACAGAACCGACTGGTCGCCAGACGCTCCCGACAACGCCTTGATGCCGATGCCTGGCGCGATTCCGTACTGCTGGCGAGCGGCCGACTTGACGACACCATGGGCGGCCCCGCTGTCGCCCACTTCTCCTCCCGCCCCGGTGCACAGCTGACGCCAATCCTCGACTACAGCACAGTGAACTGGGATGCTCCTGGAATGACCAGACGCAGCATCTATCGGGTTGTCTGGCGAGGCATTCCGGACCCGCTGCTGGAACAGCTTGACTTTCCGGACCTCGGACTGCCCGCACCGGTCCGCGGTCAGTCTGTCTCTCCGCTGCAGGCCCTCACACTGCTCAACAATCGCTTTGTGCTGCATCACGCGGAGCACCTGGCACAGCGCGCTCTGCGAACCAGCCCCGACGTGGAAGGTCAGGTTGCCAGCGCCGTGAGCTTCACATGGCAGCGCCAGCCCACCTCCTCCGAACTCGACACCCTCAGCCGACTCGCCCGCGACCACGGCCTCCCTGCCGTTGCCAGACTGCTGCTGAACAGCGCTGAATTCCTCATCGTTGACTGAGGCCGTTGTCAAAGGGGCCTCACAGGGATCTGAACGGGAAAAAATCGTCCACGTTGACGAGTGGCCTTGATGAGACACAACGGACAATCAAGCGGAATGAGAAGTGCTATCACATGCGTTGGGCGAACCAGCGGTTCCAGACATGACGCCCAGCGGTGCCCTTCAGGTCTGACCACACCACAAAGCGCGGCAGCGTCCGATCGTGTTCTTCGTCGTCGTGATTTGACTTGCCGCGGAAGAGCAGATCTGAAAGGATGCTGGAAAACGTACCCGTTAGGGTAGAGGGGGGAAGCATCGATGAGTGTTCAAGTTGGCAGTCGCGGGATTCTGATTCACGGGATGTTACTCGTGCTGGTCGGATTGGTGTGGGGCTTTGCCGTCCCGGCTACTCCACACCCAAGACTCGCGCTTGGGGCTCATATCCAGTTTGTAACAAACGGCATGCTGTTCATGGTCGTCGCGACTGCGCTGCTGACACTGCCGCACAGTGTCGGGCTCAAATCCATCAGGGTGGCGGTGGTGGCGGTATGGTTGACGTGGGCCATGGCCATGTCCGAAGTCGCAAATTCCTGGTGGGGCACGATGCAGACATTGCCTCTTGCCGGAAGACAGGCAGGCGCCGCAGGCGGCAAACCATGGCAGGAACTCGTCGTAACAGTCACACACCTCGCAGCCGGGTTGGCGCTGATCATCGCGTTGGCACTGCTGGTCGTCGGTTTTGTGAAGCCCCCTCGGGCACAGACATCCCATGGTGTGTGAGTTCACCTGCCGCACTGCGCAGTCGATCAACCGGTTGCAGCGCAGGGGTGGTCCCATCAGGCGATATGACGAAACCAAAGGGCATCTCGAAAAGCATTCAGGAACCCCGATCCCAGCCCCGTTTCGCCATCCCAGCTGCGCCCTCGCGGATTTTGTTGGCACTGCGGATTGAATTCCAGAGAACTTCTGGCGGAACACTCCGGCTACAATGTCCGCGGGGGGGGCTAGAATAAACTGCAATCCCGCATCCAACTCCCCCCATCACCCGACACCAGGCTCGCCCGATGAACCTTGCAGCTCTGCTTCTGTGCGTCTTCAGTACCTTTGCCATGACGGGATTGATCTGGCTGATTCAGGTGGTGCAGTATCCGCTGATGAGTGAGGTGGGTGAGGGGTCGTTTGTGACTTACGAGCAGGCTCATTGCCAGCGGATTACTCCGGTTGTGCTGCCGCTGATGACGGCGGAATTGTTCTCTGCCGCATGGTTACTCTGGCGACCCGTTCAGGGATGTTCCGTGGTGCTGACCATCGCCTTTGCGGCACTGCTGGTCGTGTGGGCATCGACCTTCTTTATTCAGGTGCCGGTGCACAATCAGCTGTGCGTGGCGTTTAACGCGGAGCAGCATCGGTGGCTGGTGCAAAGCAACTGGATTCGCACGGCCATGTGGTCAGTGCGATCTGGTCTGATGATCTGGGTGCTGGCCCAGCAGCTCCTGTTGCGTGCAGGCGCCCGTTGAAGGCTGGGGGAGCCATCGGCCATTGCGGGGACACACCGACAGCAGCGGCGAAATCTGCCGGTCGGCGCTGCCTTCGGCAGTCAGTGCCGCAGATCGAAGCGATTGCGGAAATCGAAAGCGGAACGGGCAGCGGAAGTGGTGAATCCGATTGGACCGCAACTGTTGACTGGGCTACGGTGTGCGGCTGCCTGGAGTGGATGTCACTGAGAGTTCCACTCGCGGTTTAACACGAGGTGGAACACATGCTGAGGTCCGTCTGGCAGGTCATTCTGGTCACTGGGATTCTGGCTTTAGTCAGCGTCCCGGATTGTGCGGCGCAGGGCCTGAAAATCTCCACTCAGGTCTTCGACGCCTCCAAATCTGACAGTGACAGGCGCGGTCAGCTGATCAGCAGCAGTCTGACACTTTGCCATAACGGGCGGGTCTACGACTACGTGGCCAGTGCGGATGAACTGGTGATCTACGATCCGGTCCTCAGACAGTTCACCGTACTGAACCGCACTCGCGGGTTGTTTACGGTGGTCACGTTCGAGGAAATCCGGCATCACATGGAAACGCGGACGCAGAAAACGCAGGAGTACCTTGCGGAACTTGTGGCGCGGGGGGAGCCGGGAGCGGAGGCGGAGGCGGACGCCATCAATGCTCAGATGCGACCCGAATTCAAGGAAACCTGGGACCCGATGCGTGGCAGTCTGACGCTGGCATCGGCATGGATCAACTATCGAGTCGAAACCCGCAAGTGGGAAGATCAGCAGCAGGTCGAACGTTACCTGGTCTGGCGAGACTGGACAGCGCGACTCAATTCCGTCCTGCATCCGCACTCGCTCTTCCCCGAACCCCGTCTGGCCGTCAACGAGGCGGTGCGGCGTCAGCCTGGTCGAATGCCGGTGGTGGTGGAGATGGACCTGCGTCCGACGGGCACAACACGGCTGCGTGCAGAACACCAGCTGACTGTGGGTCTGACGGCTGATGATCAGGACCGAATCGCGCGGTGGGAGAAGTTGGCCAAGTCTGACGAAATGCAGAATGTACCACTGCGACGCTACCAGCAGGAATCGTTTCTGTCGCGGTCCCGGTGATTGAATTGAAAATCGGTCGAGGAGCTTGACGTGGCTGTTTGGAGGGATGCTGGGGGCCAGCCCCCAGACCCCCTGAATTTATCGCTTTGGGCCATCAACAGGTTTTGCTGCTTTCGTGGGTTGTTGGTTGGCGTGGAGCGAATGGAATTACAGGTGGCTGCGGGAGGCAGCGACTGTGCCGGGCGGAGCTTGGCACGGTTCGGTTTGCTAGTTCCATCAGCCTCGCATGACGTGCCGTGCCACGCTCTGCCAACGCCAGCTCGGCACATGAATCGCGTGCACTCGCACGGATCGTCGCAGGGGCGAGGCTAAGAACTGCCCTGACAGTGCGAAAAGCGTCTTTTGCTGGTTTCCCGGGGTTTCACTCCGGGCTGTTGGCCAATGGAGTTGAAGGAATCCTGTGAACAGACGGGTGAAGACTCGGGAGAGCGAGGCTCCTGCCGAGCCACCGAACGCTGGTCCGCGCTGTGAGCGATTGCCAGCGTTTTTTCGGAGCAGCAGGGATCGGTGCAGTGCTCCCGGCAGGGATGCGGCTCAGCAGGAGCTTCGCCCTCCCGGCACCCCCTCTTGCCAGAGAGTCAACGCCATTGGGCTGGTGGCGCTGGCCTTACAGAGCAGAATCGCAGAACAGGGAACTCAGACGGCCGCATCATGGAAAGGCGAATGACAGGAGGGACGTACTACTGGCAATTGGTAATTGGCAGTTGGCTGTTTCACAGTGGTCTCTGCAAGGCGTAAGGCGCGAAACCAGGTGGCCCTGCGAACAATATCGAGAGTCACATCGTCGAGACTTGATCACGGGTGTCGTGGGGCCCCGGGATCGAATCAACGGGCCCCGGTGGCTTTGCTCAGCTGCATGCGTTCATACAGCAGTTCCGCGATCACCTCGTCCTTCCGGATGAGCTTCGCTGCCAGTGCTTCGACCTTCTTCTGAGCAGCGGCTTCCTCTTGAGACTGGAATTGAAGGATGGTGAAACTCAACCATGAAGTGCGTGATGGAATCCACGGATTCGTGTATTTCGACAGCCTCGAAAAAAGACTCATCGACAGTCGTCCCTTTCACCGGCTGCGCTGCATTCATCAACTCGCTATGTCCTATCAGGTGTATCCGGGGGCCGTGCACAATCGCTTTGAGCATTCCATAGGGGTGATGGAATCTGCGGGCCGCATCTTCGACGCGGTTTTGGGCACTCTCGCTGCAACAGTTCTGACGGTCGCTGCCGTCCACGGTTTACTTCCCGATGCAGAAGCGGCTGAAGATGTGATCCAGCAGGTCGTCAGTGCAGACTTCACCAAGGACTTCAGCAAGTTCCTGCAGTGCGGTTCTGAGTTCCACTGAGAGCAGTTCATCGCCGAGCTGCTGGTTGGCCGCGGCAAGGGCTCGCTGCAGGCAGCCGAGGGCTCGTTCAAGGCTGTTGCGGCAGCGGACGGAACTGGATGCCAGCAGTTCGGTTCTGGCATGACTTCCGCCAAGCAGCCGTGCGGCGGCGGCGTTGCGGAGGGCTTCAAGGCCGATTCCGGTCGCAACGCTGACCGCAAGATCCGCATCCGCCGGTGAACTGCTGCCGTCCTGAACCGCTGCCAGATCTGCCCGCGTGCGAATTCTGAGCTGTCGCGTTCCGCAGGGAATGAGTTTCTGCTGCAGTTCAAGGTCGGCGGCGGCTGCTGCGGCGGAAAGATCCGCTGCGGAACACCACAGCACCAGATCTGCGGCCCGCATCTGTTCTTCACGAAATCGCTGTGCCTGTGAACTGATGGTCTCTGCAGCCTCCTCCCAGCCGGCCGTATCGATCAGTTCCACGGCCACGTGCCCCAGTTCCAGCCGCGCCGACAGATAGTCGCGAGTGGTTCCGGGGATGGGTGAGACGATGGCCTGATCCCGACCTGCCAGAGCATTGAAGAGCGTGCTCTTTCCGGCATTTGGCAGACCCGCCAGAACCACTCGCCGCCGATACCCGGGGACCACCTGCGTGCCGGAATCCTGAAGCAGGCCGGCGATCAGCTGCACGGCCTGTTCCAGCCGGTCCGTCACTTCGCGGCGGCTGACGAATTCGATGTCTTCATCGACGAAGTCGAGCCCGGCTTCGAGATCTCCCAGCAGTGCGATCAGATCTTCGCGCAGCTGCTGCAGGCGCCCTGTGATGCGGCCCCCCAGTTGTTCGAGAGCCTGCTGGAGTTCTTCGTGATCTGCCGCTTCGATGACTCCCAGAACGGCTTCCGCCTGCAGCAGATCGATGCGTCCATGCAGAAAGGCGCGGAGCGTGAATTCGCCGCGACGAGCCATGCGGACGCCGTGCCGGAACAGCTCTTCCAGAACCGCTTCCAGCACCGCTTCATTTCCGGGCAGATGCAGTTCCGCGAGTGGTTCACCGGTGAAGCTGCGGCGACCGGGCCAGTAGCAGAGTGCCGCCGGGATGGCAGCCTGAATACCGGCCCCGCGCGCGCTGCCCGGGAATCGACGCGGCACTTTGGTTTCCCGCCATGCAGCTGCTTCACTGTCCGCTGAAAAGACCTCGGCCACCGCGGAGGCAGTTCCTGGACCGCTGATTCGCAGAATCCCGCGAATTGAGGTGCCAGCGGCCGCCGCTGAGGCTGCGATTGTATCTTCCGTGTTCCACACCATGATGCATCTTTCGTTTTCGCCCGGCTTTCAGCCCTGCTTCAGCAACCGCCGCAAATTGCCACCAAGAATTCGCCGCTTGTCGTCTTCGGTGATGCGTGCTGCGGTGACTTTGCTGAGCTCCGTGCCCAGAGACCGCGAAGGCAGATGGCTGCCGAACAGCACGCGATCGGCCCCCAATTCCCGCACGGCCATTTCCACAAACCCCGCTGTGGCATCAAACCCTGAGGTTTCGATCACAATGTTCGGCTGCTCGCGGATGGCCCGCAGGCCCTGTTCCCATTCACCACCCGCGTGGGCACAGACAAACGGCTGCTGCGGATACCTTGCTGCCAGTTCCGCAAGCTCTTCCGGGGTGGATTCGCCAGCGGATTCCTTGCCGCCCGTCTTGTACCACGTGTGCTGCATGATCAGGCCACCACAGCGCTGAATCTGCTGTACAAGGGGCGAGACACTGGGATGCGAACAGCACAGGGCCCCCGGTCCGCCACCTGGAAAGTACACGCCAACCATCGGACCGTCCTGCAGCCAGCGTTTCACGGCGTCCTGCGCCGCCGGAAGGTCCACAGCACTCAGCTGAATCATTCCCAGCAGCAGTTCGGGCCAGCGTTCCAGCGGTCGCAGGACCAGACCGGGTTCCCGCCGCAGACGCGTTTCCAGTGCTGCATCGCCTGTCGTGCCCAGACCAACGTGCGGAAACCAGCAGAGCTTTTCAAAGTGGCCCAGTCGAATGGCCGGCAGCGAACGTTCGATGTCCGCCAGCACTGCACTGCTGCCATCCTGACCCGGATGCGAATGCGCCGGTGTAAAGTAGCTGTCCCAGATGCGATATCCGGCCAGAAGGTTAGCGGAGGGCAGGCCCGGCCGCAGAGAATCCGTTGCCATCAGCGGACATTCCTGCAAAGAACTTCGAGTCCCGATTCATACACGCTGCGCAGCTGGGACTCGGCCAGCAGTCCTGATTCATGCACACGAATCAACGCGGCCTCAGGAATCAGGAACGGTGCGTGACTGCCGAAGATCACTCGCCCCGGCGGCAGACTCTGCACCAACCGAGGCACTCCATCCGTTCCTTCCAGCCGCGCTGTATCCAGATACAGTCCGGGCAGCTCACACAGTTTCTGTGCCAGCCCGATTGAGGGACGTGCATTCAGCACCTGCAGACGCAGACTGTCGAGCCCGCGGCAGGCAGCCGGCAGCAGCTGCAGGTCCACGTCCGTGGTGCGAAACAGGTCCGGCTGCGTCCGCCGATCCTCCACAACTGCCACGACCTGCACAAACAAGCCTGAGGCTGCAGCGTTCTCCAGCAGACTGCGGAAACCCGGGTGGTCGAGGGAGTACCCGTGGACGCCGGGGTGCAGGCGAACTCCGGCCATGCCCAGTTCCCCCCGACACTGTGCGAAGTCCGCCTGCCAGCCTGGCTTTGATGGGTTCACCGATCCCACCGGCAACAATTCCGGCCAACCCCGACACTCCTCAGCCAGCCGCTGATTCACACCCGTCAAATCGCGGTGGAAGAGTCCTTCGAAACTGCCGGCCAGTGCTTTCACAATCCCGAGTGATCGCAGGGCGGCGCAGAGTTCTTTGGTGCTGTCGAGGGGCAGTCGCCGAAACGGCCAGCGAAAGAGACTGAGATTGGTGTCGACGATTTGCAGTGGCCGCGACGGCGCCGGGACAGCTGCGCGGGCTGCCTGCGGAATGATACTGGACGACAGCATGCCTGTGCCTGCCAGAGCGGCAGTACAAAGCGACCGGCGACGGAGATGGTGGTTTTGGTTTTGGCTGATATTGAGCGGTGAATGACCGGCAGGTGCCTGCGGGGGGGTGTTGGTTTTTAACACAGAGGGCACAGAGGACACAGAGGCAGGATGTTTTGGCGGAATCAGGGTTGCTGGTGCGGCTGATTGGAATTGGGGTTGTTTGGTGATTGCTGTGTTCTCGGTGGCTGATTTTTTGGCTGTGGCGGTCCGTTTCGCGATAGGCGAACCTGGCTGAGAGCCGGATTGGACCGGCCGATTGACATCGGCCGCACGCGACAGGGCCTTCTGGGGTGTTTGACCCC
>JBEIEK010000082.1:0-19101 GCA_040382995.1 Planctomycetaceae bacterium
AGTTGTCAGTTGTCAGTTGTCAGTTGTCAGTTGTCAGTTGTCAGTTGTCAGTTGTCAGTTGTCAGTTGTCAGTTGTCACACTTCAGATTTCACACTTCAGATTTCGCACTTCAGATTTCAGATTTCAGATTTCTCACTTCTCACTTCTCACTTCTCACTTCCCACTTCACTCCTCAGTGGCCGCCTTTGGAGAGTTTGTAGACTTCGGCGAGTGTTGTGAGTCCGGCGAAGGCTTTGTCTTTGGCGTCTTCGACGAGTGTTTTCATGCCGAGGAGTCGGGCCTGGCGGCGGATGTTCTGGGCGGGTTCGCTGTTGAAGGCCATTTCGCGGAGGGTGCTGTTCATGGTCATGAGTTCGAATACGGCGCGGCGACCTTTGTAGCCGGTGTGTTTGCAGTTGGCACAACCGCGTCCGCGGACCCACTGGCCATCGGAGAGTTCATCGGGGGTAATGTTGAAGACTTCGACTTCTTCCGGGGTGGGCTGGTAGGGTTCCTTGCATTTGGGGCAGACGACGCGGACGAGTCGCTGAGCCATGACGGCCATGAGTGAGCAGGCGACGAGGAAGGGCTGGACGCCCATGTCGATGAGTCGGGTGATGGCGCCGGGGGCGTCGTTGGTGTGCAGGGTGCTGAAGACAAGGTGTCCGGTGAGCGACGCCTGGATGGCCATTTCGCCGGTTTCCTGGTCGCGAATTTCGCCCACAAGGATCGCGTTGGGTGCCTGGCGGAGCATGGCTTTGATGATGCGGGCGAAGTCGAGCCCGATGCTGTGTTTGACTTCGACCTGATTGATGCCGGGGAGATAGTATTCGACCGGGTCTTCGGCGGTGATGATTTTGCGGTCGGGGCGATTGAGTTCGCCGAGGGCTGAGTAGAGGGTGGTGGTCTTGCCGGAGCCGGTGGGTCCGGTGACAAGAAAGATCCCGTTGGGTCGGCGAATCACGTTCTGGAAGGTGCGGTAGTTGTCATCGCTGAAGCCGAGATTTCGGATGCCGATTTTGATGTTGTCGCGGTCCAGAATTCGCATGACCACGGCCTGGCCGTGATTGGTGGGGAGAATGGAAACGCGGAGGTCGAACTCCTTTGAGCCGGCGCGGGTTTTGATGCGGCCGTCCTGTGGCCGACGCTTTTCGGC
This sequence comes from Planctomycetaceae bacterium, assembly GCA_040382995.1. Classification (GTDB taxonomy): domain Bacteria; phylum Planctomycetota; class Planctomycetia; order Planctomycetales; family Planctomycetaceae; genus SXXK01. The sequence continues at coordinate 1,137 of JBEIEK010000082.1, forward strand.
GAGTCCATGCGGCCCATGATTTTGAAGCGGGAGATCAGAGCGCCCAGAAGTCGTTTGGGGGGTGAGTCACGTTCAATAAGTACGCCGTCGATGCGGTAGCGGATGCGCACGCGGTCTTCAAACGGTTCGATGTGAATGTCGCTGGCGCGTTCGCGAACGGCTTCAGAGATGATGAGGTTGGCGAGGCGGATGATGGGGGCACTTTCGTCTTCGTCGCCTTTCAGTGCGGCAGCGGCTTCGACGTCGGTGAAGTCAATTTGTGTCTCGGTGAATTCGGAGATCATCGAGTCCACGGATTCGGTTTCGGACTGGCCGTAGTGTCGGTTGATGGCGCTTTGGATGGATTCCATGGGAGCCATCACGGGGCGGATGTCCCGATTGAGCACGAAGCGGAGTTTGTCGAGGACTTCGATGTTGTTGGGGTTGTGCATGGCGATCGTCACGGAGTCACCATCGGAGTCGATGGGGATGACGATGTTTTCGCGGGCTATGGATTCGGTGACGAGCTCGATGATGGCGTGGGGAATCTGGCGGCCGTCGAGTTCAATGTAGTCGTAGCCGAACTGTTCCGCCTGAACGCGTCCGAGATCGCCACCGGAGATGTATCCGAGGCGCACAAGGGCATCTTCGGGAGTGATGCCGAGGTTGGCCGCCATGCTGCGGGCTTCTTCGAGCTGCGATTCGCCGATCGTGCCGTCGTCGACAAATCGCTCGAGCCAGTCACGCATCTGATTACTCCGAAGCCGCAACCGTGGGCCGCGGCAGTACTGGGAACAGGGATAGTGGACACGTCAGAAAGGAGAGGGCCCGCTGAAACCGGCCGGCGGATGCAATCAACCGGGAATTTCGGCATTTCGGGGCGGCAAGGCTGAGCCGGATAGCCTTGGGATACTGGAGAAAGGATAACGCGTTGAGCGACACTCTGGCAGTCAGCCCAGACGAAAAATACGGCGCATTCCACCCGTTTGCCAGCGAAAAGGCAAGAGAAACCCGTGGAATTGACAGCCGGAGGTCGGGTGGGTGGGCCGTTTTTTCGCCTGCCTGCACGTGCATTTTCCAGCCTCCCGGCATATGCTCCAGGGCACAATCCGCAACCTGCGGACGTTTTCCCCTGCCCTGCTGCATCCCGCCGGATCCCGCCATGCTGACTCCTCACCGCTCCGCTTTCCTCGCACTCTGCTCCCTGCTGCTGGTCACCCACGCCCTTCCCGCCGGCGACAACTGGCCACGCTTCCGCGGAGAAAACGGAGCCGGCCTCAGCACCGAAGCGGGGATTCCGGTGACCTGGACGGCCGATCAGGTGGCGTGGAAGGTGGAACTCCCGAATGTCGGGCATTCCTCGCCGGTGGTGTGGGGCGACAAGGTGTTCGTCACCACAGCCACAGAAGGCGGCAAGGATCGCTTTCTGCACTGCCGCAGTGCCAAGACCGGCGACGAACTCTGGCAGTCTCAGGTAACGCTCGGCGACAGCAAAAAACACCTCAAGAACAGCTGGGCTTCCAGTACCCCCTGCACTGACGGCCGGATTGTCTGCGCTCTGTTCGCCGACGGTTCCCAGCAGCTGGCGAAAGCCTGGGACCTCTCCGGCAAGGAACGCTGGACCCGCGAACTGGGTGCCTATGAAAGTGAACACGGACTGGGTGTTTCGCCAATCCTTGAAGACGGCATGGTGATCATCGCCAACGACCAGGTCGGGCCGGGGTTTATCACGGCCCTTGATTCGACCACCGGGAAGACCATCTGGAGCACAGAGCGACTCCCGGGCAAGACATCTTATTCCACTCCGGTCATCGCTCCGGACGGCGCGGGTGGTCGCCAGGTGATCTGCATCAGCGAGTCCGGTGGTGTCACGGGGCTGGAACTGAAAACCGGCCGGGTGCTCTGGCAGACTCCAAAGCTGCCAATGCGCACGGTGGCCTCGCCGATCATCGCGGACGGACTCGTGTTTGCCACCTGTGGTGAAGGTGGCAACGGCAAATATTTCGCCGCAATCCGCACGGAACTTGGGTTGGATCCCGCTCAGAGAATCGTCTATGAGCGAAAAACCATGTTGCCTTACGTGCCCTGCCTCGTCTCCAAAGACGGACTGCTCTTTCTGTGGGGCGACAAGGGGATCATGGTCTGTCTTGAGCAGGCGACGGGGCGTGAAGTCTGGACAGAGCGGATTGACGGGGCCTTCAGCGGATCGCCGATCTGCATTCAGGACAAACTGTACTGTGTAACGGAGGACGGTCAGGTGGTGGTGCTGCAGGCGGGTCCTGAGTTTCAGGAGCTGGGCCGCACTTCGCTGGGAGACGACTGCCATTCCACACCTGCCGTCGCCGCGGGCACTCTGTATTTCCACACCTTTCGGCACCTGATCGCCGTGCGAAGCCAACAGTAATCCAGCACATGCTCTAAGGAGACTCAGCAATGTCCGGTGAATGGCAAGGTGGCCCCTGTCCTCAGTGCGGCGACGACATGCCTCCGCGTGTGGTGCACTGCCAGACCTGCCGCGCACTGCTCAATTCAGAACTCACCGAAGACAGTGTCGAGATTCCCGCCTACTTTCCATTGCCGGAGATTGCCGTGATTGCGTCCGCATCGCCTCGTGGTCACTACGTCATCTGCCCCGGCTGCCGGCAGGAACTCCGCATCCACGCCAAGTACCGGGGCCTGAAGGTGCAGTGCAAACATTGCAGTGTGCCGTTCCCGTACGATTCCACGGTCACCATTCGGGCGGCTTATATGCCCTGTCCGCACTGCAGCGAAGAAATCCGCGCAGGGCTCAAATACCTCGGACACAAAGTGGTCTGTCGGCACTGCAACGGGCACCTGCAACTGCAGAAGGACGCCTGATTTGCGGTTGCGGACCAAAAAAACGGTCACGAGAGTGACCAGCGGTCGCCCGTTTGCTACAGTCCGCCCAGTGTCGCAAAGTTCTACACCCCTGCGACAGAACCGACCCGGGTGACGTGGCAGGGGGCAGTGGCAGGGTGAAGTCGCAGATCGTGTAACGGATTGCATGGAATGGGTTGGGAAGCCTGGCTGACCATTATTGTCACCATCGGTGTTCTCGTCGCGCTCGTCCAGGAGCGTCCGGCGGACATCGTGTTCATGGCTGCCCTGGTGGTGCTGTCGCTTTCCGGTGTCCTCACCGCCGAGGCGGCCTTCAAAGGCTTCGTCAGCAGCTCGCTGCTCATGGTGGCAGCCTTATTCATCGTCACAGCCGGGCTCAAGGAAACCGGTGTGGTGGACATGATCGGCCTGCAGGTGCTGGGACCAGCCCGCACCGAACTTGGCGGCCTGCTGGCGCTCAGTGCCTTCACACTTCTCACCTCGGCCTTTCTCAACAACACCCCGATCGTGGCGATGCTCATCCCAGTGGTTCTGGGGTGGTGCCGCAAGCACCACGTCGCTCCCTCCCGACTGCTCATTCCCCTCTCCTTCACCACCATCCTTGGCGGCTGTTGTTCGCGAATTGGCACCAGCACCAATCTGGTTGTGGACGGTTTGATCCGGCAGAGCAAGATTCCGGGGCTGGAGCCCATGGGATTCTTTGAGATTGGCTGGGCAGGTTTGCCGTGTGCAGTAATCGGCATCGTCTATCTGCTCACGGCTGGTCGGCGACTGTTGCCGCAGCGGAAGGAACTGCTCGAACAGTTCGGAGAATCTCAGCGGGAATACCTTGTCGAGATGGTGGTGAAGCCGGGCTGTCGGCTCATCGGCCAAAGCGTTGAAGCGGCCGGTCTGCGACGCCTTCCCGGATTGTTTCTTGTGGAAATTGACCGCCGCGGCGCGATGCTGGCACCTGTCAGCCCCGACACGGTGCTTGAAACCGACGACCGTCTGGTGTTCACCGGGATCGTGGATACGATCGTGGACCTGCGTCGCATTCCGGGCCTTGAGCCTGCTGCGGAAGCGCCGGACCGCCGTGCGGAGGAGCAGCGTCGGCGACGGTTGTGTGAAGCTGTGGTGAGCCGCTCTTCACCGCTCATTGGCAAGTCCGTCCGCGATGCTCAGTTTCGCTCGCACTACAACGCAGCGATCGTGGCCATCCACCGCAATGGTCGTCGGCTGACGTCGAAGATCGGCGATGTGGAACTGGAGGCCGGTGACACGCTTCTGCTCCAAACCGGAGCCAGTTTTGCGCAAGCGCATCGCAACAATCCGGACTTTTACCTTGTGAGCGATGTGGAGGGCTTTCGGCCGCCGCGTCATGACCGCTGGTGGGTGGCACTGCTGATTTTCACGGGACTGCTCGGGGCGATGGTCTTTGCCGGTGGTGAGACCGCAATGCTGTGCGCCTTCGCCGCCTGCGGCCTGATGCTGGTCACTCGCTGCCTGTCCACATCCGAAGCGCGTCAGGCGGTGGAATGGCCGGTGCTGATCGCGATCGGGGCGTCCTTTGGACTTGGCAGCGCGCTGGATTCATCGGGCGCGGCTGAGTACCTGGCGGATCGGCTGGTGACGGTGACTCAGCCCTTCGGACCCTGGGCCGCACTGGCAGCCATCTACTTCGCCACCATGCTGCTGAACGAACTCATCACCAACAACGGTGCCGCGGCGCTGGCGTTTCCCTTCTGCATCCAGGCGGCCGAACAGATCGGCTGTGATCCGCGGCCATTCGTGATGGCCGTGGCTCTGGCATCGTCCTTCGCCTTCGCCTCACCTGTCGGCTACCAGACTCATATGATGGTGTTTGGCCCGGGTGGCTATCGATTTACGGATTTTGTTAAGGTGGGAGTTCCGCTGAACGTTCTGCTGTGGATCGCCAGCGTTGTTTTGATTCCCCTGATCTGGCCGTTTTAAAGAGGAAGGTTAGACACGATGTCTTCGCAGAGCCATGCTCAGAAACGCAAAGCAAAGCTGAAAAAACGTGAATAGAAGAAGCCACGCGTCAGTCGTCCGGAACCTTACTTCGGGCGTTACTGGCGCGAAAAGCCCGAATGCTCGCATCTGCTGTTTCGGACGGAACAGGCGATTGTCCTTTCCTGGCAGATTTCATTGCTGGGTGATGGATTCGGTCTTTGTGACGACGACGCTGTCGAAGCCGTGGAGACTCTGATTCTGCAGCTGCGAGCCGGCAGGGTGGCGATTCCGGTGCGTGGCGAGGGCAGCGATCCGCTCCCGGTCGACTCGGATACCCCGGTGGAGTTGATTTTCCGAATGATTCTGCGGGAGTGGCAGGAGCACAGTTCGAGGCACAATCTGCCCGGTCGGGACGACATGGTGGGTGTCCTGCGAACGGTGCTGGGCAGCATTTCGAATGTGCGAGTGGACCGCCCCGGCTCCACACGCTACCTGCAGTTTGTGAGCGACTGGATGAAGAACGAACTGGGCATCATGACGCAGGCCGTGCGATCGGACGATCATGAGACGCTCAGTGCCATGGGGCTGGCTGCACCCTGAGAGGAGGAGGATGGCAAGGGCGACGTTGTCTGAACGAACGGTTCAGACTGCCGGCGACGTGCTTATGGGGACGAGGACGAGGTTGTCGGGACGAGCGATGCCAGTTCGCGGGGCATGGGAAAGTGCACGTGTTCTTCGCGAAGCGTGACCTGTTCGACGTGAGCCGTGAACTGGCGTTCAAGCCATGCGATGCATTCCTGAACGACGACCTCCGGCGCGCTGGCACCGGCGGTGATGAGCACTGTGTTGTCGGGAGAGAACCAGTCAGACTGAAGTTCGTGGGCGCCATCGATGAGGTGGGCGGGTATGCCGTTGGCGGCACCGATCTCCATCAGTCGGCGACTGTTGGAGCTGTTCTGGCTGCCAAGGACGATCAGGATGTCAGCCTGCGGCACCAGCAGTTTGACGGCTTCCTGGCGGTTGGTGGTGGCGTAGCAGATGTCTTCTTTTTTGGGGCATTCAATCTGCGGATACCGCGCTCTGAGCGCTGCGATTACGGTGGCGGCTTCGTCGACACTGAGTGTGGTTTGAGTGAGGTAGGCCAGTCGGTCTTCCGGGGTGAATGTCAGCCGTTCCACGTCCGCGGGTGATTCGACCAGTGTGATGCTTTGTGGCGCTTCCCCCATGGTGCCGATCACTTCATCGTGGCCCTCATGTCCGATCAGCAGGATGTGATAGCCGTCATTGGCGTAGCGAATGGCTTCGAGGTGGACTTTGGTGACCAGCGGGCAGGTGGCATCGACGGTTTGAAGTTTTCTTTCGCGGGCGATCCTGCGAATTTCCGGGCTGACGCCGTGGGCGCTGAAGAGCAGGATGGAGCCGTGCGGGACTTCTTCGAGTGCATCGACGAACCGGACTCCCTGACGGGTGAAGCGATCGACGACATATTTATTGTGTACGATTTCATGGTACACATAGATCCCGGGGCCAACGCGGCGGATGGCTTCGTCGAGGCATTCGATTGCCATGTTCACGCCGGCACAGAAGCCGCGGGGATTGGCCAGCAGGATCTTCATGGATGTGTCCCGTTGAATAGGTCAGTGGTCGCTGCCGGAAGCGAGGCGATTTTTTTCGAGCAGTTCAGCGATTTGTTCGACGAGTCCGGCGAGGAAGCGATCGAGGTGACTTCCGGCGGTGACAGCGCGGTTGCGCCATTCGCGGAGTTCCTTTGCGGCCTGAAGGCCTTTGAAGAGGCTTCCCAGAGCACCTCCCCAGGCCTGACTGTCCGAGCGGAGCAGAAGATTGGCGGCTACTTCGGGGATGTCGTCATCGAGTTCATCGATGATGGCGCGAATGGCAAGGAACCGCACATTGCGTTCGTAACAGATCTGTGCCGAGGCGAGAGAGGTGGTGTCGGCGGCGAGTGCTTTGCTGGATTCGGCGAGACTGTGTTTGGTGGCGCCTGTCACCGGGTGCTGGTCGGCGACCACGAGTCGTCCCACGTGCACGCGTTTCTGCGGTTTGAGCGAGCAGCGGACGGGCATGGAGTTGCCGTGGGTATCGACAATCTCGTCGGCCAGCACGAGATCACCGGCGTGGACATCCGGTGAGAGCGAGGAACTGAAACCGACGGAGAGGATCCAGGGGACGTGGTGGGTTTCGACGAGCCATTCAGCGGCCGCTCGGTGTCGAGGGTAGCTGGTGCCGGCTTCGGCGAGCACGATGCGGTTGGTTTCTCCGAGGAAGCCGCCGAGGAATCGTGAGCGGTTGTGGGCGTAGCTTTTCTGGCGATCGAGTCGTTTGAGGAAGGTCCGCAGTTCGCCGCGGTGAATGCAGCACAGACCGATGTGGGCGGATGCCTTGTCGGGTGCGGGCACGGGGGCAGCGGAAGCGGGTGTTTTGTCCGAACGGGAGTTCACGATGCAGCCTCGAAATCCCTGAGGAACTGGACGAGCGCACGAACACCGTCCGCCGGGAAGGCATTGTAGATGCTGGCACGCATTCCGCCAACACTGCGATGCCCCTTGAGCCCGCTGAAGCCGGCGGCTTCGGCCTTTTTCACGAAGGCGTTGTCGCGTTCTTCGCTGCCCGTGACGAATGTGACGTTCATGAGTGATCGGCTGTCGGGGCGGGCTGTGGGGCGGAACAGAGTGCTGTTGTCGAGGAAGTCGTAGAGCAGTTGGGCTTTGTCCTGGTTGTGAGTTTCGATGGCGGCGAGACCACCCTGCTGGCGAATCCAGCGAAACACCAGCATCATCAGGTAGATGCCGAACGTGGGCGGGGTGTTGTACATGGACTCGTTTTCGGCGTGCGTGCGGTACTGCAGCATGGTTGGCAGGCTGCGGTTGCCGCGCTCGACGAGGTCTTTGCGGACGATAACCAGCGTGACACCGCTGGGGCCGAGGTTTTTCTGGGCGCCAGCGTAGATCAGCCCATAGCGACGGATATCCAGCGGTCGGCTGAAGATATCGCTGCTGGCGTCACAGACCAGAAACGAGTTTTCGGGAAGGCTGGTGGGCTCGGTGCGGAACTGAGTTCCGAAGATGGTGTTGTTGGACGTGAAGTGCACGTACACCGGATTATCGCTGTAGCGGCATTCGGTGGGGATGTACGAAAAATTCAGGTCTTTGCTGCTGCAGGCTGTGTGGACCTGACCGCTGGAGCGGGCTTCCTTGAGGGCTTTTTCGGCCCACATGCCGGTGACGAGGTAATCGGCGGTGCGGTCCGGGGTCAGAAAATTCATGGGCACCATGGAGAATTGCAGGGAGGCACCACCCTGCAGAAACAGCACGGCGTAATCGTCGGGAATTCCGGCCAGTTCACGGCAGAGCGATTCGGCTTCGGCAGCGACAGCCATGAAGGGCTTGCCGCGATGAGAATGTTCGCAGATGCCGATGCCTGTGTTGCCGAGCGACAGCAGGTTTTCACGAGCTTCCTCAAGCACGGACTGTGGGAGTACGGCGGGGCCGGCAGAAAAATTCCAGATGCGGCTGGTCATCGGTATTCCATGAATTCAGGCGGTAACGTGGGACTGCTGAGGTTCTTCTAAGTTTACGAGAGACCGGCGGGGTAAACAATTGTGAGGTGCCTGGAGTCCGTTGTCGGGAATCGTCGGTACCACCGGTTTCTCCCAAAAATCCTTGATCTTTTTCCCGATCGCCCCCCATTTTTTCTCGGAATCCGCCAATTCCTCACAGATAATTCCGCGGATACCGGCGGCGTTGTGTTTGCCGATTTGCCAGCCCAAACCAGCCATGGCAGGCTGACGCAGAATTTTCCGTCAAATCCGTCCACAGCCCGCTTTCCCGCACCAGGCCAGTTCGGCTTTCCGCCGAATTTTCCTTTGATTCCTCGTCCCCAAAATCCTGTTCCGCGTTCCGGCACGTGCGGAAAGCACCACCATGAATAAATACGTTCGCGGTATCCTTTACTTCCTGGTCCTCGTCGGCCTTGGTGGCGAGCTGTATTTTGCCGCTCGAGTGCTCAGTCGTCGCTTCGACATCGAAACGGCACTTGCCAAGTCCATCTCAGACAGCACGCAGGCCGTCGTCGCCGAAGAAAAGGCAAGGCTCGATCTGCTCTCTGCCCGCTCAGTGCTCGCTTCCGTCAAAAACGGCTGGAGCTTCGAGTGGGAATTCCTGCCCGGTGGCGCCGGCGGCATCCAGCCCGTCGCTCCGGGACGGCTGAACGTCAGCGGCCTGGGACGCAACAATGGGCTCAACCCCGTGCCCGCGGCCGCGGGTGCCCCCGAAGTCCCACCCACCGTCCACGTCTATGCACTCGGCCAGGACAACACATCGATTTACCTTGGCGAATTTGTGGCCCGCATCGACCAACTGCAGGCCACCACCTGTGTGCTCGAACCCACCTGGCGGCCACGTCCCCAGGAACTCACGCAGTGGAATTTCGCGAATGGCGTCCGCTTCCGCCGCGAAGTCCCACCTGGGTCCCGCAATGCCTTCGCCGGCCTGAATCAAACCATCCTCCGCTCGCTGGAAAAAGAAGCTCTCACTGATATTCACATCCAGCAGCAGACCGATCTGAATGCTGCCGCCACCGCCGGACTCGACAAACGCAAGAAAGAACTCACCGGTGACCCCGATGGTCCGGACGTTCCCGATCATCCCGAATATCGCGTCGGACTCGTGACCGCCCTGCGGGATTCCGAGGAAGAACGAAACGCCGTGCAGGCTGCCGTGGATTACCTCCGCCGTGCCCTCCTGGAAGCCTCACAAAAACGCCAGTCACTGCTCGACAGCATCCGTCAGATCCCGCCCGCACTCACAAAGTCGGCCGGTGGCCCAGTTGAGTAACCAGATCGCTGCCCATCGTCGCGTTTCGCTCCTCCGAAACGTCCCGTGATGTGTTGTCCCCGCGGCCAAACCCCAATGGCGTTGAGGTTGTCGCGAATCCTGTGAACAGACAGGTGACGACTCGGGAGGGCGAGGCTGGGATGGTGAAACGGTGTTAAGGACGCCTGATTTCGTACTTTGGATCCGCCCCACCGTGACAAGGCGAGCGGGGGATGTTAATCCCCCGGTAACGGTGCTGCCAACGCGCGGGTGTGTCGGGTGGCGAATGCGGATACCGGCGTCGCGGTGGTGTTTGCCATGGCGAACGTGCGCTGCGGCAGGGGGTGTTACCGGCCGATTGACATCGACCGCTCGCCCTGGGACGTTTTTTGTGATCCGTTCGGGCAGTGGGGCGTGATGATAGCTGGGGGGTGAAACATCCCTGTTTGTCCGTTTTATCACCGTTTCACCATCCCAGCTTCGCCCTCTCGCCCCCCCTTTTTCCCAAAAGTCTCGGCCACTGGGACTCTGGCTGCCTTCCCATCCTTTCCAGATACCCTGAAGCCCGAAATCCCTTGCTCGCCAACGCCTTTTCTCCGCCGGGCTAAAGCTGCACCAGCCCTCGCGACGATCAGTCGCCTGAGTGCGGTACCGTGGTTCACGGCAGGACAGGATCTGCTTCGGCATGTCAGGCAAGACACAAAACGAACATTTCCGGCTGGGCTTCATGGAGACCATTGAAGTCGACGGTCGCGGGCACATCGGCGGGCTGCTGGTCACCAACCAGAACGGCAAACCGCTCGAATTCCAGTGCACAACTCCGGTCCGCCCCAATCGCACCCAGGAGATTCTCTTCGGAGACACCCTGCGTCCGTGGCTGCTGGCGGAACTGATCGGCGGGACATTGATGGAGCGTGTGGGCATCAAGCCTGGGCTGGTAATCACCAGTGACCCGCATCTGCTGGAACTGCGGAATCACACGACAGTCCCGGTGGCGCTGGCCGAAATCCGCAGCACTGGTCGTCCCACTGCTGACAGCCCGACGCTGAAGCTGGGGAACAGCCAACTGCGATTCCACAGTGCTCATGCAGGCGACGTGGGCGAATTATCCAGTCGTCGGCACTTGATTCCGGAATCAGCCAATCTTGAAGAACCGCTGGAACGCGTCCGTGAGGCGCTGGCGGAAACTGTTCGCACCGTGTTTGCCAGGTGATCCATGGGAATACCGCAGTCTGCTGCCGACCTTCCCGATGATGATCGGCCGGTCCGTCCGGAACTCGTGCAGACGGGTTTCAACCCGGCTCTGGCGCGTCGGCCGGTGCCCGAGACGCACCAGCTGCCGCTCGATTTTCCGCTCGACTTCGTACCTGCGTGGACACCCCGGCGAATTCCGATCAAGTGCATTGGTCTGACGCTTCCGGAGGGGATGGAGTTTTTGCCGCCGCGGCAGTCGCCCGCGCGAACCACGGACGGCACTCAGCTCACACCGATCGCGCCCCCGAAGAAACTGGCGGATGCGCCGGAACGGGATGCCGCCAAACCTCCCACGCGTCTGAAGCCTCCGGCGGACGCCCTGTCGCTGCAGGACCGTCTGTTCTATCTGCTGCAGCCACCGCTTGAATCCTGGCTGGCCGGCCAGGAACTGATCATGCCGTTCGAGCCGTTTTCGTATCAGTACGAAGGGATTGCGTGGCTGTTTTCAAGTCAGGCGGCGTTGCTGGCGGACGAGATGGGGCTGGGCAAGACGATGCAGACGATCACGGCCATCCGCCTGCTGCTGCGAAGTGGCCAGGCGCGACGAATTGTGCTCATCTGCCCCAAGCCGCTCATACCGAACTGGCAGAGGGAATTTCGGACGTGGGCTGAGGAACTGCCGGTGGTGACCGTGGAAGGCAACGGAGCCCGTCGGCGGATGCTCTGGACCATGCCCGGGATCCCGATTCTGATTGCCAATTACGAACTGATGGCTCGGGACATCGCAGAGATTCCGGATGAGGAGCAGCCGAAATTCGACCTGCTGGTGCTGGATGAGGCACAGCGGATCAAGAATCGGGACTCCAATACCGCCCAGACAGCACGCGCCATCCGTCGTCGTCGCAGCTGGGCTTTGACGGGGACGCCGATTGAGAACCGTCCGGACGAGCTGTCTGCGCTCTTTGAATTCCTGGAAGTCATCCCGAAGGAGAGCTCGCCTGACATCCGTCAGCTGTCCAAACTGGCAAAGAAATTCATCCTGCGTCGCACCAAGGATCTGGTGATGAAGGACATGCCGCCCCGGATTGACCGGGATGCGGAACTGGAACTCACGGACGCTCAGGAAGTCGCCTATCGCATTGCCGAAAAGGAAGGCGTGATTCAGCTCAACGACCTTGGCGACTCAATCACCGTTCAGCATGTATTCGAGCTGGTGCTGAGGCTGAAGCAGATTGCGAACTTCGATCCGCTGACGGGGGAGAGCGCGAAGCTTGAGCGGCTGATGGCCGACATGGAGGAAATCTCGGCCAGTGGTGGCAAGGCGATCCTGTTCAGCCAGTGGACCAAAACCATTGACTGGCTTGAACCGCGTCTGCGAGCCTTTAATCCGCTGGTCTATCACGGTGGGGTGCCGCTGAAGCAGCGGGAGCCGATTCTGGCGAAATTCAAGCAGGATCCCAAAGCTCATATTCTGCTGATGAGCTATGGCACCGGGGCGGTGGGATTGAACCTGCAGTTCGCAGGTTACGTGTTTCTGTTTGACCGCTGGTGGAACCCGGCGATCGAGGATCAGGCCGTCAATCGGGCCCATCGCATTGGTGTCAAAAACCCCGTGATCGTGACTCGGTTCATTTCCAAAAACACCATCGAGGAAAAAATCGATCGCGTACTGAGGGAAAAGCGGGAGCTGTTTGAGGCGGTGCTTGGCGACGGTGACAACAACAATCGTTCGCTGAGCCTGACGGCTTCAGAAATCTTCGGCCTGTTCGACCTCAAGGCGCGGCACCGCGACGGGGCTCGATCCATCGGACCGAAACCTGTGCCTCCCGAGAGCGATGCGGCGTAGTCCGGCCTGACAGGGAGCGGGCCGTAATCACGTTTTTCCCGGTTTCCCGCGGTTCCCGGGATTGCCAAACACCGCCACTTCGCAGAAGATTCCAACGCCGTGGCAGTCGTGGTGAAGGCACGGTAAAACCGATCACAACCGGGGGCACAGATGGCCCAACAGCCGCTCTGCAGATTTCACATCCACCGCCGCTCGCTGGTGTCGCTGCTGACGACCGCCGGTCTGTTGCTTTGCGGGCTCGTTTGTCAGGCTGCGGCCGACGAACAGGCCGAGGTGGACAAAGCCGTCCAGCAATCGCTCGACTATCTCGCAGGGCTGCAAAAGCGTCAGGGCTACTGGGAAGCCAACGAAGGTCAGTACCGTGTGGCCATGACGGCGCTTGCCGGCACGGCCATGCTGGCCGAAGGTTCCACCACCACCACAGGACGTTATGCAAAGTCGATCCGGCTGGCTGTGGATTTCCTGGTGTCGATGAGCCGTCCCAACGGCCTGATTGGATTTCGAGACGACTACCACTACACCTACGGCCATGGTTATTCCATGGTGTTCCTCAGCCAGGTCTACGGTGAGGAAGAGGACGAAAAACGCCGCGAGGAGCTCCGGGAGGTGCTCACAAAAGCCGTGCAGTTCTGCGCCGACGCCCAAACCAGTCGCGGTGGCTGGGGCTATGTTTCTGCGGCGGAAGGCAATGACTTCGACGAAGGTTCCACCTGCATCACTCAGGTTCAGGGCCTGCGTGCCTGCCGCAACGCCGGCATCCCGGTGTCGCGCGAAATTATTGATCGGGCAAAGAAGTACATCGAAGAATGCACAACGACTGAGGGCGGAGTTCAGTACAGCATTCGCGGAGGCGGTGCCAGGCCACCCATCACGGCCGCGGCGCTGGCGGCCATGTTCAATGCCGGCGAATACGACACGGAACTCACCACCCGCATGCGGGATTACTGCAAACGTAACATCTGGCCCGAACGCAGCCTCAGCTCCAGCAACGGTTTCTGGCACTACATGCACTTCTACTTCGCTCAGGTGGTCTACCGCACGGGCGGCGAAGACTGGCAGCGCTACCGCACTGAACTCACCACCAAGCTCCTGCGGGAAATGCAGTCCGGCGGAGGCTGGGCGGATGCTCAGGTGGGCACCGTCTACGCCACCAGCCTGAACTGCATGATGCTGCAGCTCGACAAGGGCTTTCTGCCGATCTACCAGCGATAGTTCTCAGATCCCGGCTGGTCCCCGCCTCAAAGGATTTCCCTGCCATGTCGCAAATCCCTGCTTCCATCTGCCTGCTCGCCGCAGCGTCCCTGTTTGCCGCCGGCTGTTCCAGTGAAGACGATGCGGCGGTGACTGAAACGGTGACTGCATCCTCCAGTGCATCAGCACCGGCACCGCCCGCGGTGGCTCAACAAAGCCCGACCACAGCAACTCCTTCCACCGCCGAATCAAAATCTCCTCAGCAAAGTGCCGACGAACCCGCCTTTGCACCGCTCAGCCTGACCGCACTGGGTGGCCGTTCAACGGATGGTGGCAAGGCAGGCGGTGGCAGTGCCGTTTCGGGCGAACAGCAGATTCAATCGGTCATACGTCAGCTGCAGCCGCTGCAGGTGCTGCTCGGACAGTGGCGCGGGACCACTCGCCGGGAATTCGATTCCTTCAAGGCGGTGGACAGTCACGAATGGGTCTGGGACCTCCGCACCGACCCCGCTCAGCCGGCACTCACGCTCAAATCCGACAAAAGCCCCTACCTCCGCAGCGGCCGACTCACCTGGGACACACAGCAGCAAAAGTTCCTGCTCACAGCCGTCGACGGCGACGGAAAAGAACGTCGGTTCGCTGGCGAATTCACCGATCCACCGCACGAAATCACCGGCAGCGACGACAAGCTGCACCGGGTGTTTCGCCTTGAACTGAATGAGACTACCACAGACGTTCCGGAAGCCTGGCAGGTGGCCTTCGTCCAGCAGGAGAACAACCGCTATCTGCTGGAAGTGGCCCGCCGTCGCGGCAAGGCCACCTACGCCCGCTGGGACACCGTGTCCACTCAGCGCGAAGGGACCTCCTTCGCCCTCAGCGACACCGACTACGCCGAGAAAACCTGCATCATTTCCGAGGGGCTTGGCACCACGGAGATTGTCTACAAGGGCCGTTCCTACTGGGTTTGCTGTTCCGGCTGCAAGGCGGCCTTTGACGAAGAACCGGACAAGTGGATCGCCCGGGCGGCAGTGCGAGCGAAGGAGAAGAAGTGAGCCGCGAAAGCTGCATCGCCGCGCTGGACATCGGCAATACGCGAATGAAGCTGGGAGTCTTCGTTCCGGCGTCCGACGGGCTGGTGAAGGCTGTGCGGATCGAGGCCCGGGTGATTGAATCGTGCAGCCAGGTTTCTCTTCAGCTTCTGCAGTGGTGGACCCAGCAGGACTCTGACCGTCCCTGCAGAATCATGGTGGCTGCCAGTGATCCTGATCTGCGGGATGAACTGACTTCGGCATGGCCGTTGCCCGATTGTCGGCCGCACCTGGTGCGCAGCGCGGCTGATGTGCCGGTTGTGGCAGACGTTGAGCAGCCGCAGCGGGTGGGCATCGATCGACTGCTCAATGCCTGCGCTGCCCGCTACTGGCGGCGCCGCAGCGGTCCGGTGGTTGTGGTGGATTCGGGAACCGCGACGACGGTGGACCTTGTGACCGGCGACGGGGTCTTTCGCGGCGGCAGCATTCTGCCGGGGCTCCGCCTGTCTGCTCAGGCCCTGCACGAATACACCGCACGACTGCCGCTGCTGGATGTGGACGACACCGCCGGTGGCTGGCCTGCAGTCCCGGGACGCAACACCGAAGCGGCGATGCGCGCAGGGCTGCTGCGGGGACAGCTTGGGGCGGTGAGGGAACTGGCGGCGGGTTTGGCGGAATCCGCCGCTCAGGTGTTCGGCGAGCAGGCCGCGCCGGAATTGCTGGTCACCGGCGGTGGCGGGCGATTGCTGGCCGAACATCTGCCTGATGCCCGCTACCTCGACAGTCTTGCGCTGCACGGTCTGGCACTGCTGGGATTTCAGGCTTAACACAAGGAACCTCGGATGAAGCGTTCAGAATTCCTAAGAACGGCCGCCGGACTCTCCTCCGCGATGCTGCCCGGCGGTCAGCTTTTGTTAGGTGGTGGCGTTTCGGCCGCCGCAGCCGAGCCTGGCACCCCCACGCCAAAGGCGTGGGACTGGAAACTGGAAACGGCCGCCGCCGCCTGGCGGCCTCGGGATTCCAGTGGCGAAGTGGTGTTCCAGGACCGCCTGTGGATTCTTGGAGGCTGGTTTGATTCGTTTTCTCCACCTCCGCGCGATGTCTGGAGTTCAGCGGACGGAGTGACCTGGGAAGAGGTGCAGCACGAAGCTCCGTGGCGGTACAGTGATCTGCCAATGACCATCACGTTTCATGACCGCATGTGGCTGATGGGTGGCTGGACCAATGGGCGGCTGGAAGGTCACGGCGCCACCAGCGAAGTCTGGAATTCCGACAATGGCAGGGACTGGGAACGCGTGACCGAAAAAGCCGGCTGGACGCCGCGTCTGGCTGGCGGCCTGGTGGAATTTCGCGACCGGCTGTGGGTTCTGGGCGGCACCGAGAATTATTATTTTGGGGACCGCAGCAGCCTGAAGAACGACGTGTGGTCTTCCGCTGACGGCCGTGAATGGAAGTGTGAAACGCAGGCCGCCGAATGGGCCCCGCGCGCCTATCACCAGGCCGTTGCGCATGCCGGTCGGCTGTGGGTCTTTGGCGGTGGCAATTATGTGCCGGAATACTCCGCGATGAACGACGTCTGGAGCTCCGAGGATGGGGTGCACTGGCGGCAGGAAACCGCAAACGCTCCATGGCACCCGCGGCTTTGGTTTTCCGCCGCTTCCTGGAAAGGCTGTCTCTGGGTGCTCGGAGGCTGGTCGAACAATCCGCACCGCAATCACGGCGACGTCTGGTATTCGCGGAATGGCCGGGACTGGCAGCAGTTGCAGTGTGGAACGATCTGGAAG
This sequence comes from Planctomycetaceae bacterium, assembly GCA_040382995.1. Lineage (GTDB taxonomy): Bacteria > Planctomycetota > Planctomycetia > Planctomycetales > Planctomycetaceae > SXXK01. Next base: position 17,803 of record JBEIEK010000082.1, read on the forward strand.
GAGCGGCATGAACATTCGGCATGGATCTTCCGTGACCGACTCTGGGTCGCCGCGGGCCACGCACAACCGCTCAGCAATGAAGTCTGGTCGCTGGCACTGCCGGATGATTTTTAGCCCTCTGCAGGACTGCACGCGTCTGCAGCGTCCGTTAAGCTGGTCCATCCTCTGAAATCGGAGAGATTATGTGTTTGCTGAATAGAGTATTCAGGCCGATCGCTTCAAAGTGCATGCCGGGGCTGCTGCTGCTGAGCACCCTGGTCAATGGTTCTGCCGGCCAAATCCTCGCCGATGAAAAGCCGGCACCGAAGCTGCCGGCGGGCGTGCGAATGGAGCGGGATCTGGCCTATGTGGAGGGTGGTGATGAGTCCCAGAAACTGGATCTGTATCTGCCACAGAATCCGGTCGCTCAGCCGCTGCCGCTGATCGTGCACATTCACGGCGGTGGCTGGCGCGGCGGCAGCAAATTTCCATGTCCGTTTCTGGGGATGGTGAACCGTGGCTACGCGGTGGCCAGCATCGAGTACCGCTTCAGCCAGAAGGCTGTGTTTCCGGCACAGATTCAGGATTGTCAGGCCGCAATTCGCTGGCTCCGCGGCCATGCCGAAAAGTACGGTCTCGACGCGGCGAAAGTGGGGGTCATCGGCGGTTCTGCAGGTGGCCACTTGTCAGCGCTGGTCGGGACATCCGGTGGCGCAAAAGCCTTTCCGATGATCGGTGAATTTCAGGATCAGTCGGATGATGTGCAGTGTGTTTGTGACATCTTTGGTCCGGCGAATTTCGCGACCGTCATGCAGCAGGCCGCTGATGACAAAAACGTGCGAAATATTTTCCAGTTCAATTCAGCAAGTGACCCCTATGCCCTGCTGATTGGTGGCAATCTGGAAACCGATCGCGAGCAGCTGGCCGCAGTGAGTCCGGTGCACTACATCACCGCAGATGACCCACCAACGCTCATTCTGCACGGGACGCATGATGCACTGGTTCCCTATGCGCAAAGTGTGGAGCTGGCCGCAGCACTGAAGGCGAAGGGCGTCCCCGTCTGGCTGCAGACACTGCCCGGATCCGGGCACGGCGGAGCAGCATTCAGCAAGCCGGCCATCATCACGTTGATGAGCAATTTCTTCGACCGTCACCTGCGCGGAATGGACGTGTCCATCAGTCTGGTTCCGGAGTCCGAGGTGGCCGTGGAACCGCCGCAGACGAAGTGATGCCGAGTGTACTGGTCAGGCGGGACTCAGAGTTTGGCCTGTTGAGAGATATTGACAAACGGACACAGATTTTGGGGAGATCTTTGGAGGG